>CAZCDQ010000001.1:0-62717 GCA_964497605.1 uncultured bacterium
GCTTGATTTAAGCACGATTTGATACCCCGGACTTCAGTCCGGGGTAGTTCATTTATTCATTCAAAAGGTTACAGTATGAAGCCGATGAAACATATATTGTTTTATATTGTATTGTTTACCTTTGGCGCGATGCTTTTTGCCGGCTGCGGCGGTTCGGGCGATGACGGCGATGCGTCGGGAGTGAGCGATACGCTGAGCATCGCGGTAATCCCCAAGGGGACGACGCACGAATTCTGGAAATCCATCCATGCCGGTGCTGTTAAAGCGCAGCGCGAAATCGGCAATGTCGAAATTATCTGGAAAGGCCCGCTCAAGGAGGACGACCGCGAGGAGCAGGTGCAGGTGGTCGAGACATTTATTGCATCCCGTGTCGATGCGATTGTGCTTGCGCCGCTTGACGACCGTGCGCTTGTTATGCCGGTTCGTTCGGCATTAGAACAGAACATTCCCACGGTCATCATCGATTCGGACCTTCAAGGCGATTACCATATTTCTTTCGTTGCGACCGACAATTACAAAGGCGGCCAGCTTGCTGGCGATCGCATGGGTGAGTTGCTCGGCGGCCGGGGCAAACTGGTGGTTCTGAGGTATCAGGAGGGAAGTGCCTCCACGACGGCACGTGAGGCTGGATTCTTAGATACAATTAAATCAAAATATCCCGGTATCGAAATTCTCTCCGACAACCAGTACGCCGGTGCGACAACCGAGACCGCACAAAATGTCGCCGAGAATCTGCTGAATCGGTTCGGGGGCCTCGATGCCTTTTTCTCGCCGAACGAATCAAGCACATTCGGATCGCTGCGAGCCATTCAGGACGCCGGGCTTACTGAAAATATAATATTCGTCGGATTCGATTCTTCGGAAAAGCTGATCGAAGCGATGGAAAAAGGCGAAATTCAGGGATTAGTGCTTCAGAATCCTTTCAAAATGGGGTATGAGGGAGTAAAGACCGCGGTCGCACACCTGAACGGTGAAACAGTTGAGAAACAAATCGATACGGGCGTGACCCTTGCGACCCCCGAGAATATGAACGATCCGAATATTCAGGCGCTTCTGAAACCCGATATCGCGCAATATCTTGAATAAAAAACTTGAAATGTCGAAATACCGCAGACAGAAATGACTGAGCTTACAGGTTTATCGGAAAACACAATACTCGCCATGCGGGGTATAAAGAAATCGTTCGGCGGCGTGCACGCCCTGAACGGGGTTGATCTCGAGGTCAAGAAGGGCGAGGTTCATGCGCTCATCGGTGAAAACGGCGCCGGTAAATCGACGCTCATGAAAATTCTGTCCGGTGCGCTCTGTGCTGACAAGGGCAGTATCATGCTCGACGGTAAACCGTTCCGTCCGATGAAACCGATGGATGCGAGACTGTCCGGCATTTCGATGGTCTATCAGGAGCTGAACCTTGCTGAACACCTGACAGTCGAGGAAAATCTTACTCTCGGTATCGAGGATACAAAATTCGGCATAATTAAACGAGATACCTTTCGTGCACGGATCAAGGACGCGCTGAAAACGCTCAACCATCCCAATCTCGCGCCGCAGACAAAAATCCGCGACCTTTCTCCAGCAGCCCGCCAGCTTGTTGAAATTGCCCGCGGACTTATTACCGACAATATGGTCTTTGTCCTTGACGAGCCGACATCGTCACTCTCGCACGACGATATGCGGCAGCTTTTCGAGGTGATCAGAAAACTGAAAACGGGCGGTGTCAGCATTATCTATATCAGCCATTTTCTCGAGGAGGTTGCCGAGATCGCCGACCGTTTCACTGTGCTCCGTGACGGCGAAACAGTTGCAACCGGCGATGCGAAAGAGACATCCATCGATAAAATCATTGAATACATGGTCGGCCGGTCCCTTGATGAGATGTTCCCTCGTATTCCGCACGATATCGGCGACGAATTCCTGCGAATTGAGGGATTGAAAGGTGAAAAGCTTCCGGTTGAGGTTAATGTGACGGTCAGACGGGGTGAAATCCTCGGCATTGCGGGGCTTGTCGGCGCCGGACGGACCGAATCGTTCAGGGTGCTCTATGGTCTGCAGGAATTCGAATCGGGCACCTTTACCATAGGCTTTCACCACGAAATATCAGGCCCTGTCACACCGCATCGCATGATTAACCAGGGTATCGCGTTCCTTTCGGAGGACAGAAAGACAGAGGGGCTTGCGCTCGAGCGTTCTATTGCGGAGAACATCACGCTTTCGACACTGCCCTCGCTTGCGAAATGGGGCATGGTACACAGTAAAACGTTGAATGACGCAGCGGGCGTTTGGATCGACCGTTTGTCAGTTAAGCTCGACACTCTTACCGACCGTACCGACAGCCTTTCGGGTGGCAATCAGCAGAAAGTTGCTCTCGCACGGCTCCTTCAGGAGGATGCCGATATCTATCTGCTGGACGAGCCGACACGGGGTGTGGATGTTGGCTCGAAAGTCGAAATCTTCCGTCTTATCGGCGACCTTGCAGCACAGGGCAAAGCGATTGTGATTATTAGTTCGTATTTTCCCGAACTGCTTGGCATCTGCGACACGATCGCGGTCATGCACCGCGGAGTGCTCGGACCGAAAAAACCGGTATCGGAATGGGACGAATATTCTATCATGAACGAAGCTACCTCAGGAGTGTAATGCCGTATGAACAATACACCGAACATGCTGTCAATAAAGAACGGCGCCGGCAAACAGATTAAGAATATTTTCTCACTTATCGGGCCGTTCATCGGTCTCGGTCTGATTCTTCTTCTATTCAGCATACTCGAACCGGATAAATTTCCGACATTTTTCAATTTTCTGACAGTTGCAAATCAAACGGTTATTGTTGCGCTTGCGGCAATGGGGATGACATTTATTATCATATCCGGCGGTATCGATCTTTCTGTCGGTTCGGTGATTGCGCTTGTGACGGTAGTGACTGCGATTATGATTGATCACGGTTTCAGTCCCATGATCGCGGTTTTGGCGGGTGTTTTGTCCGGTACGGCGTGCGGTGCGGTTACGGGAGTGCTGATCGGGTATCTCGGCATCATTCCCTTTATTGCAACACTTGGTATGATGGGTATCGCACGCGGCACGGCAAAATGGTTTTCGGGTCAACAGAAAGTGGATGCCCCCATAACATGGCTCTGGGAGATCATGTCTCGTTCGCCGAAAATGGAATGGATACTGTTCTCCCCCGGCGTCTGGCTTATGATCATTCTGGCGGTTGTTGTGGCGGTTATACTGCGGTATTCGGTCTTCGGTCGGTATACATTCGCAATCGGCTCGAACGAATCGACTGCCCGTCTTTGCGGTGTGCGTGTCGAACGGACAAAAGTCTACATCTATGTTTTTGCAGGATTTATGTCCGGACTTGCGGGTGTTATGCAGTTCTCACGTCTCACCGTGGGCGATCCCACGGTTGCCATCGGAAAAGAGCTTGATGTCATCGCTGCGGTTGTCATCGGCGGCGGATCGCTCAGCGGTGGTGAGGGTTCGATTCTCGGAACCCTTATCGGCGCTTTTATCATGGCGTTTCTTAGAAACGGCTGCAACATGTCGGGCATCCCGAACTATGTGCAGGAAATCATAATTGGTGTCATTATTATCGGCGCAGTTGCCATCGACAAATTCCGCCATCGGAGGGGTTAGAAGCCAGAGCAAAAAAACTGAGAGTTAATACTGTTAATACTGTCAATTTTAAAGAGGAAGGGAATATGAACGTTTTAGAGGCGATTAAAACCAGATATAGTGTCAGGAATTTTACCTCGGAACCATTGCGTGAAAAAGACCTTGCCGAAATCCTTTATGCCGCACGTTTTGCGCAGTCGGCCAAAAATTTTCAGGATTGGCGGCTGATTGTTGTCAGCGATCCGGATATGAAAGGAAAACTTGTTCCGGCATGCAGGAATCAGAGCTTTGTTGCCGACGCTGCGGCGCTGATTGTCTGCTGTGGCGTCAACACCGATTACGTGATGACCTGCGGACAGCATACATATAATCTCGATGTTGCCATTGCCATGGAGAATATGGCGCTTGTTGCGCACGATATCGGACTCGGAGCCTGTTGGCTCGGCGCATTTTACGAGGATCAGGTGAAAGAGCTTCTCGGTGTGCCGGATGAGGGTGTACGTATTGTGGGTATTCTGGCTGTCGGGCATCCAGCCGAGCGTAAAGTCCCGGTTAAAAAACGCGAACCGCTCGAAAAAATTGTCAAATACGAGACATGGTAGATTCAGCGGACGATATCTGATACTTTAATAAATGTTATTCCCGAGGCGGCGAGTTCGGGCAGGCGTTTCTCGAGCACTTCGATTGTAAGCGGACGGTCGTGGCAGATTGCAACAACGATACCTTTTTCACGGGCGGCGGCGGCGATTTTATCGATCCGGTCATTCATGAAATCGCGATCGGCCTCAACGTCGATGTATGTATACAGCACCGCGCTTTTCACACCCATTTTCTGAGACAGCGAATATCCTTTTGAGTTATTCGAGGTCCGCGAATCCACAAAGAAATAGTTATTCTCGCTCAGATAATCCATTACAATTTCCATTGTCCGCAAATCCTCGGTTGCTTTTGAGCCCATATGATTATTGAGACCCTCGGCGCCGCGGACATCGCGGAATGCCCGTTCGAGCTTCTCCCTGATGTCGGTATTTCTGTCGACTGTGCGGATTGCTCCCTCGCCCGGATTCGCCGCGTATGACTTTGGTTCCATGGGCATGTGAAGGATATAGGGCGTGCCGGTTTCGTGGGCAAGTTCGACAACATCGTTCGTATGGAGTTGGAACGGCAGGATTGAAAGTGTCACAACCTGTTCGAGATTACAGAGGCGCCGTGCGGACTCAAGATTTCTGGTACCGAGATCGTCCACAATGAGCGCAACCCGCGCCAGCGGCGGCTGAACGATATTGACCTTTCTAAGAACGATAAGATCGGTTGGTCTTCTGCCGGCGCCGACCCTGATAGTAAGCTGTCTACCGTTCGAGCTTTCCAATCCCTGAAACACCCTGCCGCCCATTTCATCGGCCATTTGGTGTATTTTCACATTGAATAGGGTAAGCGAACGATTTTCGGGGATTTGCACCGTGTAGACGTTGTTTATTTCACCGTGTGTCGAATCCGGTTCGCTTATGATGATTCCGTCTTCGTCGATACCGATTTCGGATAACAGCGACCGCAGATTCTTTTCGAGAATGAGCGAGAACGATTCCGCTGAAATGCGGAGCGGAATGATTGTGGGTTTTTCAACCGCTTCCGGCTTTAGAACAAGATACCATAGATAGGTCGATACAACCAGCGTAGCCACAGCAGTCAGCAACAAGAGAATATAGAGGAGAATGTTCTTTTTTTTACCGGACTCTGTCACCGTAACGCCTTTATTCGGTTAAACTGGTCTCGTCGATCCACCGGATGATCAACCATTCGTTGTTATCGTTTTCGACCATGGCGAATTTCATGAACTGATGAACGCGCATTTCCCCATGCGTTTTAAATGAAAGGTCCATGGAGATGTCGTAATTGTATATCCGCCAGATTTCATTCGGATGTTCCTCTGAAATCTGAGCATTCGCAGGTATAAGAGAATCGGGCATTGCGGAGCCGTATTCAAATATTAACGAGGATTGAATCGGTGTAAAAACAAATGAAAGGCAATCGTCAAATAAGGATTCCATCACACTCACATCGGTTGAACGTGACCATGTCACATTGAGCGAATCGATGGTTGAAATGCTTTCGTAAAAATAGTTTTCGTGCAGGCATCGTTCATAGAGGTCTACATCGCGGTCGTTAAATGCCACTTTCAGATTCTCGATAACGACTTCCGGATGGACCGGGTCCTGCCATTTCCCAACCGAATTGTCGACCGTTTTTTCTCCCTCTTTTGGGGCAAAAATGCACGATTGTCCGAGGATAATCGCGGCGGTGAGCATACAGGCGATTGATATATATGTATGGTATCTTTTCATTGTCGTCTTGAAAACTTTCAGATTAACATCATATGAACAATGATATGTTACACAGATGACGCTCGGTTCGCAATATATTTCTAAATATTCTGCGCTCTGAGTGCGCCCCAGGTTATGGAATTCTTATTGAGTCTGTGATCGATCCAGCGGTAAATATACCACTCACCTTCGGAATCCTCACGGAAATAGAGCCATGCCTCACCCTCGATCTCGATCCTGTTCACCCCTTCACCGGCTGGATCGGTCTCAAAAATGAGCAAGTTGTATGTGAATTCGTACAAATTGGCACCCGGCACAATCGAGACGGTATCGAGAAAGATCGGTTTCCCCTCGATGCTGTCAGTGAAATTAATCCGCTGAAGGTAATTGTTTGCGAACTGGTTTTCCTTTTCATATCCCCAGCCGCTTCTGAAATCCTCTACATATTTGAGAGAATCCTCGGAGTCGGGACTGAAAATAAAATCCTCGGTGAATATAGCCATGTAATCTAACGTACTCAGACCCTCGAAAGACGATTCGAGGTTATATAGAACATTTTCCGGCGAGTTCGGCGGTTTGATCGCAGTACCATCGGAACCAGGCTCCTCGGGATCGCGTGTGCTGAACGGATTGTTGCACGAACCGAATATTAGCGTCAGAACGGCTATAAAAACAACCTTGCTCATAATTCGGACTGTCGATCTTGGATTAAACAATCTCCTCTCCATTATTGGAATAAAACCGGTGTCGGCATTATACATAAAATAAATATAATCATAGCGGTTGCCGCAATTGTTTTTCTGAGCGGATCAACTTCAGCATACATATTCTCGGGTGCCGGATGTCTCCCGCCTATGAACAGCATCAGAACCGCCCAAACATACCAGCCGACCCAGAATGTCAGCCCCATTAACAGAAGCAACGGAATTCGTATCTTCCTAAGCAGATCGTGAATCCGCGGTGAAACTGCAAAAAGGATATGGCCGCCGTCGAGCTGTCCGAACGGTATAAGATTCAGCGAGGTCACAAATAATCCCAACCACCCCGCAAATGCGACTGGATGCAGCAATATATCGGTATTTTCAGGAAGGGGTCCAATGATAAAATATCCCAGAATTTTAAAAAGAAGCGATTCGCCGAGCGGAAGAGCGAGCACATTTTCGGAGGGTTGTATGGGTACAATCTCGGACATCGAAAGACCGGTCGCGGAGGCTGCGACCGCAATGATAAATCCCGCGATTGGCCCTGCTGCGCCGATATCGATAAGCGCTTTTTTGTTGGGAATGGACGACTTGAGCCGGATGACCGCACCCATCGTACCTATCGCTGAAAACGGAAAAGGTATGAAATAGGGGAGTGTAGAACGAACTTTCCAGAACCGGGCGGCAAAATAGTGGCCGAACTCATGAACTCCGAGGATGGTCAAAATAGTCATCGAATAGGGGAGCCCCCGGGTCATGCCGCCGAGACTGGTAAAAGGGTTTGCGCCGACCATGAGCGCACCCATGACTGTCGTCGAAAGGAGCGTAGCGAGAAACAGCACAACATTCGTTCCGTACCGGCCCTGTTTTCCCGGATCAGGGCGGAAATTCCTGAAATAGCCGTCGCGGCCGTTTATGATGATGCGTTTGTAAAGCATATTACCTGCCGGAGATAGAAAGTTCCGTGAACATTACATCCGGCGTAAAGACCGTGCCGATAGGTTTAATTTCAGTACCCATCGCCGCAATATTTCCGAATGCGCTGTAAACGTTGCCTGAAAGCATCGTATCGGAAAGCCTCCCGATTATCTCGCCGTTTTTGACAAGAAATCCGAGCATGACATTGAACGCAAAATCGCCCGCAATCAGATTCGACTGTCCTCCGCCGAGCACATCATAGACGACTACGCCCTCATTCATGGCCGCAATCATTGTACCGATATCCGACGATCCGCCGGAAAGCATAAGGTTCGAGGTGCCGATCTGGGGCTGTGTGAGCATTCCGCGGTGTGCGCTTCCGGTGGCGGCATTCCCCGTTTTAGCGGCGGTATCGAGATCGAACAGAAAATCCTGAAAGACACCGTCCTTAAAAAGCGCATTTGTCCGCGAGGGAACGCCCTCATCGTCGAACGGCCTGCTGCCCGGAGCATTATCGATACGTGGATCGTCGGTCAGTGTAACCGATCCGAGTACGCGCTCGCCGGATTTACCGATAAGCGGGCTGTCGCCATTCAGAAGCCGCCTGCCGTCCACACCCATCTCGACCGACTGGAGTAAATGCGGCATCTGGTCCGCAGCGAATATGACCGGAAAATTTCCTGTGATTTTCGGGGCTTTTTTCTCAGCGTTGACTGCTAACTCTGCGATATGCTCGACATACTGTTCAGTCCGCATCTCAAGCGTTCCGAAACTCCCGCCGTCGGAAATCCATAGTATGGAATCGCCGTCCACGAAGATCATGGTCACACCCTGGCTAAAACCGGTTTCGCGATACGATAGGTCGAGGCCGGTGGTGTTCGCTATTCGGACGGTTGATACAGTCGAGGTAAATTCAGTATAGGTCAATCCTTTCGGACAGCGTTCTTTCAGCATCTCAATCGTACGGTTACCCTCGGTAACCGCCGTTTCCGGCGAGAATGACTCCACTGCCGGATCGAACGTATTGACAATGCAGGTATCGGCACTTCGCGGAAACTCGAAATCGGCTGTTTTACCATATTTTGACGCTGCAATCGCACGTTCGACCATATCGTCGATCCGACCGGGATCGGTTGAGGATGAAAATCCGAGCCGTCCCTCATGAATCACTCTCAGTACCACGCCGAACGAACGCTTGCGGTTCGCATTCTTCAATATGCCGGCATCGAACGAGACATTTGTTTCGTCGGATTGTATGACAAACGCCTCGGCGGCGCCTGTTTTCCGTTTTGCTTTTTCAAGAAGGTTTTCGATCATGATGTGCCTGTTATCCAATTAATACATTTTCGACGCGTATATGCGGTGAGCCGTCCGTTGTCGGCAGAGGACTCTGTCCGGATTTTCCGCACCCGCCAAGACCGCCGAAAAAGGTAAGATCGCTGCCGATCATGGATACGTTGTTCAGTGTTTCGAAGACGTTGCCGGAAAGGATGACATCGCGTACCGGAACAGTGATTTTACCTTTTTCGACACGGTAAGCGTGCGCCGAACTGAACGTAAACCGTTCCAGATCGGTCATCCCGCCGATAAATCCGCAGGCGTAAATGCCCTCGCCGACACCTTCAAGCATCTCCTCGATTGACGATTCGCCGACGTCGATATAGGTTGAGGTCATCCGCACGATGGGACTGAAAGAAGAGCTGATCGCCCGCGCGTTACCGGTAGGACGCTCGCCCATTTTACCTGCCGTTTCACGGGAATGAAGCCGTCCGGACAGGATGCCGTCACGTATCAAATATGTCTTTTCGCACCTGATACCCTCGTCGTCATAGGGGACATAACCGTTTTCGCCCTCGAGGGAGCCGTCGTCGATAATGTTGAGAAAATCAGGTCCGAATCGCCGCCCCATTTTCATCATCTCGCGTGCCTGCGGATTTTCATAAATGAAATCTGCCTCGCTCATATGTCCGAACGCCTCATGGGCAAATACACCGGCAAGCTCCGGATCAAGTATTACCGGATACACGCCTCCGTTTACTTTTGGCGCCTTGATAAGGTCGCGTGCAACTTTGACTGCATTCTCGACGTCAGCTTCACGGTTCAGGACAGTATCGTATCCCCGCGAATCGCCAAACGATTTAAATCCCCGTTGGACATTCGCACCATCCTTTGCAGTCGCCGAAACCGACACGCCGGCTCTGACCGTTTCTTGATGGAGCATGGTGCCCTCGGATGTATGCAGCCAGACATCCTTTTTTGTATCGCGGTACATGGATTTTGTCGTAACAATTTCCTTGTCGGCGAGCATAATGTCGTTGTATTTTTTTAGAAGCTCATATTTTTCTTCGAGGGAAATGGTTGCGGGATCGATTTCCGCCGCGCTTTTCACATCCGCAACGATTTGTTCGACGGGGGCGAGCACGGTTTTTTTACCGGCGGAGATTTTTGCCAAGGTATAAGCTGTTTTCGCGCTGCGGGAAATGTCGTCGAGGGTGTTAAACGATGCGAATCCCCAGCCGCCGTTCACGCATACCCTAACACACCCGCCGAGCCTGAACGTAGTCCCAATGTCCTCGAGTGTCGGCCCCATAAAGTTGAGTACCGTCGTTTCGGAACGCTCAAGCCGTATCTCAGCATAATCGCCACCGAGACCGGCAAGGGCTGATTTCATCACCTGTTCCATTAAAATCCTGTTAACGAAAAAGTAAATCTGAGGGCATCGTCAGAAACATTTCTCAGCGCCGAATATGATATATCCGCCGTTACTTTCTCCCAGTTAAATCCGACGCCGTAAATGAGGTCCTCAAAATCGCTGTCGTTACGGTAGCCGATGCGGATTTTGAGATAGTCGATAGTGTCGACCTGCACGCCGAGACGGACCCCATTATCGCCGTACCGGGGGAAAATGACATCGCCGACGATTGAGTAGTACTTCTTAAGCCCTGGGGCCACATCGCTGTACACGCATCCGACGCTGATATTCGAGGGAAGGTCGGTGGTTGTATTCATGAGTTTTCCCATTTTGCCGTAATTACGCCCCGAGGCGGCAAATGCCAATCCTTTGACCGGTGTGAGTATAGTAACACCAGCATCGAACGCGTATCCGTCGGCGGTTTCGTCCGACACTTTCTGAAAAAGCTTCTTGTATGTTGCGCCAAGAGCGATCCAGTCGGTTGCCATCCCAGCGTAACTGATCGATAACGCGGCATTTGTTATGCCGTAATTACCGATGGAATTTCCGTAATCGTCGCGCCCGTCGATATCGCCGGAATCGAAAAGCTGGGCGCCGAGACCAATGGTGCCGGGATCGAGCTTTGCGGTAAAGGTCGCATATTCCTGTTTGATGCCCTCAAGCCATTCGGTATGAGTAAATTCTGCGGTTCTCAGCTCCTGAAGCGCTATCAGGGAGGGATTCGACCAGAGAGAGGAGGAGCCGGTCATATATGCCGTTGCGCCGCCGCCGAGAGAGGCAATAGCCGATGAGGGCGAGATACTGAGGAACGACATACCTGCGCTTCCCGACTCACTCAGATACGAATCCGGGAGAGCAGGCTGAGTAGCGAGAAAGAAAGTAAAAAATACCGGTAGAGCATATTTCATATAGTTCACGTTATCTATTCTCCATAGTTCAGGAATAAGGATGCTACATGCAGCGAATCGTTACCGAAATCATTCGGCACATACGCGTAATCGAATCCGACTGTTCCGGTAACGTTTAAGGTTAAACCGAATGTCGGCGAACCGGTGTCGATTTCATCCGAGGACGTATAGTTATAATAACCGGTTCGAAGTGTGATTCTATCGTGCAGCACATAGGAGGCGCCGAGATTGAGTCCGGCAGGATTATCCTCGACATTTTCAAGCGTCAAAGAGAATAGCAGCCTGTCCATATACGCACGGTATGCGACGCCAAATGTGTAATAGATCGGGAATGAGTCGTCTTTCTGCAGCGGCTGCGAATCTGAACCCGAAATTGTCTTCTTCCATCGCTGCGATTCCCACCTGAAACGGCTTTTAATATCTCGGATAACGAACGATACCGCCAATTTCTCCACCGGTCTGACAATAGCGCCGAGATCAAATCCGAACGTGCGGGCATCCTCGCTGTCGAGTTTCCATAAAACGAGCTTGGTATTCAGTCCGAATGAAACCATTTCATTCACTGTTTTCGAAAATGTAAGCGAAACTGCGTTGCGTTTGTCTTCGAGTTGATGGGTAATATTACCGTTGAGGTCGCGGCCGGTTATACCGTCCGTCCCCGCCTGAATCCATGAAAACGCAAAATCGGCATCGGGCCCGATACGGCTGCCGTACATTACATTGACAAACCGCCTGTCCATGTTGAGATACCGCCATGAGACCGAGAGCTGACGGCTTTCCATCGCCGCAAGACCGGCGGGATTGAAATAGGCGCTGTATATATCCCCCTCGACCGCCGAATAGGCGTTACCCATTCCCATTGCACGTGCACCGGCGCCCATACGCAGAAACTCGCCGGGCCAGGCCTTATATTCCTCCGCATCGGCGGGCAGGGCGGGAGAAACCAATAAGAACGCTGTTATAACCAAAAGAAAAACTGCTGACGATACCGCCCGGTCAGTCCAAAACCATAATTTTCCCACGTGCGGAATCTCCCTCGTTTGTATTTATAATGTAAAAGTATACGCCGTTTGGTACGATTTCGCCGCTTCCGTCCGTACCGTTCCAGACCTCCTGATAATCCCGTCCGCCGCTCCGGTTTTCGTCGATGAGAAGCTCTTGAACGAGTTTGCCGGAATAACTGTATATCCTGATCGTGACATTCGCGTCATTTTCGAGAGCATACTGGATACGTGTCCGTGAGTAATCCTTATGTGCGCGTTTCGGTGAGAATGGATTGGGGAACGCATAGGTCTTTAGATGCCCCTCGAGTGTGTCGTATTCGGAGGAAATACCGATATTCCGGTTCCCCGTATCAATTGACTCAACACGGGTAATGCCTTTGAATATCTCCCAAGTCTCACCCCAGTCTTTCGACCGCGCTGCGCCGTCCGAACTGGTAACCCAAAGCTCGTCTCCGGCAACCACAACCGAGGATATCGAGGCGTCGTCATCCCAGTATAGGTCGTCCGACGCACGTATCTCAATATCACTCCAGGTATCGCCGTGGTCGTAAGAGACCATAAGGCCAGCGCCAGTGGCGGCATAAACCGTTTTTTCGCTCACGCTGTCGTCGGATGCGGTGTTGTGTCCGAATGCAAAATTCCATGCGCTTTCAGAGGGATCGAGTTCGATTTTGTATTCCCATGTCTGACCGTTGTCGGAGGTCACGCAGATACCGTATTTACCGAGCCCGGTGTAGATATACTCACGCGACGCCACCCAAACATAGGTTTTGCCATCCACAACCTGATGTTCGACTGCCACAGCGAAATCGCCGGGATATTCCGTTTCCGTGGAACCGTCCTCCGGCCAGGAAAAATTCGTCCAGGATTCTCCACCATCGAAACTGGCGTTCATACCGTCAAACGTGCCGACCCATACGGTATCGCCGTAGACGTCCACACATTGACCGTGATAATTTTCCTCGCCGAATTTATTCTCGAGCGAATCGGGAATGTTGGTGGGAAGAAATGTGCTCCATGTAAATCCCAGATCGTCGGTTTTCAGCAGAAATCCTGTCGTCGTCGAACACCAGACCGACCCGTTATCCAAAACGATATCATATGTATTTGTATAAATTCCCGGCGGATCGAGGACTGCACGCTCAGGGAAAATGTCTTCTATCTTTACATGACGCCAAATATTGCCGCCGTCGGTTGAAAATGAAAAACCGTCACCCACCGGATAATTTGTATCGTTGATTGTCGACGAGTATCTCCATGCGACGATAAGTGTATCGCCGGATACGTGTATCGCCGAGATTGAACCTTTGCCGAAACCGTCCATATCCTTGTAGGTTATCCAGTCAGCAAGGGAATATCCATCACCGACAACCTTGACGAGTGCGCCGGAGCCCTCAATCCATAATGTGCCGTTGTCCCACGCAAGCTCACCGAGATCATTCGCACCGAGGCCGGTGGACAGGGCTTCGATTTTTTCCGTATCTTCTTCTGCAGCCTTGAGGACAGGAACGATTATCACCGCAACAGTGAGCAGTGCGAACAATATTTTAAGTTTTTCGTTCAAATTGTACTCCATTAGTTGAAGTATATATTAAATAATACCTTTATAGGCATCTTGAGACATTACAGAACCTTGCGACGTGCATAATCCGAATAACGTAATAAAGGACCGAACGCTTACTGCGAGATGACAATGGTCTGGCCGGGCTTAATTTTACGATGATCTTTTATTTGATTGATTTCCATAATCCGTTGATGTGATACTCCATATTTCTGGCCGATTTCGTACAATGTATCGTTCTTTTTCACGACATACGAGATTCTGGCATTGCCGATCGGTTCTGCAGTACGCTGTGTTTGAGCAGTCGATGTATTGTCGGTATTCTTCGGGATGAGAAGACGGCGGCCCACATAAATTCTTGTCCGGGTTCCCATATTATTAAGCGCCTGAAGGGTCCGGATGGTTGTGCCATTCCGTTCCGCGATTTTTCCGAGCGTATCGCCTCGACGAATGGTGTAGCCGACCGCATCGGCACGCGAGACGTTGAACGTCTGTTGCGCGGATGATGTTGAGGAGGCGATTAGGTTAATTGTCTGCCCGACCCGGAGCCGGTTGATATTTGTGACCTGCGGATTGAGATCACGAAGGCGGGCCATGGAGGTGCGGAATTTGTCGGCGATACCGGAGAATGTGTCGCCGCGCCTTACACGGTATGTCGTCACCTGCGGCGGAACGTATTTTTCAACCGGAAGCTTGGCGAATTCGGTTGTAAAAGTCTCGCCGTTGCCTTTCGGAACTCGTAGTTCGTAAGTTTCCACATTCATCGGGACACGGTCGGTGAGTAGTTCTGGGTTGAGTTCTTTCAGTGTTGCGACATCGCATCCGGCACATTTCGCTGCGGTGTTCAGGTTGGTGTAGCCGTAGACCTCGACCGTATCGAACTCGAATGGGGGTTCTTTTTCGATATTGTCGAACCCGAACAGTTCGGGGGCCTTTGCAATGACAACCGCGGCCATAAACGACGGTACATAATTCCGTGTTTCACGGGGCAGGGAAAGGTCCCAAAACTCTATGTTTTCAGTCTGCCGAAGCTGTCGTCTGATTCGCAGGGGTCCGCTGTTGTACATCGCCATGACAATATTCCAGTCGTCGGAGGATTTATACAGGTCGTTCAGATGGCGTGCCGCAGCACGGGTTGCTTTTATGGGATCGCGTCGTTCGTCGATCCATTGGTTACGGTCGAGACCGTAGATTTTTCCGGTGGAATACATGAACTGCCAGAGACCGACTGCACGGGCTCTTGAATAAGCGCGCGGACTAAATCCGCTTTCTATCATCGACAGGTAGACCATATCCAGCGGAATACCCTCCTCGGCCAGAATCTCCTGCATCATCGGGATAAAACGCCCGCTTCGTCTCATCCATTTAGCCATATCGTCACGCCCGTTGTTCTGAAAATAATAGATCATGTTTCTGACCTGTTTGTTGAACTCAATGGGGATATCGGCGGTGACCGCAATTTTCAGCACAATCTTTTGAAGTTCATCGTCTGTCCATTGGCCTGATTTAAATTGCTCGGCGTTAACTTCAGAAAGCCAAGCCATTGGATCTTCCTCGGCGATAATGGATGATTCGTGCAGTATTTTGCCCAATTCCTGCGCGACAATAATTGCGGCGTCTTTGAATCTCATAACCATCGATTCGTCCTCGATCACGACAAGATCGACTTCCTGTAATAACAGAATAGCATCTTCGATCTTTGTCTCGGCCAATCCGAGATTTCCGTCCGCATGAGCGGCAATTGCCTCTTCATAACAAATATAAATATCCTCAAGAATCTTCTGCTCTACCTCATACTGCGCGGCCTGATCGATAGAGACCGGCGCTTCCCCCGAATCGTCTACGGGGATTGCGAGCGTTTCGGCAGCGGTGTGTTCGGTCTCTGACACATTTTGAACGGCCATATCGGTTTCGGTCTGTTTTTGAGTCTGGGCGCCGAAACGCTGTTTAAAATAAGCCGTATCGCATCCGGCAAAAAGAATAAATGCTACTGTGAGAACACATGAAATCGATTTTGAGCTGATAATAGTTGTCCCTTTCAAATCCTGCCTTCCTTTGGTTATTGAGTATTGATACTTGAAAACACCAAATTTGCATCGCTGAATCGTTTTTCCTTCATAATCTTCACACATTCCTCGGCTTCGCTCCGGTTGGTGAAATCTCCGACTCGAACTCTGTATAACGGAGGATGATATTCAATATAGACCGGCAGTTCTGTTTTCCTGCGGGCGAGTTCGGCAAGTTTATCGGCGTTTGCACGCTCTTGAAACGTACCAATCTGTACGCGATATCCCGTTCTAACAACTTCCGGTTTATCGGTTCCGGGCATGTTCGTTTCACGGGGTGTACGGGGCATATTATTGCCGGGGGACGATATCGTTTCACGTTGCATTGTATTTGTTTCGCTTCGCGGACCGCCGGTTTCGGTATCGATATCATCCGCAGTCGAAATCAGAAATTCATCACCGTAATCGAATGGATCGATATTGTCGCCGAAATCCTCTGCAGGTGAACGCTGCATATGCGCAGTACCCGAACTGCAACCGGTGAAACATACACAAATAACAGTAATCGACGCAAGTATTACGTAAAAAAATCTGTTCATTGTATCACTCCGGTCGAATATTTTTCAAGGTTGGTCGAAATACTGCCGATTGTCACTTTACTTTTCATTTTTACCGGCAATTTCAGATTGTCGCAGGTGAGCCAGATGGTAAGCTTTCCTTTCTGTCTAAATATTCCTTCGGATTTAAGGATTGGTTCTACCACATAACACTCGAATTTTCCTGCCGGTACTTTCACAGTCTCAATTTTATGAATGACCACATCCAAGGGATAGACTTTTCCGTCGGCATATACGTCGATGACCTCATCCCTCCCAACTTCCAAATCATGAGTACGAAGGATATACAGTGAACTCAGGATGTCCTGTGTAAAAAGCGGTATTTCTGTGACCGCGTGTTTTTCCACGGTATTGAGCGCTAATCTCCGGTTCGGATAGAAATCTACAATTCTGTCCGATCTATAACTCCCTTCGCGCAGTTTTTTTTCGAACCGCCTCGAAAACAATCCCTCATAATCTATATAAGAGTTGACACTGTCACTGACAGGATAAAACGCCGAAATGAATGCATTTGAAACTGCCACCGTGCGGATATGATAACATTCGGCGCCATTCGCCTGGACTACTCCGAGTACCGACATGGTTGCCGTGCCCGCACTGTAAAAACCGTAGTCGATTGAGAAAGTCAGCTTTTCGCCGGGCTCCCATGCATTATTATCCATGGTCCGTTTATCGAACGGTTTATAGGGATATTTTTCGGCGATTTCCTCGGTGAGTTCGCGCCGCACCCGGTGCGAATCCGGCCAGCTTCGCTCAGGGATACCGACAACATATTCCGAAATTTTCCCGAAATCGGAAACCGAGTATTCGTCGAATCCTTTATATTTCGAAAGAGGTGTATCAACCGCTGCGATTTTCACCTGTGGTTTTTGAGCATTTTCGGTATCCGCAGCGGGTATTATCTCATCCTTTTCGGTTGGCTGTTCAGGTGTATCGGTCAACTTAGCTGGTTTCTCCGTTTCGGGTATATTAGACAATACGGCTGCTTGTTTTTCGGATTCGGCGGGCGGTACCTCATCAGGCATGTCCTCAACGACACTGTTTGCTGTTTCTGAAGAGGCGTCTGAGGATTCGGGTACACGTTCAGCAGAGGCCGTATTTTCGGCGGAATCGGCAGATATATCGACGGACGTATCGTCGGACACCGGCGTTTCGGGTTCATGTACGGTGACCGGAATGTTTTCTTTTAATTCGGAAATTTCGGGTGGGGGAGATTGAATGCTATCGGTTCGAACCGTCGTTTCTTTAGGTTTTTCAGGAGCCGCATCCGCAGGAAAACGATCATTTTTTGCAGCAGTTAACCATATAACCGCTGCTGAGATTATAAGAAATACAAATAATATCAATACAAATTTTTTCATTGATACGGTGACCTTTTAATCAAGCACACAATTCCTGATACACGTCGAGTGTTTTTAAAATTGTGTTTTCGATTGTATTCTGTTTAAGGATATCGGTCGAACGCATTCCCATTTTTTCAATTTTTTCAGGCGATTCGATCAGCGTGTTCAGCCGTTCCGCAAAAGATATGTGATCGTTGACCGGAACGATATATCCGTTGATACCGTCTTGTACAAGTTCCGGTATTCCGCCTGCGCGCGTTGCCACAACGGGCAAAGAAAAATACATGGCATCGAGAATTGACGTGCACAATCCTTCCTCCTCGGAGGATATGGCAAAAATATCCGAGGCCCTGAACACCGAGCCAACATCCTCGACGAATCCCAACAGAGCGACCGATTCGTCGATAGCAAGGTTTTTTATGTGACGTTCGATTTCTGCGCGCAAATCACCCTCTCCGGCAAAAATAAACCTGACATCGGGATGCTTTTCAAGTACCAGTTTTGCCGCTTTCAGCATAACAAAATGCGCTTTATGAGGCACGAGCGCCGCCACTGTGGAGACGACCGTCGCATTATCGGGAATATCGAGCTGCGCTCTAAGGGACGTCCCGATTTCGTTATCCTCGAAAGTGCCGGGA
Organism: uncultured bacterium; assembly: GCA_964497605.1. Classification (GTDB taxonomy): domain Bacteria; phylum Latescibacterota; class Latescibacteria; order Latescibacterales; family Latescibacteraceae; genus Latescibacter. The sequence continues at coordinate 18,325 of CAZCDQ010000001.1, forward strand.
ACAAAACCGCTTTTAATTGGAATTATACTATCGGGATCGATGCCGTCCTCGATAAGAATCTCTTTGATTGCAGCGGAAACCGAAATAATCTTATCGACCCGCGCGCCGTATTTGATTTTTCTACTGAGATACGACCTGATATGAAAATCGACACGACGAGATACGACCAATTTGCACGAACCTATCCCGATTAGCGCTATCAACGCGATGGTATGGGCATGTGAGGTATGCGTATGCAGAATGTCGATTTTTTTCTCCCTGACAAACGACCGCAGTTCAAGTGCCGAGAATATATCCCATTCCCCGCGCAGGGGAAGCTCGACCATTTCAATGCCGGATTTTGACGCATGGGCGGCGATTTCGCTTTTAGGTTTGCAGAAAAGGATGTTATTCTGACCGAGCCTGTTCAGCCCTTTGATAAGCTCTATCACCTGTCGCTGTCCGCCTCGCCACGATACATGCGTGTCAATATGACCGACCGTCAGTGATTTCATTCAAATTCCTCGATAACTCGTACAAACGTGAATATTTCATAAAAATATACCACGCGCCCATCATCGATGCAAAAAAACCGGGTTCAAAATCCATGAAACCGGCTTTCAATATGTACATCTTTAAAAACTTCAGAACCGGTCTTATAAAAATGCCCGGAATGTTCGTTTTTCGTCCTTTCGACGCCTCGCGTTCCGCCCAAATTTCAGCATATCGACCGATGGTTGCGAGATGGTCGCTGAGATCGGCGTAGGGTCGATGGAGCAGATCGCCTGAAAGAGTTCCTGGAATGCCATTTCCCGAGAGTCTTTCGTGAATGGCCTCTCCAATCCACCGCGCTGCGCCCTTTCTCGACAGCCGTTCGCGGTATTCTGGATACCATCCACAGTGTTTCATCCACCGTCCCATATACCACGTTTTTCGGGTCACCCGATAGACATCAGCCGTATCTCGTTTCGTTTCGCCGCGAACGATATTCTCAATTGAGCTGCGAAGTTCCGGTGTCATTTCCTCATCGGCGTCAAGGTTGAACACCCATTCGCCGCTGCACAATTCCATCGCGTGATTCTTCTGCTCAATAAAATTATTAAACGCATGGCATTCGACTTTTGTTCCATATTTACGGGCTATTTGAACCGTTTTGTCGGTACTGCCCGAGTCCAGCAGGATGATTTCATCCATCCACCGGACGCTTTCCAGGGCGCGCCCGATATTTTCCTGTTCGTCTCTGGTTATAATATATGCCGAAATGACCGGTTTTGCGTTCGAATTATCGTCGTTCATTACATATCCCGGCGCTTCCATCTCACCGACCTGTATTAGATCGGCTATCCGGCGAAATTATCTCTGGCGTCGGCAAAAATCGACTGTTTAATACGGTCGATCTCCCGTTTAATCTCCCCGAACACCTCAAGGTAAATGTCGAGACTCATCCCGATTGGATCAATTACTGTCCGGTCGGGATTTTTCAGCGGTCTATCACTGTTATAGCTTTTCAACTCATACACTGTTTCAAATCCGGGCCAATACTGATTGATAATCGCCGTATGAGCAGAATCCATCGTGAGCATTAGATCTGCCGATTCCACAATTGAGCCCGAAAGCTGTTTTGAGCGATGCGACTTTATATCAATTCCATGTTGCGCGGCAGCTTGTACCGCATATTCCGAGGCGGAAAATCCCTCAACTGCGCTCGTTCCGGCAGAAGAAACTCTCATCGGCAGTGGCGCTTCACCCGATTCGATTTCGTCCAAAATGCAGTCTTTCATAATCCCCTCAGCCATGGGACTTCTGCAAATATTGCCGGTGCATACGAATACGAGATGAAAATTATTCATCGATACTCTCAGGATCGGTATGAGAAAATTTTAAGTAACTTAATAAAAAAACAATTGTCTGTCAATAAAAAACACAAGATTTGCGAAATATTAAAATATTAAATACAATATATAGTATAAATATATAGCCGGTCATTGCAACCAACCGCCGAATCCGGCATAGTATTTTATTTCCTCTATGCGATCAGAAGGGCTCGCGACGATGAAATACAGGTCGGTCTGCGGCATGTACGGGAGATCAGTGTTGATACCGAATCCGAGTCCGATACCTGTTTTTATATCGTTGGTCTGTGGTTTCAGGTCTTTTAGTGTGGAACCGCCTTTGACACGGCCGAAATCAATTTGCACAATGGCATTCAGCTTTCTGAACTCGGTATTGCCGATATTGAACGTATAGTCGGGGGAAGGCATATATTCGAACAGGTTCTGCATGAAAAGCGCTTTACGTCCCCAAAATTCGTCATTTTCATATCCGATTAGTGTCCTGTCGCCTCCGATAAAAAACAGCGGTGAGTTCTGAGGAGTCAGATTTCCGTGAAAACCGAGTTTTCCTTTATACCTGACATGGTTTCGTATCTCTTTGAAATACTGAATCATCGTATCTAGCAGCATATAATTGTATTCCCCATGAAAAATCTTATAGGATCGCTCGATATCGATCGACAGAACAAACTTGTCCCAGCCGTTTTCACTATCTTCACTAATTGATTGATAGGTGTAAAACGCGTTTATAGAATTATCGCGGTAGTAGATAATATCGGTGCCCATCCGCCGTTTCGGTGCCCATTCGTTTTCAAATTTAAATTGCAGCCCGATCGTCACATTTTCGCTGTATTCGTGCATCAGGAAAGGCGTGACTGACTGTTTTCTGCTCCAGACGCCAGTCGAATCGTTGAATACACGTCGAAAAAACAGGTTGTCGTCGACCGAAATTCCCGGATTAACCTCATATTTTGTGAATACGTGGCTCATGCCGAATCCCATATCCTTACGGCGGTAATCGTAATCTGCGGTGATGCTGCTTTTTATCGTCTCGAACGATTTCTGAAACTGCAGATGGAATGCAAGATCAGGTATATTTACCGCATATTGATTTCCAGCCTTAAATTCAATTCGGCGCACTTTTATCTTAATAGGGCCGGATTCTCCCTGCGAACGTACATCGGAGGCGGAGACTACAAATACGATAATTATCAAAGAGATCCATAGCGATGTTAAAACTATGCGGCCGTTAAGTGTCATTAGAATTCCCGCCGTGCGAAAGAAGACGCACCGATTTTCAGCGGTGCGGTGATCGCAATTACATTGACGATTATTATCAGTGAAGTCGAAACGATTAGTTCGGTTTTGGGAAACGCTTCCCCTGCAACAAGATAGAGCGTATATTTGTACGCAGGTACCGCAAGCATCGAGACCATGAATCCAATATAGATCAGCGATATAACAATGGTCAGAATACCACCCGGCCCCGAAACGATTTTGCTCGGATTATGCTCGTCAAAATCAGGAAATGTCGCGCCAAGTCCGATAGAGATACTCGATAGCGCGAGACTCATGAGAAATATTCCGCCGACCGTGAGCATCCGGTAGAGTCCTTCTATGTCCAGAAAGCTGCCTGATATCAACCCAACCACTTCCGCGATAACAAAAAACGCGGTAAAAGAGATGATAAATTTTTCTTTAAACAATGTCGCAGTCGAAAGCGGCGCCGATCCGGGCACCCAGAACGACCGTCCTTCGAGGCTGATGGAGGGATAGATAAACCTGACCGAAAGCGTTGCGAGCACAAATCCGCAGAATCCGAAATTCATGATAAACAGGATTGTCCGCCACTGTTCAATTTCGATATCCTGTGGAATATACCGGAGATTGATGAAATATAACGCAAGAAGCGTCATGATGAGAAGAAACTGCGACCATTGACCCGGTTGCCGAAGAAAAAGCAGAATATCTTTTTTCAGGAGCGCAGTTATCTGGGAGCCGGAAGAGCTGGTTAGTAATCCGGCCCTCGACCGTGCAGGAGACTCCGTTTGGTGCCGGAGCGTGCGGAACTGTTCCATCGAGACGAGCCATGTTCTGAAATAAGAACGTTCGACATAAAAATATAGCAGAGAAACAAAAAACAGTGCCGAGGATATAAGCGCAAAGGAATATAGCAAAAATTCCTTCGCGCTTTTCAGCACAAGCGCCCGGAGGCACTGAATAACCCAGAAATTCGGCGTGAACGGATTCGAGTTGATATTGAAATTGTTAAGAAACAGGTTCAGCGCTCTGAAATCCTCGGTGAACTGAATTTCAAGCTGTGTCGGCTGGGAAAACGCGATTACGGCATATATCAAACCTGCAAAAATAACGGAAAATATGGCAATCAGCGATTTCATCCCCACATATTTCGAGGCGAGAATCCCGATAAGCGCAAGCATTGTTCCGATGGACGCCGCGATGAGCACAAACGGCAGCAATACCATGATTCCGGCAAGTGCGTATTGAACCGTGCCGAAATACTTGATTTTTGCATACGAATACAAAATCGGCAGCGCCATGACAAGAATCGCCCAGGAGCTGAATATGACAATGTCGAAGAATTTGCCGGTAAACAGGTTTTTCACCGATACCGGTGAACTGAACAGATATTCCGTCTCTGCCGAGCGGAACAGGGTGCCGAGCGAGGAAACGAATGCCGATACGATAAGGAGAATGAAAAATACCAGAAATCCTGCTGAGACAAGACGGTCGATAAGCAGCGAACCAATGTCCTCGATGACTACAAGATATTCGAAAATGAGATGGTAGAAAAAAAGATACGAAACATAGATAAGTGCGAACAGGACGAGAAACATCGAGAGGTTCCGTATCACATATTTCGGCTGCCTGTCGAACAGAATCGCATTAAGAATGATTAGTTTTGTGCGGAGCAGTACCCTCAGTTCTTTCATATCCTGTCTATCCGTATCGTTTCGATTCTTGTTATAAATACGCTGTTTTCTTTATATTACCTGTCAGCTTCAGGAACAGGTTCTCGAGACTGCCGTCCTCCATTTCAGCTTTAGTCCGCAGGTCCTCGAGTGTGCCCTCCGCAGTAATAATTCCCTTATGGAGAATGATCATATGCTCGCAAAGTTCCTCGACCTCAGCGAGATTGTGCGATGACATGAAGACTGTCGTTCCTTTAGCCTGAATCAGTTTCAGCATATCCTTTAGAAGCCGCTGGCTCGGTGGATCGAGACCGACTGTCGGCTCGTCCACAATGATAAGTTCGGGATCGTGTAAAAACGCCGCCGACATGACAACTTTCTGTTTCATGCCGTGGGAGTATTCCTGGCTTTTACGGTGCATCCAGTTCTTCATTTCGAATATATCCGAGAGCCATTCGATTTTTGCTTCGATGTCCTCGGGTTTCATTTTATATAATCCGCCGACAAAGCGCATGAATTCAACCGCCGACAGTTTTTCGTAAATAAACGGGACATCAGGGACATATCCGATGACCGACCGTACCGCCTCCGGTTCCTCTGCGACATTTTTGCCGCCGATACGGATTTCGCCAGAGTCTGGCCGGATTAGGCCGATCATGGATTTGATCGAGGTCGTTTTACCCGCGCCGTTGGGGCCGAGATACCCGAGAAACTCGCCCTGTTTCACCTTGAACGATAGATCGTTGACCCCGTTTTCACCGTTGTAGTTTTTTGTTACATGTTCGAACGAAACCATGATATTGTTTTCGGATGTTTCCATAACGCCTCTCTCTTTATTGTATAAACCGTTGTTACCTGTAATCGAGCACATTTATTTTAAGCGTCTGCGCAATACGCAGCAGTTCCACCAGCTTTTCGAATCCGCCGCGAACAAGTGTGATATGGGTTGCGTCCACCGTATCCTGTCCGAGCGTTGGATCCATACTATTCCAAACGCCGTCCGCAAACACCGCCGGCCAACTGTGATAAATGAATCTGCCGTCGACATACAACAGCCCCATGTGAATCTCAGTCTTTATCCCAATTGAACGGGCCAGTGCGGTGAACAATTTTGTGTATTCGTCGCAGTCGCCTTTGAGATTACTGAGTATATCGACCGAACGTACCATATCGAGGCCGGGCATCCGCTCCATGTTGTTGTGCACCCAGCGGTTGATAGCCCGTGCGGCCTCAAGCGTATCGCGTACTGCTTCCCACTCGGGCACAATTTCACGGGCAGCACGGATGATTCGCGCATCTTTCGATTGAATATAATCGCTTATATTCACAAATGTCGTATCAATATCCGATATCTGACTCTCACGGAACTTCACGTTTCCAGCGATGACCGGAGCATTATGAATTCCAAGTATGAGCGGATTGATCGAAACAATGTTCTTGTTCGCATCGTTGAGATCGATATTTGCCGCCCTGATTCCTTCGAATTCGACCTCAAGGTATTCCGTGTCGCGAGGATTTTCAATAGGTCTGTCCGGCTCAACGGACAGCGCTTTTATAATGTCGTTTCCGGCGGTAACCTCGAGCGGAAGCCGGAATATTTCCGAACTCGAGGATTTTTCGATTTCAAGATTGTCGAATATGCCGCCGAACACCATATATTTATCTGCTTTTTTCAGCCTTCCGTTACCGAACCACATATTCGAACTGTTGTCGAGATAATGCACTTTATAGTGCTGCAGGTTTATATTCTCACCGTCGATTCTCTGTACCTCGAACCCGCGGCGTGCGCAATCGACAATATAGTTTGTGAACAAGATGGGATCGAATACCATAAAATTCATATTCTCGGTACGGGTGTTGGTCATGAAATAGGGGAGGACATTCGGGAATGTGATTTTTTCGTTGACTATGAATGTGCCTTTCGTCCAGGGAGCAAACCGGTCCTTTTTCACCTCAATATTGAGACTGTCGCCGATAACCGTCGCTTTCATATCGTACATGTGATTACCCGACTGAATGCCAAATATTAGGGTATTCATCGTATTTGTGGTGGTGTCGATGGATGCGAGACTTTGGAAAAAAACCTCGCGGGAGAGGCCGGCGAGATTCATTTTTATCACGCTTTCCTCGCGCATGAGCAGCATCCCTAACTGATAAGCCCATGACTCGGATTTGTAGCCGATTTTTGTGCCGTTGCGGATGATAGAATAATATTCACGTTCTTCCGAACCGATTTTGAAATCTGAGCTGATATATCCCAATTCGATTTCGGCGTCCGTCAACGAATGAGTATAATAAATCAGTCCCATTGAGACAAGAAAGAGAACTGTCGAAAGTATCAGCATGTGAACGGCTTTGAAACGTGCACGCATATTACACGACCTTTTTGATATCTGTCTGCGAAATGCTGCCCTCGCGAATAACCAATGGTGTATCAGTTGTCACATCGACAAGCGTACTGGGTTTACCGATGAGCAAACTGTTGTCTCCAATTACAATATCGGCCTTGCTGCTGAAAATTTCAAGAGCGTTTTCATACGTAGACACGGGCGGTTGACCGGACAAATTGGCGCTTGTTGAGGTAATGAAACCACCGAATACTTCGATGATTTCTGCTGCGACCGGATTCGAGGTTACCCTGAAAGCAATGCTCATCGCCGTCATCTGATCGCCTGCAGGATTGTCCTGTCCGGAAACGCTCATGACATGCCTGGAAATACCCTGATATCGTGCAATGACCGCAGGATCGGGACGTATGATCATTGTCAGCGGACCGGGCCAGAATGCATGGGCAAGTTTCATGGGAACCGTGCCGAGACTGCCGGTGATTTTTTCGATCTGATCGATAGAGTGCGCCAGAAGGAGCATGGGCTGGGGATTCGGGCGGCCTTTCATGCGTTGAATTCTCTCGCACGCATCCGTATTGAACGGATCGCACCCGATACCATAGACTGTCTCAGTGGGATACACAATTATTCCGCCGCTTTTTAAAACATCGGCTGCATGTCTGATATCTCTTGACATATCTATTGAAATCCTGTTTGCACACTCGAAAAACTTACAAACTGGCACGAGAAACGTATACACCGAATAAAATGCTTGTATATACGGTTTTACGCGCGAATTGTGTGGTTGGTTCCAAACTCGTAACTATGTTTATTTCGATAAGCTTGCACGATAGTTTGCCAGCTTTTCCGCAAGGGTGTTATCAGCAAGTGAAAGAATTTGTACCGCGAGCAGCGCTGCGTTTTTCGCATTCGAAATCCCAACCGTTGCGACCGGAATGCCTTTTGGCATCTGTACGATTGCATAGAGAGCATCGACACCGTTGAGCGGACCGCCGGCGATGGGAACACCGATCACCGGCAACGTGGTATGAGCGGCAATTACACCCGGCAGGGCAGCAGCGAGGCCTGCACCTGCAATGATGACTTTAATACCATTATCCGCAGCAGATTTCGCGAAATACGCCGTTGCTTCCGGCTGACGGTGCGCGGAGAGCACCCTGCTTTCGCATTCGATATTAAATTCATTTAGGATGTCAATTGCACCTTTCATTACACTCTCGTCGGATGTGCTGCCGTAGATAACCGCTACTTTATTCATACTGTTTCCTTTCCGTTAGTCGTTTGAAATGAGATGTTTTAAAGCTTTGTTTCCTATGTCATTACGATAATAGGCACCGTCAAAATTTATCATGCCCGCAGCCTCGTATGCCCGTTTCCGCGCCTCAGCGAAATCGGCGCCCCAACCGGTAACGCCGAGTACTCTGCCTCCTGCGGTGAAAATGTCCTCCGTATCGAATTTCGTTCCCGCGTGGAAAACCTTGACACCTTCGATACTTTCAGCTTCGTCGATCCCGGTGATTTTTTTCCCTTTTTCATACGAACCGGGATACCCGCCAGATGCAATTACTAAACAAAGGGCGTAGCTGTTTAAAGATTTAACATACGATTTCGCAAGCGTGCCGTTTGCGCAGGCAAGCATGATCTCGGCAAGGTCGCCGTCCAGAAGGGGGAGGACTGCCTGCGTTTCGGGATCGCCGAACCGGCAGTTGTATTCGATGACTTTTGGGCCGTCGGCGGTAATGATAACGCCCGTATAGAGGAGGCCTTTATACGGCGCACCCTCTGTGGCCATGCCGTCCAGCGTGGGCTGTATGATCGTTTTCTCGATAACGCTCATGAGCTGCGTTGTGATAAGCGGAGTCGGTGCATATGCGCCCATACCGCCTGTGTTCGGGCCTTTATCGCCGTCAAAGATACGTTTATGATCCTGCGAGGCAACCAGTAGTTTGTATGTTGTGCCGTCGCAAAGTGCGAAGATAGACGCTTCCTCGCCCTCCATGTTCTCCTCGATGACCACCGAATGACCTGATTCGCCGAATTCATCCTCGACCATCATTCTGCGGAGGATGTTTTCCGCCTCGGTGGCATCGGGAGCGAATACCGCACCTTTTCCGGCGGCAAGCCCGCTCGCTTTGATCCACATCGCAGAACCGAGGGATTTTGAATAGGACACGGCGCGGTCGAAATTCTCGAAATCCTCGAATTGGGCTGTCGGGATATCGTATTTCCGCATGATACGTTTCGAGAATACTTTTGAACCCTCGATCATAGCGGCCTGCTGCGAGGGACCGAACACAGGAATGCCCGCCTCGTCGAGCAGGTCGGCGATACCCATGCAAAGGGGCACCTCCGGACCGACCGCAACAATGTCCATTTTTTCGTCAACCGCATATTTGGCGATGCCGGTAACATCGTCGGCACCGATATCAACACATGTCGCAAGCGCAGAAATACCAGCATTGCCAGGAGCGGCATAGATATGTTTCACCTCTGTGCTCTGCGACAGCTTCCATACTATCGCATGTTCGCGTCCGCCGCCTCCGACTACAAGAATTTTCATGATACCCCCTTGGTAAGATTCATATATATAAACTATTACAATCCTATTAAAGCCCGGTCTCTCTGAGAAACGTGTCGATGTTCCGCCAATCCTTGCGGACTTTCACATGAAGATCGAGATAGACTTTACCGCCGAGAAATTCCTCGATCCCGAGACGGGCTTTTGTGCCGATTTTTTTAATTGTTGCGCCGTTTTTCCCGATGATGATGGGTTTCTGCGAGTTTTTTTCGACAATGATCGAGGCATGGATGACTGTCGTAGGGTCTTTTTCCTCATAGCTGTCGATAATTACGCCGCTTGAATAAGGGATTTCCTCGGAGGTAGAAAGGAAAATCGCTTCACGGATGATCTCAGCGACAAAGAACCGTTCCGGTTCAGTCGAAATCATATCGTCCGGATACAATTTTGGCGATACCGGAAGCTTGGTGAGCATCGTATCGAATAGAATATCCGTTCCGTTCCCGGTAAGTGCGGATATGGGGATGATGTCCGTTTCGGGATACAATTCCGCAGTCACTTTAATCATTTCGAGTAGCGATTCTTTTTTGATGAGATCGATCTTATTGAGCGCAACGATGACATTTTTCGGTGCGATTTCCCGTGTGAATTCCGCAAACCGTTCCGAAAATCGGCCGGTGAACGAGGCAGCGTCGACCATAACAAGGATGAGATCGGCATCGGTAACAGCCTTTTTGACTAACGAGGCCATCACTTCCTGCATTTTGTATTTCGGTCTGAGTATGCCCGGTGTGTCGACAAATATAATCTGGTAATCGTTCCCGGAGAGAATCGTTGTCACATTCGCGCGCGTTGTCTGCGGTTTCGGCGTGACAATCGAGACTTTTTCCTTAAGATATCCGTTCATGAGCGTGGATTTACCGGCATTAGGCAAACCCACAATCGCCGTAAAGCCGCACACATGGTCCCTTTTACCGGATTGTGTTTCAGCATGAATGGTCATATAAACTTTCTGTTTCGGGGAATTCCGTTGAAACGAGCGTCGGCGTCCTCATACTGCCTGAATGAAGAAAGACATTACCGTCCTTAAAAATTACAAAAAAACCGGTTAGTTTAAAAGGAATATTTTGGCCGGATCGGTTCATTCAGAAAGAAACCGACATCGAAATGCGATGGGTGCTGTCGAGACCGTCGTCAGACAGAAACGCGTAATCGAACGAGGAGGAGGATATGAGCGGAAGACGCATGATTCCGAGCCCGAATGTTCCGGTTCCCTGTGATGACCCCGCACGGAATGCGAGTATATCGCCAATTCTGTACTCGCCGCCGATATCCATCGTTCTCAGTGCTTTGAGATCGGGAGAATCGCCGAAAAAGAGCATCGAACCGGTAAGAAAATAGGTTCCGCTGAGATAGGGAACCGTTCCGGTGTAGGAAAGGCCGGCATCGAGCGTGCTGGCGATACGGTCATTTGCCTTGCCGTCCCACGCCACGGTGGTACCGGTTGCGTCGTTGAATGTCATTCCGATGCCCCAATGATCGTCGAGCGTGTACTGCATGCCGAAATCGATTCCGTAACCAAACGCCGTATCGGGGCCGATGGAGCGTCTGAGTATTTTGACCGAGGCGCCGAAATTCAGTGAATCGGATATCTTTTTTGCCGCGGAGGCATAGAGCGCGTAATCGGTTGCGTCCTCGACCGAGGCGATCTCAGGCCGGTTGTCCTCGCTCAGCGGTTTGGTAGTGTCGAGAAGCTTTGTATATTTGATATTGCCGATGCCCGAGTGAAGGAGTGTAACTCCCATAAAAAAATCTGCGGAAAACGGAGCGGCGAATGAGACAGTGTTGTAGTTGATAAGCCCCGCAAACTGCTCGGAATGCATGAGATTCATCTGTTTCGTCTGCAGGCGCGCAAGACCCGCGGGATTATGGTATGCCGATGTGGCGCCGTCCGAGGCAACCACAAACGCATTGCCCATACCGAGCGCTCGCGCTCCCGCGCCGAGCGAAAGAAAATCCCCCGCATAGTTTGCCGAGCAATCCGCTTTGAACGAGAATGTAATAAGCAGAAGTGCGATCAATAGTGCATCGAGTATGATTTTTGTTCTATTGGACATACCTGTCAGGCTTCCTCCACAAGAAGTATCTGAACATCCATGACATTCGTACCGGTTGGGCCGGTGACAAGCAGTGCGCCGGTCTCTTTCAGATAATGGTACGAATCGTTGTTTTCCATGTATTTATTATAATTAAGGTTATTTGTGTTTCCAATTGATATTGTCCTGCCGTCCACAATACCGCCGGCCGCATCGGTTGGACCGTCGGTGCCGTCGGTTCCGCCGCTTAAAAATACGATACCGGAACTATCCGGGATTTTTGAGATTCCAAGCGCGGCAGACAGCGCCATTTCCTGATTACGGCCACCTTTACCATTCCCGCGGACTGTGACCGTGGTCTCACCGCCGCCGATAATGCATGCTGGAGGTGAGACAGGAACACAGCTTGCTCTGATTTCGGACGCGATTGAGCTATAAAAGGTTCCCAGTTCAGCCGCCTCACCCTCGAAAAATGTCGAAAGTACAAGGGTATTGAATCCCATTATTTCTGCAGTCTTCCGGGCCGCGTCGACCGACATGCGGTTATTGCCGATGAGCGTATTTTTTGCGTTGGTCAGGAAATCATCGCCGGGTTTCGCCGTTTCAGAAATATTCCCGTCAGCTCCTCGTCTAAAACGCTCGAACACATCGGGCGGCAGCGTATCGGTGATGTTGTATTTGGAAAAAATGTCGAGGCATTCGGCGAATGTGCTGTCGTCAGCAACCGCTGGGCCGGATGCGATGGTATCGAGACGGTCGCCGATGACATCGGACAATATCAGTACATGAAGTGCGGCAGGTGCGGCGAGACGGGCCATACCGCCGCCTTTGAGACTCGACATATGTTTTCTGACCGCATTGAGTTCTCGTATATCGGCACCCGCTGAGAGCAGGAGTTTTGTGACATCCTGTTTCTCCTCAAGGGTGATATTATCGGCAGGCGCCGGCATCAACGCCGAACCGCCGCCGGACAGGAGGCATATAACCAGTGTATGCTCGTCAGCGGCGGAAAGTATCTCGACAATCTTCTCCGTCCCTGCGACGCCTCGGCTGTCGGGCACCGGATGACTGCATTCGTGAACAGTGATATGTTCAAGCGGAACGCCGTGATCGTCTTTGGTATTGATCCAGCCGCCGGTGATTTTATTGCCAAGAATCTCCTCGACGGCCTCACCCATGCGTGCTGAGGCTTTTCCACCGCCGATGACATAGATGTCGGAATACTGGTCGAGCGAATATTCGTTCTCACCGATTACAATCGCGGAGGCGCCATTTTCTGAATCGTCACGGAGTTTGACAGAATTCTTTACACAGTAATAGGGATCGGCAGCATTCACCGCATTCGAGAATATGTCCTGCGCAGTTTTTTTCAAATCCATTATATGATGTCCTCACAGCAAAATGACTGTTTGAATAAAAAAGGTTAGTATATATAACAAACTTATTGTATGGCAATAAAATATGGCTTTGTTATAATATTATACATTAAGTTCGACTCCCTCTGCGGGGACATCTTTTTCAATATCAAGAAGCGGATCGACTTCTGTCTCAATGAACTCGACAACCTGTTCTGGTGCGCGGCCGATGTACAGGGTCGGTTCCATAATATCGGCAAGCTCTTCGGAGGTGAGATCGAACAACGATGACCTTTCAATCTGCGCAAGAAAATCGTTTTCCGCACCTTCGGCTTTTACTTTACGTGCGGCTTCCTGCGAGATGGTTCGCATCTCTTCGTGAAGCGACTGACGGTCCCCGCCTTTTTTGACCGCTTCCATAAGGATGTTTTCTGAGGCGATGAACGGGAGTTCGCTGTCGATGCGTTTTCGTATCACCCCAGAATACACCACAAGCCCAGATGTCACATTGATTGCAATACAGAGCACAGCATCGGTACCGAGGAACATCTGGGGAATGGACAAACGCTTATTTGCTGAATCGTCAAGAGTGCGCTCGAACCACTGTGACGCCTCGGTGAACGCGGGGCTCGATTCCATCGAGATCACAAACCGCGCGATGGAATTCATCCGTTCCGACCGCATGGGATTGCGTTTGTACGCCATGGCGGAGGAACCGATCTGCGATTTCTCAAACGGTTCCTCGATCTCTTTGAGATGAGCGAGAAGCCGGATATCGTTTGCCATTTTCGAGATGGACTGACAGATGCCGGACAGTATTGAGGCTGCTATCGAATCGACTTTACGAGAATATGTCTGGCCGGTGACCATGAATTTTTTGTCGAATCCGAACGCGCGGCAGAGTTTGTTGTCGAGCTGTTTTACTTTCTCATGGTCGTTGTCGAAAAGACTCAGGAACGATGCCTGCGTACCGGTCGTGCCCTTGACACCTCTGAACCTGAGAGAGGATAAGACATGCATAAGCTCATGGTAATCCATAACAAAGTCCTGAAGCCAGAGCGATGCCCGTTTCCCGACTGTGGTAAGCTGCGCGGGCTGAAAGTGAGTGAATCCCAGCGTCGGAATATCTTTGTATTCAAGAGCAAAAGTCCTGAGATTTCTAATAACGTTTATCAGGCGAGCTTTCACGATTGCGAGAGCATCCCTGAGTTGGATCAGATCGGTGTTGTCACCGACAAACGCCGAGGTAGCCCCGAGATGGATGATCGGCCGCGCAAGCGGACACTGATCACCGTATGCATGAATATGCGCCATCACATCGTGCCGGAATTTCTTCTCGTATGACGCTGCCGTGTCAAGATTGAGATCGTCGATATGCGCTTCGAGTTCTTCGACTTGCTCCTTCGTAACAGGCAGGCCGAGTTCCATTTCCGCGCGTGCAAGTTCGCACCAGAGTTTTCGCCAGGTGGTGAATTTCTTGTGCGAGGAGAATACGTAATTCATCTCGTTCGAGGCATATCGCGTTGCAAGAGGATTGTTATACGTGTCGGTGGGTTTGGTCATCAGAACAGCCTCAATTTAAAGTTCATATCTTTCGTATATTTTCCCGGATTGCGTTTGAAATCGACCATGAACGAGTCGATGTCGGCGTTTGTTTGGCGCAGTTCCTCATACAGGTCGTCGTATTTCAGCAGCTTTGCAAACGTACCCTCGTCCTCGTTGATATAGTTCGATATCGTGTCGATGACTGCCGGGATGCTGTTCATTTCTTCGATGAACACCGATAGTTTGCCCGAGGTTTCGCTGAAACTTTCAATGGTTTGTCCGAGCTTCGTATCGTTTTCAACAATGAACTTTTTAAGCCCTGCAGAGGAATCCTCAAAATTACCGATAGCATTGGCCATGGAGGTTTTGTTCTCCGATGCGATACTGCCATATAGATCGATTGCGGCCTGAAATTTCTCAAGTGTTTGTTTAAAATCATTCGAAAGTGCCGCAATATCGAGATTACTGTCGATTTTATCGGCAATGCTGTTGAGCCGCCCGAGCATCAAACCGGCGTCGACGATGAGCGTTGAAATATCGGTGCCTGCGACACCGGTCTGCACTGCCGAGTGATCGAGCCTTCCGCTGCCGGAGCCGGGAACAACGACCAGCGCTTTGTCTCCCATAAGTCCCACATCTTTGATTATAAAGACAGTATCGTCGCTGAGCTTGATGTCCTCAAGATTATTAATATTGAACCGGACGAGGGCTTTGTTATCGGTAGTGAGTTCTGTGTCGGTAACCTCGCCGATTTTAATCCCGGATAGTTTCACAGGATCGCCGCTGTAAATATCGCGTGCATCGTCGAAAACAGCTTCCATCCGGTATTTTTTCGCCATAGGATCAAAGTTTTTTAGCCAGAGTATGCCCCCGAACAGGATAATGAGCGAAATAATCGTTGTGATACCGACTTTCAATGATGTTGATAGAGTGGAATTCATGTATTTCCCATCCCGGTGTCTAAAGCATTGAGAGTACGTTCACAGGGTTGTTGTCGGGCAGATCCCTGAAATCGAGCCGAACGCCAGCTTCATGTAAGGCCTGTAATGCCTTTACATCGTCGTCGTCGACAAAAATATAATCGATAATTTCATGTTTATTCTTTGATGAGTGCATACCGCCCACATTGATTTCCTTGATACGGGCGCCATGTTCGACAGCAGAAAATGCGTCGTGCGGTGTCTCGAAAAGTACATATGAGTTTCGTGGGTTGTCCATAAGCTTGTTAATGATATCGGGAGATTCCTCGATCGATACAATTGTACCATCGATCTGCGGAGGGAGTGCGGCAAGGCATAGTTCCGTTTCCCATTCCGAGTGCGCAATATCGTCTGACACCACAACAATATTATCGGTCTTAAGCGATCTAGCCCAACCCTCGGTAATCTGACCGTGAATTAATCTGTCGTCTATACGAGTCAATACTACCGGCATTATTCTCCCGTCCCTTCATCACGCAACGGTTCCAGTCTGATACCCCGTTTACCGTCATATACGAGGATTTTCGCAAGCTCATCCAGGGAATACGAATTTCGTTTGTTGATGAAAGACAGCATCATGGGAAGATTCAGTCCCGAAATAATGGTTGCATTGGGTAGACCGGCCTTTTTAGCAGCCTGCCAGCACGATCCGCCGTACATGTCGACAAATAAAATTACGCCGTCTGAGCACTCGACGCATGCGTTTCGGATATCATCTGTCAACTCGTTTGTAGAGAGTCCGTTATTTGTGAAATAGAACACATTGTCACATGCGCCGGAAATGCACTCGATAGCATTGTGAAGAACTCTTCCGATTTCCTGATGTCCAACGATTATGCCTTTTATCACGATTGCCGGTTTCTTTCGTTTTCTTTAATTTTGTCAAGTTGACGCTGCGATAATTCATGCGCAGCGTTGAATCCCGTTGTCTTCAGCAGATGGTTAAGCGCGATTGATTCCACAATAACCGCGATATATTTCCCCGGATGGATAGGCACATTAACTTTCGCGATATCAACATCGAGAATCGTCGATATTTCCTCATCGAGGCCGGTACGGTTGAACTTAAGATTATCGTCCCAGTCGATGAGATTGACTTCAACCTCGATCCGTTTCTGCATACGGAGCGCCCGGATACCGAACATTTGTTTGACATCGACAATCCCGACACCGCGGATTTCCAGCATCGACCGTGTCAGTTCGTTTCCCGATCCAACAATGATACCGCGTGATTTCCGTACAATATGAACGATATCGTCTGCAATAAGCCGGTGGCCGCGTTCGATCAAATCAAGGCAGACTTCACTCTTTCCGATACCGGCACGTCCAGTGAACAACATGCCGATGCCGTAAACATCTACAAGGGTTCCATGAACGGTATTGGAGGGAGCGAAATAATCCTCGAGGTAATAATTTATTAAATGCACGAATTGAGTTGTCGGTAGCTTCGTCACAATTAGCGGAATACAATTGCGCTCGCATATATTTACCAGTTCCACAGGCGGGCATTTACCGTTCGTGAAGAAAATGCAGGGTAGATCGAACTGGCAGATAATGTTGAATGCCTCAATTTTTTCTTGGTCATCAAGGGAATCGAGATACAGAAGTTCCGTGTTTCCCACGAGCTGCATACGGCTGTAGGTAAAAAGATTCACAAAACCGGTCAGCGCGAGGCCGGGACGGTTCAGTTCAAGAGATACGATTTTATTATCGAGACCTTTTGCGCCCGAAATAATGTCGAGTTTGAGCCGGTTTTTATTTTCCTCAATAAATCTGTCTACCGTTATGATGTGCACGGCAATCCTCCGTGTCCGGATTCTTTATAAAAGTTTTTCATCTTCTTCAATTTCTTCAATCATAACCGGCTGATTATCAGGAGAAACTCTATGATCAACAATTTTGCTTTTCAGTTTTTTTATCTGCGTTTTCACTTTATCGTATGTTGCGTCGAACGCTTTCGTTCTGTCATGATCTTTGTGTTTCGCCGATATAACCGCTTTAGGAACCTGCACGGTAATTTCCACTCTGAAATGAGAATTCTGTTTATCAAGAATGACATTTGATTCAATTATATTCGAGAAGTATTTTGAAAGTTTTAGGATTTTCGCGATAATTTCCTCTTTGTAACGCGGGCTGCAATCTTCGTGTCTGCTTGTAACGTTTACATCAAAATCATACGTTTTTGCCATAAAATCACCTCTATTGGTAAAGCGTTTAACATCAGTCGGTTTTCAGGTTCTACCGTCAAATCAATTAATACGGTTCTTACATGAAAACCGTTCGGCATTATTCCCGCTTTCATGATTGTGTATTTTTTTGTCCTCTTTCGGGAATACTCTTTGGAATGGATTCATCATCGCATTTCCCTGTTGACTTACAGTCACTCACCATATAAAATTAAACACAATGCAGTACGGAATCAACATATATTTTCTTCTCCTAACACGTCCGTACCAGCATAATCGTTCCTTAAGTTGTTGACGTAGCAAATGTTTTTATGGTTTCGCACAATTGCCCGAGCATATCCGGAACGGTCTCCGGGTGCGAGTAATCCGGTATGAAGACAATCCCGTGTATACCGTTTTCGAACATCGTCCGGATCTTTTCGTCAGAAAAATTTCCGTATACCAACACGGGAAGGCTCGTCAGCTCGGCATAATACTTGATAGCGTCAGGTGTAATCTCTTGCAAACTGCGGAGCACATATAAATCGGCATTCGGATTGGTAATCTCCGCAGGATTGTCGCCGAGAGCTGTTGATATTCCGATCGCATACTGCTGTCCCATCAGTTTCCGGCAGCTCTCCGCGGAAATATCACCGGGGGAGAGAAGAATGCCGTCCGCATCTGCAATCATTGCGATATCGGGTCTGTGTTCGATAAATATGCCCGCGTTCCTTTCAGCGCAAACGTCTGAGACCGCCGCAAGGCTCGAAATGAATTCAGCGTCGCTCAATTTAACGCCCCGAAATATAACCGATGCAACGCCAGCGTCAATGATTCGGGCGGTGAGTGAATGAAGACTGTCCGTGCCGGGCGATAAAGATAATTGCGACGAATCAATAACTGCGCAGCATTTAAGGCGGTCGGGCGCGGTGGCTCGTTTGACACGGAAGAGAGAGAGAAGGGCTTTCTCGATGTCGTAAAGCTCGAACCTGACTACCTTGAATCTCTCAGAAAGTCCGGGCATTGTGAGCTTTGTATACTCTTCGAGGGCTCGTGCCGCCTCTTGTGCACGTGCGGCATTTGCTCTCACAACAGCTAAATGATCGGACCGTGTTTTTTCCGAGAATGTTTCTACCTCACGAAGCACGTCGCGGTCTGAACCCCGGGCAAACACCATCGCATTTGAAAGTTTTTTGCCGAATGAACAGATATCATTAAGTGTATGACGGAGATGTTTGATGCGAACGCTTAGTTCCGCATCGTCGAACAGCATCCGCGCGGTTTCCTCTATGACACGAATACCCTCGCGTGCTCGGTTTGCATTGGCATCCATTAACCGGAGAATACCGCGGTCAAACATACGATTGTCGGAATGATCGGAAGAGAATGTCAAATCGTTAAGCCCGGATAGAATTAAGTGTTGTCAATACAATTAATCTAAGAAGTGACTAAAGAATACTGCCTGATTTCCTGCACCCGTCATCAGTATAGCGTCCATTCGGCGCAAAGTCATATCATTCGTCGGAGAGCTTGCAATAATCGAGATTGAGATGTCCCTCGCTTTCCTCCTGAACGATCAGCACATTCCATCCTTTGACTTCTTTACCGTGAACCTTTATCGTTTTCTGATTTTTTTCGAGCACTTTCGATTTCGGGTTAAGTCCCGGCAGCTCGCCCTTTATTTCTCTGCAGAAAATCCATTCTGTTTTCTCTTCATTCGCTTTTTTCCCCATGTCAATTCCTTTAATTAAAATACGGTGGATATATCCGCGTTACCCTTTTTTGACTTTCATAACCCTTGACAAGTTCCATATAGATGCCGATATCACGATCGAGATCGGCATTGATGCCGTCGTAATAGAATACTCTGCACGGTAAATTATCGAAATCTTCCGATACGGACGGATAAATTGCCTCCGACACGATACCATTCATACATGAAAAAGGGCTGATATCGACAATACCGTCTATACCTTTTCCATGCAGATATACCGACCGGCCGATACTAAGTGACATTTCACCGGGCGCTCCCTCCGCAGGGAGATAAGGATGTCCCAGTTTTACAATTATTTCCGGATCGGCGGGTTCTTCGTAACCGATGAAATCCTCACGGAACGGTTCCAGAAGTACATGTTCATCTTTTTTCATAAAATATTTTTTAACTTTTGCCAGTGCATGTTCTCCCGAAAATGATTCGCCTTGACGGATCATTGTATTGGTGCGGACCCAATCTGTGTAGAATATCCATTCGCCCACATCGGCGATCCACGTTTCAGCTCCGTGCTTCTCGAGCAGTTTTATCATATTTTCGTTGGCGAATGTGTTTAGACGGCAGAAAATTTCACCCACCACTCCGATAAGCGGTTTGCCTTTTATATAGTCAGCATCGACTGACCTGAACCGGTCGCGGATTTCCGATAGTTTTTCCTTCAGCATGTTGATCCGTTTCGAAAGCCTGATGTGTGGGCGTTCGAGGATTGTTTCAAGATCGCTGAGTCCCTGATTATAGACGGCGTAGGTATCACCGGGATTTTTTTCATAAGGTCTGGTTTTCAGAAGCATTTTACGGAGTATGTCAGCGCAGATAATACCGACCCAAGCCGTTCTGAAAAACGCGATACCCGCGCCCTCAATTTCGCTATAGCCGTCCTTGGACGATGGTGAGATAATCCGTATATTACCCATACCGCGCCGTTTCAGGATATTTTTTAAAAGATGAACGTATTGGCCGAACCGGCAGGGACCGCTGGCCGTAGGAAGTAAAAACACAGTATTGTCCGGATCGAAATCCTCGGATTCGGTAATTTTTACATAATCGCCGAGTGTAATTTTTTCGGGAAGGCATTCCTCGCCGGATGAATACATATTTCCAATTTCCATCGTTCGCGTATCAGAGGGCGGAAGCACCCGTGCGTCTATACCAATCGAGCGAAATGTCGCCGAAAGAAGCATCGCACCGCTCCTCGTCATTGGGTGCATATATAACCGTTTACCTTTTAGGTTGCTATTACCGTTATGCCTCACAAGTTGTCACCGCTCCTATATATATTATCAGAGAATATGCTACTGAAGAAATCCTTTTGAGTCTAAGTATGCCTCGCACCGTGTCATCATGCCCGCATCATTGGAATGCCCGTCGAACTGCAGCACAAGAAACGGCCGGCCTAAAGCGTCCCGGACAAAATGCTTGATAAAAGAGTCCGGACCGCATTTGAAGTTGGTCAGATAAATAATGTCGAATTGCTTTTCGTTCGACAGATTGACCGCTGACTGAAGGATTTTTTTACCATAATTCCAGTACATATTGCCGTTGACATGATCGATTCTAATACCGTCGATATCGAAAAAGTCCATCGGAATGACATTAATTCCGTAAATGCTCGCAAGTTTCATCGCCACTGATAGATTGATCGCTTTATCGTATATGTTGTACGGACGACCGATGAGCACGATGGCTTTTTCGCCGCTCTCTTTCACACACTCGATCGCCCGTTTCCCCTCATTAATAAGAGCCAGCTTGAAATCCAGTTGGGCGGCGGTGGCTTTTTCATATGCGCGGTCAGAAACCGCTCGTTTTACACCGTATTTATTCATACATTCAAACAGTTCGTTTCTGAAAATTTTATCACCATCCCGAAAATGAAGCGTTGGTGTAATGAATTTATGCTTGTGCGGTCTGAATGCCGGCGAGTTTTCTGCCACATAGGGAAGCGTAGCTCCCCATACACAGACAAACGATTCAAGTTCCGGCATATCGGTTTCAGTATTGATAATATTGGGCGCCCATATATATTCAACCCCTTTTTCTATAAGGTCTTTGATATGGCCGTGGGCGATAGTGATCGGATAACAAGGTTCCGCCACAACACTTTCGATACCCCAGTATGCAATCGATGTATTTGTCTGGTCCGATAGGAGAGGGCAGAATCCGCATTCGGCCAGATAGACATTGAAAAACGGCAGTCTGTCGAACGTATACATCGACTGCGGGATGCCAACAACAGGACCGGCGCAGCCGTTGTTGTCATATGTTTTAAGAAGCAGGGTTTCACGTAGTTTGACAAGATCGCCGATTACCGGCTCTTTTCTGACTTTCTTTCGCTTACGGTATCGTTCGGAGCATTTATCGCCCCAGTAGGTCTTTTCACCTTCCACAGTGAATTCCTGCACAGTGCAGAAATTGCTGCATCCTTTACAGGTGAATTCGCGCAGCTTGTAATCGATTTTCGAGAGATCGAATCCCTTAAATGTTGATTCGCCGCCTTTCGATTCCAAAGTGCGCTTCGCAAGGAGTGCGACACCGATTGCGCCTATTACGCCATTGTGAGGCGGCACAGTGATTTTTTTACCGGTAATTTTGGCGAATGCCGCAGCGACAGAATCGTTATAGGCGGTCCCGCCCTGGAAAAAAATGCTGTCGCCGATTTTGCGGTCACCGACAACACGGTTCAGATAGTTATATACGACAGAATATGCCAATCCTGCAATAACATCTTTCTTTTCCGCGCCACGCTGGAGATATGAATTGACATCGCGTCCCATAAATACCGTACACCGCTCACCGAGCCGCACCGGGTGTTCCGAGGACAAAGCAAGTTTAGCAAATTCGTCGATAATTTTTACATCGAGCTCCTCCGACTGCTCCTCGAGAAATGAGCCGGTACCCGCCGCACATGCATCATTCATAGTAAAATCGACAACAATACCGTCCTCGATCGATATGTATTTGGAATCCTGTCCGCCGATTTCGAAAATCGTGTCCACATCGGTATTGAGCATCTTTCTGCTGATATGAAGCGCGCCCGTCTTATGTGCGGTTATTTCGTCGTTTATCGTGTCAGAGCCCACCAGCATACCGATAAGTTCCCGACCCGAGCCGGTGGTTCCAACACCCCGGATATCGATCTTATGTGCGATCTCCTGTTCGATTTCCCTGAGACCATTGCCGACAACCTCGATCGGCCGTGCCTGTGTTTTTGTATAAATCTCTTTAACGACATTACCGTCCGTATCGATGACCGCAAGATTTGTGCTCACTGAGCCGATATCAATTCCGAGGTAGACCGGGATTTTGCCGGGCGAATCGTGAAATGTGAAAGGTGATGATTTTTTGCGTAAAAGCGCCACATTTTCGAGAGAGAGCTTCTCGGAGAACGGGAACGTTTCTTTTGCGACAGATTTTCCAAGCAAGCTCGATTCGGCTGTATGTTCGCTCTCAAGCGCCTTAAGCGCGGTACCGATGGCTCCGAGCCAGCACATCGTATCGGGAACTGTAATATCTTTCTCTGTGAGTTCGAATACCTCTTTGACCGATTGAAATATTCCTTCGTTCCGCGCGACACCGCCGATGAACAGCACCGGAGGGACAATGTTCTTTCCGCGGCTGATAACGCTTTTAAAATTGCGGGAAACAGCGTTACTCAATCCCTTAAGTACCTCGTCGGGTTTATATCCGCGCTGCTGGGCATGAATCATATCGGATTTGGCAAAAACCGAGCACCGTCCGGCTATCTGTGCCGATTTTTCGGCTTTAACGACAATCCTGCCAACATCTTCGATCCTGAAGTTCAGCCGTGAGGACTGCTGGTCCATGAATGCGCCAGTACCTGCAGCGCAGTCTCCGTTGGTACCGTAATCGATGATACAAAGTTTATTTGAACGCAGATCATGTCGAAGGAGCATGTATTTCGAGGTTTCGCCGCCCATTTCGAAAATCGTCCGTGTATCGGGATAGCAGAGATTGACCGCCTCCACAATCGCAGAGAATTCATTGACAATCGGTGCGTTATATTGTTGTGAGGCAAGTTTTCCGCCCGAACCGGTGAATGCGATGTACAATCCGGAATTTTTGAACGAAGGTATTATATTTGAAAGAAGATCGGATATTTCATCCAGAGGTCGGCCATTGATACGTCTGTATTTGGAAAGAATGATTTCATAACCGGAATCTGCTGTACCGTGTGAGCATGATTCGAGAGGAAAAAAATCCTTGAATCCCAAAATTTGTTTTACAGTGTTTCTGTGTTCAACTCCTGAAACAATGACTGCGGCTTTTATACTGACCGACCCAATATCTATTCCGATTCCGACTGACATGTTGAGTCCATTCCAAAATCTAATCGTTTCATCATAACTCAATGCAAAAAATTATGAATGTAAGTTCATCTTTAGAAAAATAATTTAATGCATTTTGCAATTTGAGTCAAGCTATTATGAGATTGTAATTTATATGCATTTTTTCCGCAATATTTTTTGTCGAGTTATTTCGAGAAAGTTATGTCTTTTTGGGACTGGTATTTCCCTTTTTTATCCGCATAGGATGCTTCGCATATGCCCTCGGCGCCGAGAAACAGTACCTGTGCAATACCCTCGCCGCCGTAAATTTTCACCGGATAGTCGTTTGTGTTTATAATCGAAATGGTTACATAACCCTCCCATTCCGGCTCGAACGGCGTTACATTCACTATCACTCCGCAGCGGGCATACGTCGATTTTCCGAATGTGACCGTAATAATATCGCGGGGAATTCTGAAATACTCAATCGACATCCCGAGTGCCGCTGTATGGGCCGGAAGCTCGAGCACATCGCATTCAAAATCCTCATACAAATCCGCCGATTGCATTTTCGGATCGATATTGCCTTTCCCTTTGAAAAGTTTAAACTTATTAGAAATTCTTATGTCGTAGCCGTAGGCGGATACGCCGTACGAAATCTTGCCCGATCCCGATACTGCCTCCGAAAACGGCTCGATCATGCCATGTTTGAGGGACATTTCGCGAATCCATCTGTCCGGTTTTGCCATGTGTACTCCTCCTATGATAAAAGTCTACTCCAAAATGAAATTGGAATGATTTAAGTTGTTCTAATTACACCATTTGTAAAATCTTCGTAAATGATATATTCTTTGAGTTTATTGTAAATGATAAATAACAGTTTTTTGTCGCAGCAATAATAGCTTTACCGCTCCTTTACTTTAGTTCATTGAATTAATTTTTTAATCGACAGGATGCCCGACCGCCTGACAGTAAACGATATGAAAGTTTTTGTTGAGTTTCAGGGCCTTTCGTATCGTATCGCGCTCGATGGCGCCCATAACGACTGTCGCCAGCCCCTCCGACGCACAGTGGAGATAAACGTTCTGGGCAATAAATCCGTTATCGGTCCAGGAGATGTAAAGCATTTCTTCCTCCTGAGCTCTTGTCATCTTGTCAAAATCAGCAATATAAAAAAGCATAACCGGTATCACCGAAACGAAGTTTCTATCTTGTGTCAGACCTCTGATATCGACATTTGAGAGAGGAAGGAGCATATTATTTTGTTCGTTCCAATGCCAGACTCCGTCCTTTGTGACGGTGCGGTTCGTCTGCCGTCGGGCCGGTTTACTTCCCATGCAGCCCAGAGCCGATCGGACAGTTCCTGATTTGTAAACATGTTTGGTTTGAAAGCCCGGCTTGTCTTGCGGTTCCCGAGGGCATCTTTCAGCGGAATTCCGCCTGTTTTCTGCGGTTGGGGCAGCGCAATCGATTATATGTCCTGTGCTGTGATACAAAGCGGAACGCATACAATGCACAGAAGCACGATTACAGCAATACGCGGCCGTTTTATCATAACATCTCCTATTAAACCTGTTCTATGCTACTGTGGAAAGGCTGAGTCTTCCGTTCATTGTCGTTAGTAAAACCGGATATCAATCCTTACCGTTACTCTCGTCAAGTTCGTTCAGCATTTTCTGAGCGCCGCGGGTGATTGTCTGGATAACGTCATCGAGCGGACCGGTGAGTGTTGCACCGGCTGCATTTTTATGACCGCCGCCGCCGAGCAGAGAGGCGATGGTATTGACCGGAATTTTTCCGACAGAGCGGAAACTTACTTTGAAATTGTTGCGTTCTTCCGGCAGCGGTTCCTGTATAATAAGCGCGGCGACTATCGTATCTTTAATTCGGATGATTTCCTGTATGATACCCTCAGTGTGCTCGCGGAGTGCGCCCGCTTTATTAAACATTTCCTGAGTTATGTATGCATAGGAAATTCTGCCGCATTCAGTCGTTTTGATTGTCGACATAGCGAGACCTTTGAGAACCTGACGGGGCAGGGGCATACCGACATTGAGCTTTCTCCTGATGCTTGAGGTTTTTGCCCCGTGTTCGATGAGCGCCGCTGCGATTCGGTGTGTCGTCGGCGTCGTGTTTCTGTATCTGAAAAAGCCGGTATCCGTTGTAACCGCGGTCATAAGCGCCGTGGCAATTTTCGTGTCAACGACGGATTTATCGATTGTACAGAATAAATCATATAGCAGGCATCCGGTTGCTGCGGCGGTTGGGTTAACGACAACGATGTCCGCTTCGATTACGTCCATATCGGGCTGATGGTGGTCGATCACGATTATCTTTGCGTCATTCTTGAGCAGAAACTCTGTAATTTTCCCGGCACGTTTGTAATTGCCCATATCAAGGAAGATGACCACATCTTTTTTCCCGGGCGGTTTAGTAAGTTCCTCTTTCACTTTCAGTGATTCAATGGAGCCTTTGGGGTCCAGAAACCGATACATATCAGGTGTTCTCGAGTAATTGATTACCCGGGATTTTTTATGAATATTTGTGAGGAAACGTTTGAATGCCATCTCACATCCGATCGAGTCGCCGTCCGGATTGACATGTGCGGATAAAAAGACTGTCTTGGCGTCTTTGATCGCCGCTTCGATTTTTTTCCATAAAGCGGTATTTTCAGGAAAATAATTCATAATTAAAGGGTCTCGTAATATTTTTTAAGAAGGAGTGCATCATCCTCAATCGAGGGACTTTCGCAAATAATGAATCCGCACACTTCATTCTGTTTAAGTACTTGCAGCAACTCGCGGTATTTAAAGTCGGATTCCTTGAGATTCAGATGTTTTTGTTCGCCTTTCTGGCCGAACTTAATGCCGGATATATGAAAATGAACCGATTCGAGCGCCGATTTACCGAGTTTTTCACTGACCATATCAATCAGCGACTGAAATTCGTCCGCCGTATTATACTTACCGGTTTTTGCGTGCTGATGTGACCAGTCGATACAGGGATACACGCCTTCGATATCCTGGGACAACTGCAGAATCTCCTTGATCGTTCCGAACTGAGAATATTTCCCGGTGAGTTCGGGCCTGATATCCACGTCAACGCCATTTTCATGAACAGTGTTAACAATTTTCTCGATTTCTGTTTTGATTTTACCATAGACTTTTTCTGGGGCCTGATTAAGATAGAATCCCGCGTGAAAAGTCACTGTTTCGGCGCCGCACATGCCGCCGATAAGGGCGGTTTTGATGACACGCTCTCGCGACATGTCGAGTTTTTTCTGTTCGGCTGCGTTGAGATTGATGTAGTACGGACCGTGTGCGGAAAGCCGGATACCATTTTCAACGGCGGCTGAAGCTATCTCACGAGCTTTCGGTTCGCCCGGGAACGTACCATAGACATATTCGAGTTCCATGATATCGAGCCCGAGTTCCTTGAGTCTTTCGATGCCTGATACGGTGTGTTTTTGTTTCGATGAGTGCGGAATTCCCGCAGTGCCGAAAAGCAGTCTGCCGGTCTGATTCACGTTTTTACCTTTCGGATATGTACGGTGTAAATGCCGTTTTTCTCGGAGTCGGAAATGTACTCATTTCCGGTCATATCGCACCAGTTTTTCATATCCGGTAAAAATCCGGAATCATCGGAAATAATAGTCATTGTATTATTTACATTAAGTTCTTTAATTTTTGCCGCTGTTTCAATGATGGGAACCGGGCAAAACTTACCGACCGTATCGAGTGTATAGTCTGTTTTCATGTATTTCTTCCTTTAAAGTAAATGTGCCTATCGAGTTAACTCCGCAAGTACTCGATATAAGCCTGATTTTAGTTGATTATTATACGATATATTGTTGTTTGCTGTTTTAACTCGATAGGCACTAAAGCAAATATGTCAAAATTGTGGTATAAAATCAATCATTTTGTGGTAAATATAATCAAATTTTCGTATATTAGATACTTAGAAACCGAATATTCGATTCTGTGTTTACTTACCGTACGCAGTAATATTTCGCATATCAGGCTTTTCATTATAGCAATACTTCGCCGCGGGAAATAAGTTCCGAGCTAACATAGGATTCAGGAAAATGTCAATCGTTTTCCCTTACATAAAAAGCAAACATACTTACTATGGAATTATTTAATATTCTCGATGAAAACGGCAAACCGGTCGGTACGGCATCACGAGACAAGTGCCATTGCGGATCGTTCCTGCTTCACGGCGTTGTGCATGTCCTGGTGTTCAACAGCGGGGAGAAGTTGCTGCTGCAGAAACGGGCAACAAACAAACGAATTCAGCCCGGGAAGTGGGACACATCGGTTGGAGGTCATATCGATTACGGCGAATCGGTCGAGCATGCGCTCTACCGTGAAACAGAAGAAGAACTCGGCATTTCCGGGGCGGAAATGGTGAAGCTGTACGAATACATCTTGGTAAGTGATATTGAAAAAGAGTATGTGACTACGTATACATGCGTGTGGGACGGCCCCATTTCCATTCAGAAAAGCGAGATGGACGAAGTACGCTTATTTTCGCCGGAGGAAATCGAATCTCTCCTCGGGACAGGATTCTTTACAATGAACTTTGAACAGGAATGGGAATATTATAAATCCTGGGTCGCACAAAAGAAAAACTGTTAATCCTCAGTGAATCGTGTTTATATTCATTTGATTTTGGCATTTTGTCATATGCGAATGATTGTGTATATTACTTAAAACGTAACGTCCACATGAACGAAAGAACTCACAGATGGTGAAAAGACCTGATAAAGATTTGTATTATCTCAACATAGCGAAAGAGGTCGCCAAACGGTCGACCTGTCTCAGGCGGTGGTACGGTGCGGTTATTGTCAAAAACGACCAGATCATCTCGACTGGTTACGCCGGTGCGGCACGTGGGGCAATAAACTGTTCCGATACCGGTATCTGTCCTCGTCAGCAGGCGAAAATTCCCCGTGGCGAACGATATGAGCTTTGCAGAAGTGTCCATGCTGAAATGAATGCGATCATTCATGCGGCACGGGCCGATATGATCGATTCCACGCTCTATCTATCCGGGTTCGATGCTGAGGACGGTTCTATTGTGAAAGGTGCACGGCCATGCAAGATCTGCAGCCGGCTGATTATTAATGCGGGAATAAAGACAGTTAAAGTTCTCGACGAGGGTGAAACTGTGCAGACATTCGAGGTGTCCGATTTTGTTAAAAACGAGGAGCTCGATCTCACAAAAGCCTGTGGATATTGAGAAAGCAAGGCGCAACGTTACCGCAGATTTCGCAGATTATATGATTACGCATATAATATCGTATGGGCAGCTACCTGTGCCTGCCAGCAACTAAACACGGAAATGATAGAATAAATATCAAAGAACATGATACCGATTGTATCCGACATAGATGAAATTAAAAGAATATGCGGTGAGAATCGCCGTCAGGGTAAACGCATCGGCCTTGTTCCTACTATGGGCGCATTTCACGAGGGGCATCTGAGCCTGATCCGCAGGGCGGCGGCGATAACCGGTTTTGTCGTTGTCAGTATTTACATTAATCCGAAACAATTCGGTGAAAATGAGGACCTCGACAGTTACCCGCGCAGTCTTGAATATGATGTGTATGATGCTGAAAAGGCCGGCGCAAACACTGTTTTCGCGCCGGACGACCTGATTATATATCCCGCGGGATATCTAACGTATGTAAATGTAGAGGGCCTGACCGAAGGATTGTGCGGAGGGGCACGGCCGGGGCATTTCAGAGGAGTGACCACGGTTGTTGCCAAACTATTCAATATCGTTCAGCCGGATGTGGCTGTATTCGGTGAAAAAGACGCTCAGCAGCTTGCGGTTATCCGTGCTATGGTGCGCGACCTGAATATGGATATCGACATCGACGCCGGTCCAATAGTTCGCGAGTCGGACGGTCTCGCGATGAGTTCTCGAAATCAGTATCTATCTCCTGACGAGCGCGCGCAGGCGTCGGTTCTGTATGAAAGTCTTCGGACAGCAGAGTCGCTCATCGATCGCGGTACGACCGATACTAAGGTGTTAACCTCGGAAATAAAATCGGTAATAGATAGTGCATCAGCTGCGGAAATCGAGTATATTGAGATTGTTGATATGGTGAACCTCAAACCGGTCGGGGACGTTTCAAGCGATGCTCTCATAGCGATAGCCGTACATTTTGGAACAACACGGCTGATTGACAACATTGTTGTTAAAGCGGGAAAATCGTAAGTTGTAAATAGAATGACAGAAAATTGAAGGGCAGAAAAAATATGCGAAGAATCATGTTGAAATCGAAACTTCATAATGCAACGGTGACTGAAACGGAGCTGACATACGTCGGAAGCATAACCATCGATCAGGCACTTCTGGAACAGGCTGATATCATAGAAAATGAGCGCGTTCAGGTTGTCAATATCAATAACGGCGCACGGTTCGAGACATATGTGATAAGCGGGGAGAGGGGAACAGGAATGGTATGCCTGAATGGCCCGGCGGCTCGCCTCGCTGCAAACGGTGACCGGATACACATCCTTTCGTACGCCACCATGAGCGCTGAGGAATTGAAAGATTTCAAGCCCGATATTCTGTTTCTCAACGAAAAAAACGACATTGTCGGCAAAAAATAATGTGAAACATTTTTGTCTCAGAAGAATATAAAGTAAAGAAGTTTGATTTTAATTCAATTCTTGCTTGACATAAAGGATTAATTGATATTAATTATATTGTTAAGTATTTGAATAAGAAACAAAGGATTTGTGAATGCGTTGGAATGTTTTAAGCAGTTTTTTAATTGTCATTCTAATTGGATTTGCTGCGGTTTCATATGCGCAGCAAAACAAGACATTTTCCATGAACGGCGCTGGTAATACCGTATATCAACCCGGACTGAATCCTTCGAAAACCTTGAAAAGCATGAGTCTGCTTGACCCCGAACGTTTCACCATGAAACACCAGACCGTGATGAGTTATTCCTCGTCGTCCATGTACGGTTCCTCCGGTCTGAATGGTCTTTATCTCAATACGATGACATACCGTTTCAAAATGCCGCTGACCATGAGGCTGCGGGTTGCATACCAGAACAATATGAGTGGTTTGTTAAGCAACAGTGCGTCATCCAGCGGAAGAAACAATTTACAAACCGGTAATTTGTATATACCGTCTTTCGATCTTGTTTACCAGCCCTGGAAAAACACCACTATCAGTTTTCATTACCGTGATTTTTCGGGATCGAATATGTATAACGGATACGGATACAGCCGGTTTGGCAGATACAGCCGGTTCAGACCGTACTGATATATTTGCGTACGATGATAACGAGGTGTTATAAACTGATATTGATAAACACAACGTAAAATAGCATTATCTGCGGGGACGCATGGAAGTTCTATGCTATCCCCTTTTTTTTATTTTTTCCCATCTCTTCCATTGAATGAAATACATGCGAAAAATGGTACCGATTATCTCGGTTATTTTCATAATTTTTGTACTTGTTCCGCTTATTACTATTATTCGTGATATTCGGCAATTTGACCGTAACACCGAAACTTCGGAATCCTCGCGTTATACATCACGCAATACATATATACGTATTGCCGTGCTGAACGGTTGCGGGAGGGAGGGACTCGCGACATTGTTTGCCAGACGGCTGCGTAGCGCAGGCTTCGACGTGGTCAACGGTCAGGGCGGCAACGCCGATTCGTTCGATTTTGATGTATCGGTTGTCCTCGACCGAAAAGGGGACAAGCGGAAATCCCGGGCTGTCGCCGACGAACTTGGGATTGATATGATTGTTGATCAGTATTCAGCAAATCCTTACATTATTGAGGATATTGCGGTTATCATCGGTCGTGACTGGGATTCGCTCAATATATCGAAAGGAGAAATAACGGATTGAACACACAAGCCTCAACCGACGTTGAAAAGAATCTCGACCGCATAATCGAGCTGATAATGAGTAAAAAGGGTGAGGATATCGTGGTCATGGACTTGCGCAAGATATCGAGTGTTGCGGATTTTTTCATCGTCGTTTCCGGTAATTCGGGCGTTCATGTCAAAGCAATTGCTGACGAGCTTCGCGAAAAGATGAAAAAAGTCGATAAATTATCACCCTGGCATGTGGAGGGTATCGAGGCGCAAAAATGGATTCTGATCGATTATGTTGACATCGTCGTGCATGTTTTCGATTACGAATCCAGGGAATATTACTCCATCGAGAAATTGTGGGAGGATTCTAAAACCCGAAGAATCGAAACGGATTACTGAACGGTTCACATGCGCGAACGGATGAATCTTATAAACGGATTGAATAAAATAGTATTGGAATAAACCGGACGCCGGCGGGTCATTGCCGGCGCATAACCGTTGGAATGAATATGAGCATTGTTGTTGTAGGTACGATTGCGTTTGACGATGTCGTGACCGATCACGGAACGGTAAACGATACACCTGGAGGATCGGCTCTTTATTTTGCATCCGCGGCATCATTGTTTGCACCGGTAAATGTTGTGGGAGTCATTGGTGACGATTTTCCGACCGATGTGCTGGATTTCCTCCGCGGCAGAGGGGTGAATACGAACTGTCTTGAAACGGTCGCGGGAGGTAAGACGTTCCGCTGGGGCGGCGAGTATGCAAGCGATATGAATATCAGGAAAACCACCAATCTCGAACTGAACGTTTTTAATGATTTCAAACCTGTTCTCGACGAAGAATTTCGAAAATCGAAATACGTCTTTCTCGGAAACATCATTCCCGACCTTCAGCTCGAGGTATTGCGGCAGGTCGAGTCACCCAGGTTTATTGCGGCGGATACGATCGAATGCTATATCCGTGATAACCGCGAAACGCTGCTTAAAGTGTTGGACAAAGTCAACATGCTTATTGTAAACGATATAGAAGCCCGTCTCCTGACCGGCGAGCATAACATCATCACCGCCTCGAAAGCCCTTATGCGTTTTGGGCTCGATTATGTGATAGTGAAAAAGGGCGAGCACGGTTCGATTCTGGTTTCCCCGGACGATCTGTTCATTTTCCCGGCCTATCCTATCGACGAGGTCATCGATCCGACCGGCGCCGGTGATACCTATGCCGGAGCAGCTATGGGGTATATCGCCCGTGAGGATTCAATCGATATCAGAACGATTAAGACGGCAGTGGTGTACGGCGGTGTTGTCGCCTCTTACACCGTCCAGGATTTTAGTCTCGAGCGCCTCAAATCGCTGACTATGGACGATATCGAGAAACGCTGCGAAATATTCCGGAACATTACAACCTTTTAACTGACCTCGCATGATATCATTTCAGAAAACGGAGAATGTATGCCGGTTGAAACCGTACTATGGACCGAACGCGGACTTGAGATCATCGACCAGCGGGCGCTGCCGAATGCAGAGCGTTACCTTACGCTGACTACAACAGACGGCGTATGCAAGGCGATAAAAACCCTTGCAGTCAGAGGAGCGCCGGCCATCGGCGTTGCGGCCGCATACGGCGTCGTTGTCGCTGCAAACGAACGTACTGACCGAGAATATGTCGAAGCCGCTATCGAAAATATCGCCCAGACACGTCCAACCGCAGTCAATCTGTTTCATGCTATCGATGTCATGTCGCAAGCGTTGGACGATGCCTTCTCCTCGGGCGATCCTGTGGGACGGCTCCTCGATAAGGCACACAGCATATTCGAGGAGGATATAAACCTTTGCCGGGCCCTGTCCGAGCACGGTGCGAGCCTGCTGTCGGACGGCGATACCATACTCACGCACTGCAATGCCGGCGGACTTGCTACCTCGGGTTACGGCACTGCGCTCGGCATTGTATATACCGCCACAGCCGAGGGGAAACATATCAGCGTGTATGCCGACGAGACCCGTCCGCTGCTGCAGGGGGGGAGGCTTACCGCATGGGAGTGCGCGAAAAGCGGCATTCCTGTCACCGTCATTTGCGACAACATGGCTGCCGAGGTGCTCCGGAGCGGAAAGATCGACCATGTCATTGTCGGCGCTGACCGGATCGCGGCGAATGGCGATGCCGCAAACAAGATAGGTACCTACGGACTGTCTATTGCGGCAAAAGAACATTATGTGCCGTTTTATGTTGCCGCGCCTCTCACCAGTTTCGATTTTTCGCTGAAATCGGGTCGGGAGATTTTCATTGAGGAGCGCGATCCTGCTGAGATATATTCGGTCTGGGGCGCCGAGACAGCGCTCGAAGGCGTTTCATACTACAATCCGGCGTTCGATGTAACTCCGGCGGACAACATCTCAGCGATCGTCTCGGAGAAAGGGGTGGCGAAACAGCCCGGCATTGCTGAGACGCTTAAAGCATGGAACACGTCAGACACTTAAATGTCACGTGCGGGGAATGTCATGATTTCAGTCGGTACATCGGGATTCAGTTTCAGCGACTGGAAAGGCGTGTTTTATCCTGAGGGAACAAAACCCAGCGATTATCTGTCGTATTACAAAGATCATTTCAGTACGGTCGAGATTAATTCCACCTATTACGGAATCCCGCGCACATCGGTATTCGAGAACATGCTTATTAGGACGCCGGATACCTTTGAATTTATAGTGAAAGTCAACAAAGCGACGACGCATGAACATGCGGACGCCGATGTGGCGGATGATTTTGGCGAGGCGGTTCGGCCGCTGAATGAAGCCGGCCGGCTGTCGGGTCTGCTCGCGCAGTTTCCCTGGGGATTCAGGAACGATCAGAAGAACAGGCGGTATCTCTCCGAACTCAGCGAGAGACATGCGGAAATCGGCCCACCGTTTTTTGTGGAATTCCGTCACGAAAGTTGGAACCGCGACGAGGTATACGATTTTCTCGAACGCCTGAATCTGCGGTTTGTGTCGGTTGACGAGCCGCAGATCGGCGGGATGATGCCCCCGGTTGTCCGTGCCACGGGCGATATCGGATATATCCGGTTTCATGGCAGAAACGAAGAGACATGGTGGGGAAAAACCGGCGAACGGTACGATTACGATTATTCCGAGGACGAACTGGATCCCTGGATCGAAAAGATCGAACAGCTCGAGAAAACGGTCTGGAAAATTTACGCGTTTTTTAATAACTGTCACAAAGGATATGCGGTGAGAAATGCACTGCAGTTCAAAAAACTGATGGAAAAGCAGGGAAAGATACTATGAATTGCCGATTGCCTGATTACCACCTCCACACGACGCTCTGTAATCACGCCTCCGGCGAGATGGAGGCGTATGTCGAGCGAGCAATCGAACTCGGCATTCCAGAAATCGGATTCTCCGAGCACATGCCGGTTATGCCCGAGCCGCATCTCTGTATGAGCTATGACGATCTTCCTTTCTATATCGAAAAAGTGCAAGAACTCCGCGAGCGTTACCGCGGAAGAATCGTCATTCGGCTCGGCGCCGAAATGGATATGAACCTCGACCGTGCCGACGAGATAGAATCTATCATTGAGCGCTACGAATTTGATTACGTAATCGGCTCGATACACTATCTGGACGGCTGGCCGTTCGATCAGATTCAGTATAAGCACAAGTTCGAGGAAGAGCGGCTCGAGGATATATATGAGCGGTTTTTCGACACCATTATTAATGCGGCGAGAAGCGGACTCTATGATATCGCCGGGCATATCGATAACCTGAAACGCATGGGATACCATCCCAAAAGCGATATGACCCAAACCTACAACCGCGTCGCTTTGGCGCTTAAAGAAATGGATCTCGCATTCGAGATAAATACCAGCGGCTACGATTATCCGGCAGGCGAAGCGTACCCGTCGCCGCAGTTTCTCAAAATCATGAACAGCCGCGGCGTACCGGTCACCGTGGGATCGGATTCGCATAAACCGGAACATGTGGGCCGTTACTTCGAACAGGCTGCCGAAGTGCTGAGAAATGCCAGTTATGACAATGTCGCATATTTCGAGAACCGATCGCGAATTCTGAAGCCGTTCTAAAAACTGTCCGAACACACCCCAACTGAGGATGCCCGGAAAATATGAGTAAAAAGACAGCGTTTATATACGTGCTGATATCCGCGGTAGCACTTGGATGCGCGTATCCTCCGGTCGGTGTGGGTTTTTTTGCCTACGGTGCGCTGATTCCAATGTTGTTCCTTATGAAAGTGTCGAATTTCAGGCAGGTCTTTATATGGTCGTTTGTCATGGGGGTGATTTTTCACATCATCACTGTGTCGTGGATTCGTCACATTACATGGGTCGGCATGATCTGCTCCGTGATTGCGCTGTCGTTTTTTTTCACGCTGCCGTTCATATTCTCGAAACCGTTTGTCGATCTTAATCCGAAACGCGGAATGCTGCTGTTTCCGTGCGCGGTTGCAGGATTCGAATGGATTCGGTCGTTCGATCTGCTCGCGTTTCCGTGGATGATTCTCGGTAATTCCCAAACATACTATCCCGGGCTGATTCAGTTTGCCGATATAACCAGCGCATACGGTGTTTCATTCTGGGTGGCTTTGATAAATGTGACGCTGTTTTATCTCATTGAGCGTCGGACAGCAGTTCGTTGGGCGAGCCTTGCACTTTTATTTGCTCTACCGTTTGTTTATTCATGGGCGGTGATAAACGATGCAACGAACGATTCCCAAAGGTTGAATGTTGCGCTCATTCAGGGAAATGTATTGCCCGAGGAGAAATGGGGTCCGGGAAATCAGTACTGGAATATCCAGCTTTATCATGATATGACTATCGAAGCTGCATCAGCTGAAGTAAAACCCGATCTTATTGTCTGGCCTGAGACGGCAACGCCGGTCTATCTACTCGAAACACCATCGTTCAGATATATGGTGCAGTCTCTCGCCGATTCAATCGATATCCCGATTCTGACTGGAACACCGTCAATAGATTACCGTACCGAAAAAAAATGGAATTCAGCGGCATTTTTCATTCCGGGAGAGATCATAGTCGAGAAATATGATAAAATCAACCTTGTGCCGTTCGGGGAGGCGATACCGTTTAATAATATTTTCCCGGCGCTGAATAATCTGCATCTCGGTCAGGCGAACTGGGACGAAGGGGAAAAGCCGGTTGTGTTCCGTTCGGCGGAGCTTCCCCCATTCAATGTGGCGGTATGTTTCGAGTCAATTTTCCCCGATCTGATAAGGA
Organism: uncultured bacterium; assembly: GCA_964497605.1. Lineage (GTDB taxonomy): Bacteria > Latescibacterota > Latescibacteria > Latescibacterales > Latescibacteraceae > Latescibacter. Next base: position 55,232 of record CAZCDQ010000001.1, read on the forward strand.
AATTCGTTGTCAGAGGGTCGCAGTTTATCGTGGTTATCACCAATGACGTATGGTTTGGGCCGTATTCTTCTCCTATCCAGCATGCGATGATTTCGGCCATGCGCGCTGTCGAATTTCATCTGCCTGTGGTAAGATGTGCCAATACAGGTATATCGATGGTTATTGACCGGTACGGCAGGATTGAAAGCGCATCAAATACGTTCGAGCGCTGTATTCTCACCGGTACGATTACGCCCGGAACAGAAAAAACTGTGTTTGCGCGGTTCGGTAATTTTTTCAGTCTCATCTGTTTAATTATTTCTTTTACGGCAAATATTTTATACATTTATACAAGATATGTCAAAAAAACTAAACCAGCCCAAAAAATATAAAAAGTGTATCTATATGAAAAGAATTGTGTGTTACCTCATACTGTTTGTAAATATGAGCGCAATACCCGCGGCCGCAACGGATTTGAACGGCGCTTGGGAGGGATACCCACCCATGACCGAGATGACTGATGTCGTAGAATTCGGGGGTAAGATTTACGGCACAACCTCAAGCGGTATGTTTAGCTATGACAGTGAAATAAGAGAATTTACATATTATTACAAAAATCAAGGTATCGATGTTTCGGACGCACTGTGCATTTCTGCAACCTCAAAAGAGATTTTCGTCGGTTTCGAATTCGACGGCCTCATGCGGTTTGATCCCAAGAATGGGACATTTGAGCCGGTTTTATTCCCCGAATATGTCGACAAGGACGATGTTCTCAATACGATTGCAGTGCGGGATATTTACGCGTTGAACGACAGCATCCTTTTTGTCGGTCACTCGAAAGGCATCGACAGGCTCAATCTCTCATCCGAGGAACTCCGCACGTTCTCGAAACTATCCTCTGGCATTAACGCGGATACCCCTGTCAATGAGGTCGACATATTTTATGGTAAAATCTGGGCATGCACCAACGAAGGTCTTGCGTGGGCGGATGTGAACAATCCGAATCTCGAATCTGAAAGGGCATGGGACAGCTTTTCATTCAACAGAGTTGTTAATTGTGTCGAGGATTTTATCTACGAGAACAGCGATTCTGTCATGTATGTGGGGACGAACGGCCGCGGTCTTTTTGCATTCGATTCGAAAACAAAAGCATACATGAATATCGAGATTGATGATATAAATGTGTATGACATATCGAAAGGTATGGGAACGTATTTCCTCGCGACATACGGCGGTTTATATAAGCTATCTGCTGATTTATGGATTCGCAACTCCGATGTAATCCGACTGTCCGCGGTAATTGAGGGAAGCGAAGGTAAAATGTGGATTGCATCCTCCGACGGTCTCAAATGTTTTATTTCATCGGGCTACTGGGGGCTTCCACAAATGAATTTACCGCGGACTCCAGAGCAGAGAGATATGTCCCTTTCAGAAAAAAGCGAATTGTGGATTGCGACATCATACCGCGATGCCGGAGGTTATCTCCTCCGTTTAAGAGATGGAGAATGGGAGAGTTACGGTCCAGAGGATGATTTGCCGAGTTTTAGAACCACGACTGTGACGGTCGACAACAATGGCATCGTGTGGGGCGGAACATGGGACAGAGGTATTTATACTATCGACAGCCACCGGTCTTCGCAGAAATTCGACGATATTATCACACTTGTCGATCCCGAAATGGAGATCATACAGCGCCAGGGTAACTCGGGAAATTATGTTGTCATATCGGACATAACAACAGATGCGCAGGGAAATATCTGGGTTGCCGGTTTTAACAAGGGCGCTTATGCTCTTGAGGGCATATTGCCGATAAATCAATATAATCACCACCATTTTACCTTCGAGGGAGGATCATCTACCAACTATATTATCAATGTCTTTCCCGACAATGAGGGGTGGTTATGGCTCGGTACATGGGACACCGGCCTGATCGGCGTCTATTATGGTCCTGATCCATACGATCCGTCTGACGATGTGGTTCAGACAATCACGTCCGCAGACGGACTTAAGGGCACCCGTGTTCTATCGGTCGATATTGATTCCGAGGGCTATGTCTGGGTCGGAACGCTTGGCGGACTTCACCGTATAACCAAAAAATCCGATAAATCGTTGAATGTTATCGAAATGAATACAAACCTCGAACAGATATCGATCGATGTGAACAGCATCGCCATTGATAAGGATGATAGTAAATGGATCGGCACCTCGAAAGGGCTTTATAAACTGAATGCGGGTAATGTCCTTGAAGAAACATATACAGTCGAAAACAGCGGTCTTTTGTCCGATTCAATACTCTCTCTGGAAATCGACGAGAACGAGGAATATCTCTGGATCGGCACAACTATGGGGCTCAACCGGTTGGCTCTTTCAGGCGGTCCTGCGGATGGCATAGCGGCGGATTTCCATATGTATCCGAATCCGTTCGAAATTTGGGGCGACAACTCACAGGCGGTGTTCACGAACCTCGATCCGGATGAACCCGTATTCGTCTATACATTTACCGGCGAGCTTGTCATCGAGCTTGATCCTGACGACACCGTTGGTACCTCTGCTGTCTGGAACGGCCGAAATTTCCGCGGTGAATTTGTCGGGTCCGGTGTGTATTTCTTTACGGGTGTCGACAGAAACGGTAGCATATTCAAGGAAAAAATGGTCGTAATCAGGAGATAGTCGGTGTTTAAACACCTGAACCGCCTTTTCAAACATTCTGTTCTATATGGTTTGTCAGAGACGATATCGCGCGGTACGGGATTTGTTCTCGTTTTCATCTATGTTAAAGCGCTCACCGATGCCGAGCTGGGTATAAGAACCGCTTTCTATGCCGCCTCGGCATTTATAGTATTATTCTACACGCTCGGCCTCGATAATGCATTCCTGCGCTATTTCATGGATGATAAATACCGCGACCGGAAAGACCGCATTTTTTCCACGGCGCTCTATTTCACCGTGATCACCGGTGTTCTTTTCTATGCGATATCCCTCTATGCTGGTCCTTCGATATCGGCGCTTATCACAAAAAGTCCGTCCTATGTATATATCACGCATTTGATTTTTGTCATTCTCATTCTCGACACGATTGTCATCTATCCCACACTCGTTCTGCGCGCCGAAAACAGATTTCTCTATTATTTTATTATCTCGATTGTGCGGTTTGTGATGTTTATCGTGCTGAATGTCGTTTTTCTCGGATATCTCGGTCGGGGCATTCAGGGCGTGTTCGAGGCGAATCTCATTGTTGTTGCCGCAGTATTCGTTATTCTTCTGCCTGTGTATAAAACTTATTTTTCGGGAAAACTCTCGTTTGCCCTATTGAAAAAGCTGCTTATGTTCGGCATTCCAACCATTTTCACCATCGCGGCGCTTCGAGTCATCGATCTATCCGACCGAAGACTGATACTGCAATTTTTCGACGATGCCCGTGTCGGGCAGTATGCGGTGCCGTATACGCTTGGTATGGTTGGTATAATGGTTTTTGTGAACTCGTTCAGAATCGCCTGGCAGCCGTTTTATCTCTCGCTCGGAACCCACCCTGATGCAAAAAGTGTTTTTTCACGGACCGCCACGTATTATGCCATGTTCATTTCAGTCATGTTCCTGGGGATAACGTTGTTCAGAGATGAGATTTTCATTCTGTATACCCGCGGCGAATACCCTTTGTCGCTGGCTGATATCATGCCGTTTGTCTCCCTGTCGTATGTTATTTACGGGTTTTATATTATCATGCTTGCGGGTGTTTTTCTTAAAGAGAAAACACATATTCTGCCGATCGCCACGATTGCGGGTGCGTGCGTGAATGTGGGGCTGAACCTGCTGTTTATTCCGAAATACGGCATTATCGGCGCTGCATATACCACGGTTATTGCCTATGCGGTCATGGTGCTGGTATTATATATATATTCACGTACTATTTACCGTGTGGAATATGAGCTCAAACGGCTTGGTGCGGTGGTCTTCATCACGGCGGTTCCGGTGATATTATCGGTTGTGTATGCGCCTGCAGGGGTGATAAATGCTTTTCTGTATAGGATAGCTCTGTTTTTCTTACCCTTTGGGTTCTATGCGTTTTCAGGTTTTCTGAGCAGCGAGGAAAAGCAGGTTCTCATGCAAAAAATCGGGTTTTTGAAATCCGGCCGATCGTAATATAATTTCATTTGGTTATACCTTTTAGTCAGCTGCATGACAATAAAAAGAGATACCATTTATAGTTGCAATTCATCGATAATCGCTTTCTATACCAACTTTTTTTAGTGGCAGGTAAAGATACTGTATGTGCTTTCAATGAGTAGAAAGATAGTATAGGAGCATCATCAAGATGGGTTTATTAGAAAATAATAATATCGATGCTGAGTTAAAGGGATAACCGAATAATTTTATTTTGTTTCCTTGTTGCGGTTTCTTTATATTCTATAATATCAGTATGAATCAACCTTTGTACGATCGATGAAAGGCTGCCATGAAAATTCATGTATTAATTACAGCCGTGCTGTGTATTATTGCCGCTGTATGCTTTTCCTGTGCGGGAGATAAATCGGAAATGACAAACACTATGGGATCTTCAATATCGCCAATAATGCCGTACACGTTGACCACGCTCGACAACGGTTTGGACGTTATTGTAAAAGAAGTGCATTCTGCCCCGATCGTTGCAGTTCATTTCTGGTGCAACACCGGCAGTATTAACGAGACGGAACACGAGCACGGTATTTCGCATTTTTTCGAGCATATGTTTTTCAAAGGCACCGAGAACCGCGGTGTAGGGGAAATGAACAATCAGATCACCGGCCTCGGCGGGTATAACAACGCCGGTACCTCCAAGGAATATACGCTCTATTATGTCACGCTGCCCTCAGAGAATTTTGCGTTGGCGGCGGATATTCTTGTCGACGCGCTCCGTCACTCGACATTCGACGAAGCGGAGATCGAGAAAGAGCTTGGTGTGATAAAAGAGGAAATCAACCGCCGCGACGACGACCCCTCGGGGCTTGCGCATGATGAAATATTTAAAATCATGTTTCCTGACACGCCGTATTCGCATCCGGTTCTCGGAACCCGTGAAAGCGTCTTGGGGCAGAAAAGAGAGGATTTCAGGAATTATCTTGCCAAATACTATGTCCCGAATAATATGACTGCGGTCATTGTAGGCGATGTCGATACTGATACGGCAATTGAGGAAATAAGGAATCTTACCGCAGATTGGAAGGCTGACGAAAGCGTTAAAAAGCGTCTCCCGGATTTTGATGTTCCAGGTCAGGAGGGCATCCGCGAGCTTGTGCTTGAAAAAGATGTAAATATGTCCTATGTCCTCATGGCGTTTCAGACCGCGGGGCATACCGACAAACGCGAGAACGCCGCACTTGATGTTGCAAGTTCCATTCTGAGCGAGGGACGCAGCTCCCGTCTGTACAAACGTATTGTCGAGGAGCAGCAGATTGCATCTTCGGTTTCGGCATATATCTATCCCATGACGCGGACCGGCATGTTTATTGTATTCGGCACGATGGACGAGGAAAAGGTATCGGTATTCAGGGAAGCCATCCTCGAGGAGATAGGCAAACTGCGGAACGAGCCTGTCGATCCGTCGGAGCTTCAAAAAGTGAAAACCATGCTGAAAGCGGATTTCCAGTTCTCTAACGAAACGAATTCGGATATTGCTCAGACGCTGGGATATTACAATACCATCGGGCTGCTCGACCGGGCGGCAGAATACGAGCAGTCGATTGATGCGGTCACGATCGAAGAGCTGAAAACCTATGTTAATAAGACTCTCACGCCCGATTCATATGGTATAGTGATAGTGAATCAGCGTGACATGAATGGGGAAGGAGGCTCGATGTGAAACGATTTAGACTGATCATATTGCTAATAATGACATTTAATGGGGTATTTATTGCGGAGGCGCATGCTTTGAATAAAACGGTATTACCGAATGGACTTGTTATCATTACAAAGCCGGTGAGAACGAACGGGATTGTTTCATTTGTGGTAAATCTGAAAATGGGATCTCTCTATGAAACGGACGAGACAGCGGGGTTATGCACTCTCATGCAAGATACGCTTCGGAAAGGCACCGCAACGAGAACCTCTGATGAAATAGCGCTTGAACTCGAAATTATGGGTACGCGGCTCTCGACATATTCCTCGCGCGAGCACGGAACGGTCGAGATAAAAGCGACCATGGACAACATCTATAAAAGTGTCGCCATCCTGTACGATATCATGCTCAATCCCACATTCCCGGAGGAGTCAGTCGAACTCCAGAAGAACCTCCAGATACAGGGCATCTTTACGCGCTACGACCAGCCGATCTACAAAGCGCTCGACCAGATGGTGGACGCTCATTACGGTACGCATCCGTTTCATAAACCCCGTGCCGGATATCCTGAGATGGTCGAAAAGCTGACCCGCGGCGATATTGTTGCCATGCACCGTAAAATCTATGTTCCGAACAACATGGTTGTGACCGTAGTCGGGAATTTCGACGAACAGAGGATTTTCGACAATATCACCGAAACCCTCGGCGCGCTCCCGCGGTCGGAGGATATCGCGATTGTAGATTATGTCGAGGATGACCGACGCGGTCGAATAAAACCAGTGGAGGAGATCGAAGAGCGCGAAACCTCGGCGACATGGTTTGTGCTCGGATGGGAGGCGCCCGCACTGAACGATCCCGATTATTATGCAATGGAAGTATTGGATTCCATTACAGGCGGCGCGATGAATTCTCGGCTGTTTGTGGCAATCAGAGAAAAACGGGGTCTTGCCTATCAGGTTGGCTCGTCATTCGACGCGCGTAAGGAGTCAGGTGTCTATTTTTCCTACATCGGCACAAAACCGGAATCATATACGGAATCTAAATCGGTGCTTATCGAAGAGATCATGCGGCTTGCGGAAACCGAGGCTTCAACGGAAGAAATACGATTCTCAAAGAACTATCTTAAAGGTATGAATACAATGAGCCAGGAATCAAATTCCGGCCAGGCGAACCAGTATGGCTATTACGAGCTTCTGGGAAACGGCTATGAAACGCTGAACGAGTATAACGGCATAATCGAAACAGTCACCGCGGCGGATATCCTGAATGTCGGGAAGAAATACCTGAACAGATACAACTATGCGCTGGGCGGTGTCATTGCCGAGTAATTTTCTAACACTTAATTACTGAATTCGGAGGAATTGGTGAAACATATTAAAATCGGTGTGCTGGCGTCCGGCGGCGGATCGAATCTTCAAAGCATTATCGACCGAACTGTTGACGGTACCATCGACGGTGAGGTTGTTTTAGTTGTCTCTAACAATTCAAAAGCAAAAGCCCTTGAACGCGCTGAAAATCACGGTATCGACAATCTACACATCAGCGGCTACACCGAGGGATCACAAGAAAATGCCGACAGACGCATTTGCAATGAAATGCGTGCGCGCGATATCGATCTTGTTGTGCTTGCCGGATACATGAAAAGTATCGGGCGCGAATTGCTGGAAACATATAAAGGCAAAATTATTAATATTC
>CAZCDQ010000001.1:62727-65595 GCA_964497605.1 uncultured bacterium
CCGCCTTCCCGGGGCGCATCCTGAACATTCATCCGGCGCTGCTGCCGAAATTTGGCGGTACCGGGATGTACGGTATGAACGTACACAGAGCTGTTGTTGCTGCGAAAGAAACGGAAACCGGCCCCACAGTTCATTATGTGGACGGATCATACGATACCGGAGAGATCATCGCCCAGCGTAAAGTACATGTATATACAGAGGATACACCGGATGATGTGCAGAGACGGGTGCTTGTTGAGGAGCATGAAATATATCCTGACGTCATACGGAAATTAGCCGAGGAATGGGTGAATTAATGGAGCGGAACTGGATAAAACGAACCGATGAACTGATTGAGAAGGCGCTCGACGAGGACCTTGGTACAGGGGATATTACGACCGAAACGATTGTTTCGTCCGATCTGGTATCGACCGCATTTCTGTTCAACAAAGCCCCGGGGATTCTCGCGGGTATCGACGTATTCAAGAAAGTGTTCCACCGGATCGACCCCAACCTCGAGTTTACAGAACACCTCAAGGACGGCGATAAGATATCGAACGGCATGAAAATCCTCGAAATAAACGGTTCAGTCTCCTCGATTCTGAAAGGGGAGCGTACAGCGCTCAATTTTCTTGGCAGAATGTCCGGAATCGCGACCCAAACAGCTGAATTTGTTGGAAAAATCGACGGATGCCATGCAAAAATCCTTGACACCCGCAAAACCGTCCCCACTATGCGCCATCTCGATAAATACGCCGTACGGATAGGCGGCGGTTCCAATCACCGGTTCGGGCTGTTCGATATGGTACTTGTCAAGGATAACCATATCGCCATCGCGGGAACGATCCGAATAGCGGTGGACAATGTCATATCGAATCTGAGAGATACAAAGGATATCAAGATCGAAGTGGAATGCAAGTCTTTTGACGAGGTCCTCGAGGCGATTTATACACATGTTGACATAATCATGCTGGACAACATGGAGCTGGCCGAGATCGTAAAATCGGTCGAGTCGATTCGGGATGCTTCCGTCTCGAACGACAAAAAAATCCTTATCGAAGTATCGGGAAACATCACAACCGAGAATATTAAGCAGATTGCTGATACGGGTGTTGATTATATTTCCGTTGGATCGTTGACGCATTCCGTTTTAAATCATGACTTTACACTTCTTTTCAACGAGCTTTGAGCTATGAGGAAAGACAGTGCATCCTTTCCGCCTGCAGACAATCGGGATTTTCTCTCAACATACAGAAAAAAACTTCGCACCGGACGAAAAACCGTCGACTGGTACGATCTGGACGCGATAAACTCAACCATGGACATCGCCGCCCGCCTGGCCGAGGAGAAGTGCAGACATTGGACGGTTGTCAGCGCACGGTTGCAGCTTACCGGCAGAGGAACCCATGGCCGTTCATGGGAATCCTCGACGGGGAAAGGTCTTTGGATGTCGGTCGTTCTGCCTCCGCCGGACAAACCCGCGCGTCTCGACAATCTCTCGGTGATGACCGCAGATGCGCTGATACGGACGTTCGGCGACTATACCGATCTCGTATTTGCGATGAAACATCCAAACGATGTGACCGCCGGAGGCCGGAAAATCGCGGGGATACTGTATGAATCGTCGTCCCGCGCAGGCCGTGTCGATCCGGTCGTACTCGGTATGGGAGTGAACTTTCTGCAGACCGCCGAAGATTTCGAGCGATGCGGTCTTCACGAGGCGACCTCGCTCTACATGGAAACCGGTTTGACAGTCGACCGCAGGAATTTCCTTGAGACGTTTTTAAAGAGGTTTATCCCGATGTATGAATCGTCTGTGCTTAAATCTTCGTGAAGTGGTACATTATAGTGCATAATGCGATACGTAGGATATCTGAAGTATTGTATTAAAATAAGGCGGAGTTAATGATAGCGGTTGTCGACAGTGGAAATTCGCGGATTCATTACACGGTTTATGATTTTTTGGATACTGTCGAGTTCGGGAAAATGACAAGTATCCCGTATCCCGGTTCGCTGGATTCTCTTCGGACGGTGTTCACCGGATTATACGATTACACAGATGAAATCGAAAAGGTCGCGGCGTGTTCGGTTAATGCGCGATGGCGTGAGGAATTGTTCAAAACGCTGCATGAAATGTTTCCGGGAAAACTGGTTGTCGCACGGACCGCTGCCGATGCGCAGGTGAAAGTTGCGTATGACAATCCCGCTCAGTACGGTGTGGACCGTGCTCTCGCAGCATATGCCGGGCATCGCTATTTCGGTGATTCATGTGTGATAGTAGATGCTGGAACCGCGGTAACCGTCGATGCGGTAGGAGATGAAGGATCGGTGATCGGTGGTTATATCTTTCCGGGAAAATCAGTCGTTGCTGAAGCTCTGTCGGCGGAAACCGGACTTCTGATCCAGAAAGGCATGAATGGTGACGAGGGTATCGGAACCAGTACGGAATCGTGTATTGAGTACGGAATTTCAATGGGTTTCGGCGCTGCGGTGGGACGACTTGTCGAGATGGCAGCGGCGCATGCGGGTGGTAAACCGCAGATTATGCTAACCGGGGGAAATGCCGGGGATATTGTTGGCGTGTTGCCGTATCCGGCAGTACTGAAACCGGGGCTGGTACTCGAAGCGCTGGGAATACTCGCGGATATGTTGCCGAAATATTGATTTTTTGAGTTTTTGCTTCGAAATATGTCAGACTGAAACTCATTTTGGAAATTACGTATATTTGTATTATTTTATAAGGGTTGTCGAAAATTGATGACGGTTTCCGTCGAAAGGAGAAAAGATGAAAGACTGTATTCGGATAATCGGACTGAAATTTAATGCAAAACATGGAATTCGGCCCGAAGAAAAGATGAATGAACAGCCGTTTGAGGTCGATGTCGAACT
>CAZCDQ010000002.1:0-21613 GCA_964497605.1 uncultured bacterium
TTTCGATCATGCGAGTAATACGGTCGCCGCCCGGAAAGATTGAGCAGGGAAGCATGCAGATCGACGCCAGGCAGGTGCTCGATATCAGCGAACCGGAGATGCGGGCCGTGCGCGGCAACGACATCGCGATGATATTTCAAGAACCGATGACCTCGCTTAATCCGGTGTTCACCATCGGTTCACAGATTATCGAGGCGGTCACCCTGCATCAGAATGTGGGAAAAGCCGAGGCCCGGAACCGTACGGTCGAAATGCTGAAACTGGTCAATATATCCGATCCCGAACAGCGGGTGGACGAATACCCACATCAGCTTTCGGGCGGTATGCGTCAGCGCGCCATGATTGCCATGGCGCTGTCATGCAATCCCGATCTTCTCATTGCGGACGAGCCCACAACCGCGCTCGATGTGACCATTCAGGCCCAGATCATGGAGCTGCTCGATAAGCTCAAAGAGGAGATGGACATGTCCATTCTCCTTATTACCCATGATCTCGGCGTGGTCGCGGAATCGACAAACCGGATGGATGTCATGTATGCTGGCCGTATTGTCGAGGAGGGCGCCACGAACGATATTTTCGATTCTCCGGGGCATCCGTATACGAAAGGGCTGATTAAATCCGTTCCACGTCTCGACAATCAGCTCGACCGCTTGTCTGTCATTACAGGCACGGTGCCCGATCCGGCCGATCTGCCCGCGGGATGCCCGTTCAATCCGCGTTGTCCGCTTGCGGACGACAGGTGCCGTGCGGAAATCCCCGCGCTTGAGCCTGTGGACGGTGACAACAACAACCATAACGCAAGGTGTTTTTACAGTGAACAAGTCCCAGAAATATTATAACGACAGTGCGGTCAAGAACGGTTCGATTCTCACGGTATCCGGTCTTCGGAAATATTTCCCGATAAAGAAAGGGCTGTTTTCGCGGACGGTCGGGAATGTGAAAGCTGTGGACGGCGTATCATTCGATATCAGGCGTGGTGAGACCCTTGGGCTTGTGGGCGAGAGCGGATGCGGAAAGACGACCACGGGGCGGCTCATTCTGCGGCTGATAGAGTCGACAGACGGCCGTGTGACGTTCGACGGTGTCAATGTGTTCGACTCGAATTCGGCCGAAATGCGGAAACTCCGGCGCCGTATGCAGATAATCTTTCAAGACCCGTTCAGTTCGCTCAACCCGAGGATGACCGTAGGCAACATGATTTCTGAAGTGCTCAAATTCCACAAACTTGAATCCGGCGCCGGTATAAAGAACCGTGTTGGTGAACTTCTCGACATGGTAGGCCTCGCACCCCGTCATGCAAATCTCTATCCGCACGAATTCTCCGGGGGGCAGCGTCAGCGCATCGGCACTGCCCGAGCCCTTGCCGTGTCGCCGGAATTCATCATTGCCGATGAACCGGTGAGCGCGCTCGATGTGTCCATTCAGGCGCAGATAATCAACCTGCTCCAGAATCTGCAGGACAGGCTCGGCCTGACATATCTGTTCATCGCTCACGATCTCAGCGTCGTTCGCCACATATCGACCCGTGTGGCGGTCATGTATCTCGGCAAAATCGTCGAGATTTCTCCGGCATCCGAACTTTATGACAATCCGCTGCACCCCTACACGCAGGCGCTCATGTCGGCGGTTCCCATTCCCGATCCTAAGATTAAGAAAAAACGGATCATTCTCGGCGGCGATGTGCCGTCATCGTCGGCGATACCCTCCGGCTGCCCATTCCATACCCGTTGCCCGGAAAGTATCGACGAATGCAAAACGACCGTGCCCGAACTCGAGGGAAAGGCTCCGGGGCATTTCGCATCCTGTATAAGGAGATAATATGAACCGCACCATTGCCATACGCTTTGGATATGCTATGCTCGCGATCCTTTTCATGTGGGTAGCCGTTCCGCAATCCGCCGCCGCGGTCAACCAGATCGAAACGAATTATTACACTATCCTGTATGACGAGGACGGCGAATATACCGCCGGGGTGATCGCTGGATTCTGCGACGAAATCTACGAAAAGATTATGGCACGCTATCAGGCCTTTTCTGACGATCCCCGGGTTATGTGCATTGTGAATGACGCGGTCGATCTGGCGAACGGGTATGCGATCCATTACGAAAATTCAATCACGATCTACGCCACCAACATGGATTTTGAACTCAGAGGGCAATCGAATTGGCTCCGCAATGTATTCGTTCATGAGATGACCCATCTGATATCGCTGAAAAAAGCGGCGAAAGGTCCGGTCAATTACATTTCAATCGGCGGCGGACAGTACAACGAAAATCCCGACACTGAGGCCGATATCCTGCTCCATCATCTCTCCATGCCGGCATGGTTCTATGAGGGATCGGCGCAACTCGGTGCCGAAACGTTCGGCTCCGAAACCTGGGATTCTCATCGCGACATGCTCCTCCGGTCGTCATGGCTGGACGGTTCGCTGCTATCGCTTGACGAGATGGCGGGACTGCCGGGGAAAAAGACAATCGACGGCGAAATGGTATATAACCAAGGGTATGCGCTGGTACGGTTCATCAGAGAAAAATACGGCTATGAAAAAATTGTCGAGATGAATAACGAATGCGCGTATTACAATTTCAACTCGACGATCAAACGGGTGCTTGGTATTAGCGCAGGTGCACTCTATGACGAATGGACCGCGCACATTGATAAAATATATAAGCCATTTAAAAAAAAGACATTCGTAACTGGTGAAAAGATAGATGACGGCTCATATTCGCTATGGGATGCACTCAGGTATGCGAATGGCGAGCGTGATGGTTCGGTGGCGTATTATCCGGTGATGTCTCCGGATGGCAAGTACATGGCCTGGCTGTCGAATATGGGCAGGGATTATACCATCACCGATCTGGTGCTCAAGGATATGACGACCGGACGGACACGGGTGATTGTGGAAGATGTGGATTATCGCATTTCCTGGTCGCACGATTCGAAAAAGCTGGTTTATGTGAAACGCCCGAAACGCAGCCCGCGGTTTTACGATATCTACACATACGATGTCGAATCCGATACCGAGACCCGGCTTTCGAAAAACATGCGTGCCCGCGATCCGGGATTTTCCCCGGACGGTTCCCGAATAGTATTTGTGAAAAACGCCCGCGGGAACAACGCGCTTGCGGTGATAGATGCAGAAGGCTCCGACCTTCGTTTGCTGACCGCGTCCCATGACGGCACCCAGTTCTATTCGCCGTCGTATTCCCCGGATGGCAGACGTATCGTGTTCGGCTTGTTCGGACAGAACTACGACCGCGATATTGGTATGATCGACGCTGATACGGAAACATACCGGTACTCATGGGATGTCGCCGATTCCACGACCGCTTTCTCAGATTCGTCTTCCTTTGCTGTGAACAGCGGATTCGAGCTTATTGCCGCTACCGATGCCGACGAGCGCGATCCCTGTTTTTTACCGGACGGCTCAGGAATCTATTTCAGCTCGGACAGGACGGGCGTATTCAATATCCACAAGCTCGATTTCGCCTCGAACAGGCTAACGCAGCTTACCGACGTATCGGGCGGCGCATTTTCTCCCACTCCGGATTATGATGGTTCATTGTATTATTCCGGTTATACTGCACGCGATTTTTCAATATACCGTATCGTATCGGATTCATCGGTGGGAAGTTACCGCCTTTCCGAGCTTTCGAGAGATTATGTGACCCAGCCGGAACCGTTCGACATTTCTGAACATTTCAATGTGGAATCCTATCAGCGGAAACGCATTGTAAACGCAATCGTACCGTCCCTCCGTGCGGGGCCGTCATTTATCGGCAGCCGGTTCGGGTTGAATGTGATCGATGCCGGTGCAAACGTGTATTTGTCGGATGTGCTCGGCTACGATACATTGATTTTCGGCGGTTCGGTCGGCAAAAATCTGAAAGAGGATGTCAGGCTGAACAGTACGTTCGAGGTGCATTACGAGCGGTCGATGGTACCGGTAACCTCGAGCAACTATACCCATTCTCCTCGCTTCTACGCCGGCGCCTCCCGCATGGTCATCAACAACTTTATCAACCGTATGAACGCACGTGCGGACTCTGCATACTATGAAGATCGTCCCGACATCGGATTCAATAACGTCCTTCACGATCTGCATCAGACGCTAGAGGTCAACGATGAGTACCGCGATGAATTCAGGCGTTACCGGCTCGGTGTCCTGTTTCCGCTTGCTCAGAATCATTCGCTGAGGTTTGAGGCCGGGATCAGGCAGTATTACGAATCACTAAAACGGTTTAACATTATCAGAGATTTTTCAAATTATTTTGCCAACGGTATCGATATTACAAGCGAATTTCCGTTTGCAGGAACCGCTGAAAAAAACGACGACCGATTGTTTACCGATCTGAACTATTTCAACAGCACGGAATTCGATATTAGCTATACTTTCAGCAGCGTTGAACCCTCTTTCGACAGTGTTGTCGCCCCGAAAGGGACAGCGTTCATGCTGCAGTTCCGTCATCTCAAATCGACAGTCGCCGATTCGCTTATCAATCAGCCGCAGTATTATGCGCCCCTCGGCGTCAATCCGGACGGCTCCATTGCGGTGGGAGAATACAATCCCGATCCGATGCTCGATGTCTACCGGACGTTCGATACGGATATCGATATAAACGAATACGTGCTTATTTTTCGTCATAACCGCAGGCTGCCGTATTGGCGTCACACGCTGAACAGTCTGATCTATACCGGTTACAAGGATGTCGCGCTGAAAGATGTGTGGAAAGACGAGGGAAGCGGATTCAACTGGCCGTTGAAATACTATGTCGGCGGCGCGAACCTCATGAGCGGTTATCCGTACTTTGCGTTTTGGGGTTCGAAACTGTTTTACGGCCGTCTCGGTTACACATTCCCGGTTATCAGCAGGATTTCGAAAGACCTGTACGGATTCAACTTCCAGAACCTATACGCAAATACATTCATGGAGGCCGCGAAAGTCTGGAATTTCCGCAAGCTCAGCATGGCGAATCTCAAGGAGGGCGATCTGAAACGCGATGTCGGCGTCGAACTCCGTCTCAATATACTGACATTTTACAGATTTCCGACGCTGCTTTATGCACGGGTCGCATGGCCGCTGGACGATATGAGCGGTTCACGGTATGAAAACGATGCCCGGAGATTCTATTTCGGTTTGAGGATGTGATGATACGTCATTGTTCTGTTTCAATCCATAGGTTTCGGTTGGTCGCAACGGCGGCAGTTGTCGCACTATCAGCCGCGGTACTCGCTGGTTGCAGTTATTACAGCCTGTCCGGTTCGCTTCCCCCGCATATCAATACCTGCGCGGTACCGCTGTTTGAGAATGAGACGGTGGAGGTCAACATTGTCGAAAATATCACCGCCGAGGTCATCGACGCCATCATCAGCGATGGCAATATGGATGTTGTGAGCGAATTCAACGCCGACGCCATTGTGAACGGCACGATCGTGGATGTTGTCGAGATGCCCGCTACATACTCGAAAGAGGAGGAGGCTGAACAATTCAGAATAACTGTTTACGCCAATGTTCAGTTCTTCGACCGTAAACGAAACGAGGTTATTTGGGAGGAACAGAACATGGAGGGCTGGGCAAATTTCGCTGCCGGCGATATATCCGCACGGGAAGACGGATTACAAGAAGCTCTTGAAATGCTCGCCAAGGAAATCATCGATAAGACTGTTTCCGGGTGGTAAAAAAACACATTGTACTTTTGAGTAATCCGTTCCGTCTGATTCCGCAAAAACCAATAGATGCAAATATCTGAAAGATATATAAAGGATGCTCTGCTCCCCAATCCCCTTGACTCTTTCGCCGATAAGCGGTATATTTATAGACTTTTAATAATATAATGATTTCAGAGTTATTATGGACTCGATAAGAGCGGTTAAAGGCACATACGATATCCTCCCCGAGGAAACCGAGAGATACTGGCACGAAATCGAGGACGTTGTCCGCGAGGTCATGCGCCTGTACGGCTATGCCGAGATCAGGACGCCGGTATTCGAGGACACGGCTCTGTTCAAACGCTCTATCGGCGAGGATACGGATATTGTCGGCAAGGAGATGTACAGTTTCACCGACATGGGCGGCCGCGATATTACGCTCCGTCCCGAGGGGACGGCGTCAGTCGTCCGAGCGTTCAACGAACACCGTCTTGATCAGAAAGGACTGCCACAGAAACTCTGGTATATGGGCCCGATGTTCCGTCAGGAACGGCCTCAGAAAGGCCGTCAGCGCCAGTTTCACCAGTTCGGCGTTGAGGCAATTGGATCTGAATCGCCTATGCTGGATGCCGAGGTGATGATGCTGTTCGATACGATTGCCGAACAGCTTGGACTCACTGAAAGAGTGTTCGCAATCAACAGTCTCGGCGGGCCGGAAAGCCGCAGATCATACCGCGATGCGTTGGTTTCGTTTCTCGAAACGGTCGAGGATAAGTTGTGTGATGACTGCCGGCGGCGGAAAACAAGCAATCCGCTCAGGGTGCTTGACTGCAAGGTGCCATCCTGCCGGGAGGCGCTTACTAATTCCGAACTACCGGAATCGTTTGATTATTTAACTGTTGACGATAAAGAAAATATTTTGCAGGTTGAAAGATATTTAAATAAATTCAATATCGAATATGAAATGGATCATACTCTTGTAAGAGGTCTTGACTATTATACAGGCACTGTTTTCGAGATGCATTGTTTTTTTGCGCTTGGCGCGCAGTCGGCGGTTATGGCGGGCGGACGGTACGATAACCTCGTTAAGGAACTCGGCGGGCCGGACATGCCCGCGGTGGGATTTGCCTGCGGAATCGAACGTTTGGTGATTGCCCTTAAGGCAGCAGCTGAGGAGAAAAAGTACCTGCGCGATGTGGATGTGCTTGTTGTCTATCCGGGACTCGATCTGCGCGACAAGGCGATGGCATATTGTTATGAGCTTCGCCGCGTCGGGATATCTGCCGATATGGATTTTCTCGACCGGAGTATGAAAGCCCAGATGAAAACCATCGCGAAAGTAAACGCGAAATATGCGGTCATTGTCGAACCAGACGAAAGCATTGTGAGTGTAAAGGACTTACAAACATCCGAACAGGAGAAAACGACGTTTGCGGATTTCTGCAAACGGTTTCAAAATAATTATTAAAACTTAAAATAATCAGATAATAAATAAATCACTTATATAAAACGTTAAAGGATAATAATTTGCGGCTGAAACGAACAAGCAAAAACGGAGAATTACGGCTTAAAGATGACGGAACAGAGGTAACACTTTCGGGATGGGTACATCGCCGGCGCGATCACGGCGGTGTGATATTTGTCGATCTGCGCGACCGCTGGGGGTTGACACAGGTGGTGTTTAATCCCGAGGAGAACGGCGAATCGCACGCGGTGGCGGAACAGATACGCTCAGAATGGGTGATTGCGGTTCACGGCAAAGTCCGCCCGCGTATGGAGGGCATGGCGAACGAAAAACTGGCAACCGGCGAGATCGAGGTCATGTGCGACGATATCGAGATTTTAAGCAAATCAGAACCGATCCCGTTCCCGCTTGACGAATACAAAGACGTGGGCGAGGAGGTCCGTCTGAAATACCGTTATCTGGACCTTCGCCGCGAGGATATTCAGCAAAATCTGATATTCCGCTCGAACGTTGCAGGCGTTGTCCGCAACTTTTTCCTCGACAGGGATTTTGTTGAGGTCGAGACGCCGTTTTTTATGAAAAGCACTCCCGAGGGCGCACGGGATTTTCTGGTACCGTCACGGAAATTCGAGGGTAAGTTTTATGCGCTTCCACAGTCGCCGCAGCTTTATAAGCAGTTGCTCATGCTGTCGGGATTCGACCGGTATTTTCAGATCACCAAGTGTTTTCGTGACGAGGACCTCCGCAAGGACCGTCAGCCGGAATTCACCCAAATCGATTTCGAGATGAGCTTTGTGGACGAGGAGGATATCTATGAAACCCTTGAGAGTCTTGTTGTGGAAATATTCGATAAGACGCTGAAAATGAAAATCGACAAACTGCCTCGGCTTACCTATAAGGAATCAATGGCGCGGTACGGTGTCGACAAGCCGGATACTCGGTTCGGGCTTGAACTTATGGATGTCTGCGACGTGTTCGGCGGATGCGATTTCAAAGTGTTCAACGATGTGCTCGCGAAAAACGGGCTCATCAAATCCATCAATGTCAAAGGCGGGGCGTCCATGTCGAGAAGTAAGCTCGATGCTCTAATTGCCTATTCGCAGGAATTCGGCGCAAAGGGTATGGCTTGGATGAAGATGACCGAAAACGGTCTTGAGTCCAACATAGTCAAATTTTTCAGCGACGAAATTCAACAGAAGCTGATCGAAAGAATGGGCGCAGAATCCGGCGATCTTCTGATATTTGTCGCGGATCGACCGCATATTGTGAACAAGAGCCTTGGGGCCGTTAGGCTGAAACTCGGCGAGGATTTGGATTTGATTGACACGTCCCGATTCGATATATTGATTATTACCGAGTTCCCGCTGTTCGAGATCGACGACGAGACCAGGGAGATGATTTCGATGCATCATCCGTTTACCTCGCCGGTTGAGGAGGATTTGAAATATCTCGATGACGAACCGCTCAAAGTCAGATCGCGCGCCTACGATTTGGTGATTAACGGGACGGAGATTTTGTCGGGTTCCATCAGAATCCACGACCGTGATCTGCAGATGAGAATGTTCGAATATCTCGGTTTTACCGAGCAGAGCGCACAGAAGAAATTCGGATTCCTGCTCAAGGCATTCGAGTACGGCACGCCTCCGCACGGCGGCGCGGCATTCGGATTCGACCGGTTTATCATGCTTTTGTGCGGGGCGGCATCGATCCGCGAGGTTATCGCGTTTCCGAAAACGAATCAGGGTGTGTCGCTTATGGATGAAACGCCCTCCGAGGTCGATGTCGAACAGCTTCAGGAACTTGGTCTCAGACTGAGAAAAAGCAAAGCGAAAGAGGATCATTAACCGCGTTCAATGCCATGGTGAAAAGCGAAATGGAGTATGACACAGGTTTTGCAGCGATAGTAGACATTCATAAAGCGTCACAACCGGCCGCTTTCGTGGCGCATGAACGGATATATGTGAACGGTTTGTCTGGTTGCGCGACATGATAGGAGTATGACAGTTTCCTGCGGATACATTGCATCCGTGGGATTTTTTCTTAAGGGAGTTTCAAAAGTATTGAACAATGAAACGGTAGAAATACTTAGTCCTGCGGTATCGAATTACCGTGATATTTTCGGCACTGGCGACAGGAATGTTCGGATGATCGAGGAGCGATACGGCGTTCAGGTCGTTGTCCGTGACGGTGAGATCAAGGTTATGGGAGAGAAAAACGCGGTCAAAAAGGCGGCAACGGTGATTAAGGAAATGGATGTATTGATTTCATCGGGAACATATATTGACGAGCATACACTGTCGTCAGCGCTCGATTATCTCGAAAACGGCGGCTGCCAGGGAAAGGTCGGTCTCGATACTATCGTATTAAACGCGAAAGGCCGTCCTATAAAACCACGGTCGCTGGGACAGTGTCTTTATGTTTCCGCTATGATTGATAACGATATCGTGTTCAGCATCGGACCGGCAGGCACAGGGAAAACGTTTCTTGCGGTTGCTTTTGCTGTCTCTGCGCTGAAGAATAAGGCTGTGGAAAAGATCATCCTCTGCCGTCCTGCTGTCGAGGCAGGCGAGAGTCTCGGTTTTCTGCCCGGCGATTTTCTCGACAAAGTCGATCCCTATTTCCGTCCACTATATGATGCGCTTAATGTGACCCTTGGGGCGGAAAAGGTGACGAAACTTCAGGAAAAAGGTATAGTCGAGGTTGCACCGCTTGCATATATGCGGGGCAGAACGCTGACGAATGCGTACATTATTCTTGATGAGGCTCAGAATACCACCGCCCGTCAAATGAAAATGCTTCTTACACGGCTGGGAGTGAATTCGAAAGTTATCATTACCGGCGACGTGACGCAGATCGATTTGCCCAACAACGAGTCCTCGGGGCTGAAACATGTCAGATCTGTTCTCTCAGGGATCAAAGGTGTCGCATTTGTGCATCTTACAAACCGTGATGTTGTGCGGCATAAACTTGTGCAAAAGATCATAAAGGCATACGACGACCATGAATCCGGCCTGAACGGTTCGGGAAATGGAGAAAGAGAGTATCCCCGTTGAGAAAAGTACTGAAAGGTGTAAAAAAGCCTCAAAAGAAGGTCGGGATTATTAAACCGCAAACGGTAAAGAAACGAGGTACAATCCCCACGATTCTGCTGGGCATATTTATTGTTATCTCATTGACTGTGATGAACTTTTTACTTGCCTCACGCAGCGCCGAATGGATCGAGTACACGATTCCCGAACTCTCAGTCGGGCAGATTTCACCCCGTGAAGTCAATGCACCCTTTGAGTTTAGAGTGCCGAAACCGGAGCGCGAAATTGAGGCCGAACGGAGCATCGCGGCCCTCAATGTGCTCCCGGTCTTTAATCACAACGCCGATCTTTTCGAAACGGTGAATGCTCAAATCGATACGCTGTTTGCCATTATCGATACGCTCGCCTCGGTAGATGCCAGTGATTCGTTGGGTAAGGGACTTGCGAACGATTTTTCGCAGATACTGTCGTTTTTACAAATCGATTCGTTGTCTATCATCATAAAAAACGGCAACAGTAAGCTACCTGATATTATCAGAGGGGCGAAGAAAGAGTCGTTTCAGGGCATCTCGGATTTCTTGATTGTTTCCGATGCGAAATATTTGGCCAACATTACCAAGGGCGAGTTTATGCTCAATAACGGTGAAACGGTCGATGTATCCATGACAATCGACCTTGAAGAAGCGAAAAAAACGCTTCTTGGCACTTTTCAGACGGAGTTGGACGGCGCTGTTTCTGGCGAGGAGCTCCAGACACTGCAGAATATCATTGTACATTTCTTGAAACCGAATCTGACATATGATAATGTCAGAACCTCTGAACTGAAAAAACAGGCGGTCGATGCTGTCCCAGCCTATTCAGCTCTATACCGGGCGAACGAGCGGATTATCGATTCCAATGTGCTTGTCGAGGAGAGCCATGTGGATGCGCTCGAAGCGCTGAAAAGGGAGTTGCAGCGCCGGTCGTTCATGGAAAAGCGAACAAGCCACTATGCGGTTGCCCTTGGAAAAACCTTTATTGCAATTACGATCATCGGGATTATTTTCGGATTTATCTATTTGTATAAAAGGAAAATATACGAATCGTTTTCAAAACTTCTTTTAATCGTTCTTGTCTCCTCAATCCCGATTGTTGTGGCGTTTTATTCGGGATGGAGCGGTGCGATACCGGAATTCCTCATCCCCGTTGCGTTTGCGTCCATTCTTATCACCATTTTGTTCGATGCCGAGATCGGCGTTATCATTTCTCTCGGGATTTCGCTCATTGTAGCTTTGATTGATTCCGGATCGGGGATTCGTGTCGGGCTTGTGTATTTCATATCGGCAACTATTGGAGGCGTATTCACCGTAGGGAGAGTCCGACACCGGAAAGAGTTTTACAAGTCCATGATTTTCATTCCGCTCTTGATGGCGGCCACGATTATCGCAACAAATAACTGGGTTGCGAATTCCTCGCTAAAAGATGTCGGTTTCGACATGTTTCTGGGAGCGATGAACGGCTTTTTATGTCCCATAATCGCAATCGGTTTTCTACCGCTGCTTGAAAGCCTGTTCAATGTGGCCACAGATATAACACTCTTGGAGTTGTCAGATCTGAATAATCCGCTGCTCCGAGAGCTTGCAGTAAAAGCTCCGGGGACATATTCATCGGTGCTCGTTGTCGGAACGCTTGCGGAGGCTGCTGCGGAAAAGATTGGCGCCAATCCGCTTCTCTGCAGGGTTGGGGCGTATTATCACGATATCGGAAAAATGAGCATTCCGGAATATTTTATTGAAAACCAGATGGGCGGGACAAATCCTCACGACAAACTCTCCCCGCATATGAGCGCACTTATCCTTGCTTCTCATGTAAAAGAGGGATACGAGCTCGGCGAAAAGCACGGCCTTCCAGAGGCGGTGCTTGACATTATCAAGCAGCATCACGGCACCAGTCTCATGGCATCAATCTATCAGAAAGCAAAAAGCGAGGCGGGCGATCAACCGGTAGACGAACAGGCATTCAGATATCCTGGCCCGAAACCTCAGACACGCGAGGCCGCTATTGTAATGCTTGCCGATCTTTCGGAGGCAGCAAGCCGGTCGGTCAAAGAAAAATCCCCCGGACGGCTGACAACACTAATCAATACGATCATCCAGAAGAGGTTTATCGACGGTGAATTGAACGAATGTGATCTGACACTGAAAAACCTTCACCTGATTTCAGAGGCGTTTCTGCCGTTTCTCGTTGGGACGCACCACGAACGGATCGAATATCCCTGGCAGAAAGATAAGAGAGGCTCAGCAAAAAAACAGGAGAACGGCAGGAAAATTGAGCATACCGTTAAGGAGACCAAAAACGGTGAATGATATCGAAGTTATTGTTGCCGATGAAATAATCGATATATTTCCGGTCGATCTGGACAGTATAGGGGCATTTGCAGAACGTATGCTGAATTCACTCGGTAAACGCGAAAGCGATATCAATATCGTGTTTATCGGCGACAATAAAATGAGTGAACTTAATGAAGTCTATAAAAAGCGGACCGGCACAACCGATGTGTTGAGTTTCACCCTGTCTGATGAAAATACCGACACGATTGAGGGCGAGGTATATATATCGCTCGAACAGGCTCTCAGACAGGCCGCGGAATTCGGCGTTTCCTGCATCGAGGAGCTGATACGGCTTGTCACTCACGGGCTCCTTCATCTCACCGGATGGACGCATGGCAACGATGAGGATATGAAATCGATGACCGCCCAAACGGAGGCGCTGATGAGAATCTATTTTGAGAACGGAGATATATCATAATATGCCGGAATTGATGCTGATTTTGTTTTTTGTTTCATTGCCGGTTTCGGTTATGTTCTCAGGTGCGGAAACGGCTCTTGGTAGCATATCGCGCGATTCGCTCGAACGGCTTGCCGGCAGCGGAAAAAAAAGCATCTCGATAATATTAGACATGCTCGAAAACAAGCGCCGGTTTCTTCTGATGCTTCTATATGGGAAAATAATTTCTGTTGTTACGGGAACAGTATTTCTTTTCGCTTTTCTGGTTACCCGGATGCATGTCTGGAATATTGCAGGGTTGACAGTCGGACTTTTAGCAATTATTGTATCGGGAGTTGCGTATACTCTGACTGAAGGCCTTGTGTCTCAGCTTATATCTACCGGCGAATACGAGAACAGGGTGTCGAGGTTTTCGATATTTCTGTATTTCCTGGTTGTATTCAATGCGTTGACCCTGCCGTTTACCTATCTTATCGACACAATGCTTTCGAAATTGATCGAGGAACAGTCATTTCTGGCGGACAAAGAGGAAGCGCTGCTCGAAATGGTAAAATCCGAAACCGAAGCCGGAGTTATCGAGCAGGACGAACAGGAGATGATTGAAAGCATCATCGAATTCTCCGATACGATCGTCAAAGAGGTCATGGTGCCACGCATAGACATGATTGCCGCAAAGAGCGACTGTACCATTGATGAACTCATCGATCTTTTCGAGCGTGAGGGACACTCAAGAGTTCCGATTTACGAGGGCAGGGTAGATCATATCCGCGGATTTGTGTATGCGAAAGACCTGCTTTCGTATATATCCCAAAAACACAAGGATAATTTTTCGCTCGAGGACAACATGAGGGGTGCGTATTTTGTCCCGGAATACAAGAAGATTTCTGAATTGCTTAAGGAATTCAAACAGTCCAAGGTGCATATTGCAATTGTTGTTGACGAATACGGCGGAACATCGGGTATTGTTGCTCTCGAGGATCTACTCGAGGAAATTGTGGGTGAGATACAGGATGAATACGACCAGGACGAGCGTGATTATATGTGGATAAACGACCGAACGCTTCTAATGGATGCCGGTCTCGATATCGACGATGTCAATGAGATCATCAGGACGGACATTCCGGGCGAGGATTTTGATACTCTCGGCGGTTTTATCTATCATCAGCTAGGATTTATCCCCGCTGGCGGTGAGGAGGTCAAATGGGAGAATATCATGTTCAAGATTAAAGAAATTGTCGGCAACAGAATCTCAAAAGTCGTTGTAATGCTGAATGAGCCTTTAAATAAAAATACAAGAAACGCCAAAAACGGAAAAAAATCCAACCAAGAGAAAAATGAAGTGAATAAAGGGTGAAAGAAGAATTAATGTAGGTATACAGACTTACCCAATAATTCTAATAATGATTTATGATGACTCATAATGATGGTTTGGGTGAAGTTGACCGATAAATAATCAGCATATTAGGGAGGTTACCTATGGTTACGGGTCTTGTATTATTAACGGTCGAACGCAACAAAATAAATACAATCGCAGAAATACTTGCTGAGATCGATGGTGTTTCAGAAGTTTATTCTGTTGGCGGCAGGATTGATCTTGTTGCAATTATTAGAAGTAAAGATAATGAAATGCTCGCAGAAATTGTTACAGAACATCTTCTCAAAATAGATGGAATACAAGCGACCGAAACCATGATCGCATTTAAAGTTTATTCTCGACACGATCTGGAAAGTATGTTTTCCATCGGTTTGGAATAAGGGGATAGTATCTTCATAGCTTTAATGCAATATCTATAATACGATCACTTTTTAAGAATTATTAAACCTCTTTTCGGTTTTTCTGATGTAGTAAAAACCGATGGTATGTTTCCGCATACAGGTCAAAATTACGTGCGTCAGGTTCGATCATTATTGGAGATTTTGGAACTGCGTTTGCAGCCTCTTTGTACGATTTGTACACACCTGTGCCGATTCCCGCGATAAGCGCCGCGCCGAGACACGACGGCTCCTGAATCGCCGAAAAGTGAAGCGGCAGCCCGAAACTGTCCGCCATAATCTGCATCCACACCGGGCTGTTTGTCCAGCCGCCTGAGGCTATGAGATGATTGGTCTCGGCTCCGCTTCTTTTTATAACCTCGTATAATTCATTGAGTTCAAATACTACTCCCTCCATAATCGCCCGTACGAAATGGCCGCGGCTGTGGGAGAGCCGGATTCCGGTAAACTCTCCTGCTACCGAGGGATCGGGATGCGGCAACCTTTTTCCGGCGAGGTACGGGATGAACGACAAACCCTCCGCACCGGCAGCAGTTTTAGTCGCCTCCATAGTTAATTGTTCGAATGAAAGGTCCGGACAGAACGTGTCGCGGTACCACCTGAGACAGAGACCCGCCGACAGAGTCGCGCCTAGGAGATACCACCGCGATTCTGGAAGGTGGCAGAACGTGTTGAGGCTCAGATTCTCCGAAGCCCGCGGGGTATGAATCGGCGCAACGATCTGCCCGCCGGTGCCGATTGCCACAAACATGGCGCCCTCGTCAATCACACCGTTCGCAAGCGCCGCGGCAGTCTGGTCCGCGCCGCCGATTATCAGCGGAACACCGTCCGGAATGCCGCACGCCTCCTCGATTCCCGACGTATCGGCGATATATTGATCGGAATTGACCGTGTACGGCAGAAATTCTACTGGAATCGCGAGTGCGTTCAAAACCTCCTCAGACCAGTCGCGCGTATTTTGATCGAACAGCAGTGTCGCCGAGGCGTCAGTCGGATCGGTATTATACAGCCCGCACATCCTGAATCGTATATAATCTTTCGGTGACAGCACATGCCTGACCTGTTTCCAGAGCGCGTTGTCGTGTTTTCGCATCCAAAATAGTGTCGCAGCCAGCGTTCCGGTGAATAGCCGGTTCATAAGAACAGTCTCAATCCTGTTCTGTCCGAGAAGTTCGGACATCTCGTCAAGCACACCCGCGCTCCGCGAATCGGCCCAGATGACCGCCGGGCATACCGGGACACCATCCCTGTCGAGAAACGCCCCGCCGTGCATCTGACCGGAGAATGAAATGCCGCTGATGCCAGAGCCGTTCATGCCTGATTCCCCCAGCGCGGCCCGGATTGCTCTGCAGGTGCACTCCCACCATACCTCGGGACGCTGTTCCGTTCGATCCGGTGCGGGTGTTTCAATAAGATATTGTTCCGCAGCGGCCCCAACAGCCGTAGTGTCGTCTCTGAAAATGCCGGCGCGTACGCTCGAGGTGCCGAGGTCGATGCCGAGATAATAATGTGCCATGTCGTTCGTGTCCTTTCGTCGATGGTATGAAGATAATCGAATCGATGGATGAATACAATGTGAAAACCGACCGCGGATGATAGCAGAGAAAATATCTGAACCGCAGATAGATGCAGATGCAATGATTGCAAAGAAAAAATGTAAGTGCGAGCCTGTGTGTTCGCCTTTTTTTCAACGCAGAGGGCGCGGAAAACGCAGAGAAAAAAATAAAATTTTAACATATTATGATGAAATGACTTGACAATAGAGAACGGGTGTGTATACTACATATGAATGCTGCTGGATTCCCGAGCGGACTGTATTTTGCGGTTATTGAGGCAGTCGGATTTAGGGATACGAGAAAGATGATGCTGGTGAAATAGGATAATACATAATGGACGATTTCATAATCCAGTATTTCAAAGAACTACGTGGTATGAAACGGGAGCTACTAATTGTTCTTGGGATTATTGTCGGTATAAACGTCTATGCGTATATTGTTCTGCCGCATATTGATTTAATATCTCTATCCCTGTTCGACCGTCTCATAGTGTTCCCGGGGATTTATCCCGAATATCTCTTTGCGCTTCTTATGGCATATTCAATCGTCAGGCGGGAACGATTACAGCGGGAGTTTCCATTGGAATCATACCGGCTGCACAACATCGTACTTATCAGATTTCTTGTGTTTGTGGACGCGTCAATTGTGATGCTGGCAGTATTTTTTATTATATTTCTTTTGCAGCGAAGTGAAATCATCCCAAGTCCCTCAATACCGGGAACGGCCGGGACACGGGATTTTCGTGTCGCGATTCCAGAATTTTTCGAGGCATTCAATGAAATGTTTATTCATCTGTCCCTTGTGTGTACCGCATGGGGAGCAATGATCGTTTTCAGGAGATACCGGATATTTGCCGGTCTGGCGGTTTACGCGACCGGTTTATTATTGTTTCATATATTATTCCGGATAATATATCGTCTGGACGTACCAAGAGCATATAGCGAGCGATTATAGGATTAGTATTCACGTTGGTACTCGGAAGTATCTTCTGTGCTGCCGGTATTTATTTAATTAAGCGGTATTCATGCGGTGAGATAAAAGAATAGGAGTGATGAGATAAATGCACCGAAAATAAAACGTTCTCTTAGGTATTTTTATAATACACTCTTAACCAAAATGAGGAAAGCCTTAATGCGCGTGGTGTCTTCGCATGTACCTGTATGGAATAAACTCTTCCACGGCATCAAAATGCTTCGATTCATCAGCGTATATTATTCCGGGTGTTTCTCCGAATACATTTATTGGGCTATCCGGTTTACTCCTGTTCATTCCATATAATGTGTTCTATAAGTAAAAGTTCAGGATTTCATATACCACATATTGTGGGTACAGGAGTCAAGCGGATAGCCCAATAAATGTATTTTCGCGGAATGATCATGCCTCAAAAGGGATAGCCGTTATCTTCAATGTGCACTCTTTTAAAAGCAGTACATAAAGCTTTCCTCAATTTGGATAATGTTCCTGCCGATTTACTCTCACGAGCAATCTCGGCAGGAAGTATAATTAAAATTGGAGTTAGACGACTCCCTGGTCTATCATGGCGTCTGCGACTTTCTTAAATCCGGCGATATTAGCTCCTTTGAAATAATTGCAGTAATTGCCGTCTTTCCCATACAGCAGGCATTGTTCGTGAATGCTTTTCATGATGAGATTAAGACGATTGTCCACTTCTCCCCGTGTCCAGTTCATAGCCATTCTGTTTTGCGTCATTTCGAGTCCAGAAACGGCGACACCACCTGCATTTGCAGCTTTTCCGGGTGCGTGAAGGATTTTATTGTCGGCTAATATATTTATTGCCTCGGGTGTGCATGGCATATTTGCTCCCTCGCTTACAAGAATAACGCCGTTATTAATCATATTCTGGGCATCTTTGTCGTTTATTTCGTTTTGTGTTGCGCTCGGAAACGCAAGATCAGCTTTTATATCCCAAAGCGGATTATAATCTAGGCTTCTGTCAGCTTCCGAATAGGTGGCGCTTGAATATTTATCGGCATATTCTTTAATTCTGCCGCGTTTCATATTCTTTAGTTCGAAAACGAAATCTAATTTCTCAGAACTGATCCCCTCCGGGTCATAGATAAACCCACTCGAATCAGACAAAGTAACAGCTTTGCCGCCAAGGGCATTGATTTTTTCTACAGTGTACTGGGCAACATTTCCTGAACCTGATACAAGGCAAGCCTTTCCTTCAACAGTTTTACTGCGAGTACCTAGCATTTCCTGGGCAAAATACACCGAACCGTAGCCGGTTGCTTCAGGACGAATCAATGAACCGCCCCAATCTAAACCTTTACCGGTTAAAACTCCTGTAAACTCGTTGCGGATTCTCTTGTATTGACCGAACAGAAAACCAATTTCTCTTCCGCCAACACCGATATCCCCTGCAGGGACATCTGTATTTGGACCAATATGTTTGCAGAGTTCGAGCATAAAACTTTGGCAAAATCTCATAACTTCATTGTCACTTTTTCCTTTTGGATCAAAATCCGAACCACCCTTGCCGCCGCCCATAGGTAGTCCTGTGAGAGAGTTTTTGAAAATCTGTTCGAATCCAAGGAATTTAATTATGCTGAGATTCACAGACGGATGAAAACGAAGACCGCCTTTATAGGGTCCAATGGCGCTGTTAAACTCAACACGCATGCCACGGTTAACTTCAACTTCACCGTCATCGTTAACCCACGGGACACGAAACATGACTACTCGTTCCGGCTCGACTATTCTTTCGGCGATTTTCGCTTTTGCATACTGTGGATTCTGCGCATAAAAATCTTTAATATCGAATACAACTTCTTCTACCGCCTGAATAAATTCTGTTTGGTTGGGATCTCTTGATTTAATTTTTTCCAGAATGGACTCCATGTAAAAATTCTCCTAAAATGTTATAGTGTTTGGTTAAAGGATACATATTAATTTCATTGATTTACATCTCTTTCAATACATAATAATGGCAATGTATTGCCATTATTAATGTAAATAATAAAATTTAATTCAACAGAAGTCAATAAAAATATATGCAGAAAAGATTTCGAAATATTTTTTACTGACAAAAACTTTAAAAATCATGAAGTTTAAGCCGTTGAAAATGAGATAGTCGTATGGTATTAGTGAAACTTTCAAGTTTAAATAAAATATTATCGATACAAAATAGCGGCATAATTGCCGTAATATTGACAGCACTTATAGGGTGAATCAGTTCTTTCTATTGTTTTAAAAAGGGATAAAATGGATTACAGATATTTTACGAGGTTTTTGTAACAATATAACCTTTTATATTCGATCAAGCCGGAAAGTGCTTTTGATTGAACCGGAATTCCGGTTTCTTCAAGAATTGCGATAGGGTTAAGTCCGCCTAAAAGAATAATTCCAACAAGTCCTTCATTGATTGGTATTTCACAAAGCTGATGTCCAGGCCATCCAATATCAAATACTCCACCGAGTCCGATATTTTGAAGTTTTTGAGATATCTCAAGAACATTATTTTTGCTTTCAGCCGGAATTTCACGGAAACTTGCTCCAACAAGTCCGTCCCCGGTCATAACTGCATCGGTATAGTTTGTCATGCCGCATTTAATGAAGATTTCAAGAGGATCGAGACTAGTCCCATCGTAATTGATAATATTAATAAATCTTTGTGGTTTTTTATTCTGAATTTCTAGAATTCCGCCAAAACGTGATTTTGTCGGAATTCCGTGTGCCAATAATATTCCATTAAAAGTAACTGAGCATACTGTCCCTATACCAATATAATCAACAGGAATATAATAATCACCGACAGTCTCTCCAGGTTCAAACACGGTTAAAAGCTGCCCCATTGAAAGACCGGCATCGAATACACGTATGATATAAGAAATTGCTTTTTTAATATCTTTCATTTTAATAAAACTTACATTTACGATTACTTTCCCGGTTTTTTTTGAAAGATCAAAATCCATTTGATACGACATTTGATCGATTTTTGCTGAAAGATAACCAACTTTATCATAAATCCTTGCTTTCGATAATTCCTGAATCCCTTTAATTGTGATTTCACGGCCGTGTTTACCGATGTATTTGGTAAGCCCTTCCTTATCCATCGAAAGAAGGTGAAATCGAACCGTACGGTCGCTAATATCATAGCCAATTTTTGAAAGCTGTTCGGTAATAATTGCGCTTGCTATAGGTTTATTAGAATCCTTCAGAATTTTCAGGATGGCCAGCCGCTTTTTTTCAATTTTATCAACCATTTTATATATTATTTTGTGAAATATTTTTATTAATACCTAAATTGAGCGGTTTTTGATCAAGGGCAACCCTTGCGGTTGCTCACAATCTTTAAATACGCTGGAAGGGGAAAGCTCTGCCCTTGCGGTTAGGGTATAATCCGTTGGATTAACTTAAAAATTTGATAATATCTGCATCTTTGAACTATAAATCTTTCGCGCCGATGGCGAGAACCAAATCTGCTTTTTTGCCCGCATATGATTATACTCGCTTCTCTATCGATTCACAAGTACTTTTATTTCAAAAAGGATATCAAACCAGTTACCCGCTTAGTAATTCATCTCATTTAATTCCACATAATAATTTCACTGAATAATTCGATGTATTGATTCACATAGAAAATGTCTGGATAAAATAGGGTTTTATTGAGTGTAAAATCGCTTTATTCATCTACGAACAAATTTAAATTCTGTTCCATTATCATCATAGATGTTTTGGCCGATTGAACCAAAGCTATTCCAATATGTGTAAGAAATTTCATTTTTTTCGTGCACGGGATGTGTCAATGTCGGAAAAATTTTGAACGCTGCGCCCTGAAACTGTCCCGCGAGAGCGCGGGTAAGATGTTCTGCCTTGCTGTTATTCGCGGCTGTTCGGTCGACTGCGCGAAAAAGACGCTTGATCATGCGAATATCGTCAAGTTTACGCATGTCAGAATTACCAAGCTTGGATATGTGAAGGGGCATTCCCCCGCAGCAAATTAGACCGTTGAGCGCATTTCCGTTCTAACTGCGGAATCTGTTGGTATGGTAAGGAGCGAACCGGATATCAGTTTTTACAATGAATTCAAACGTATTATGGCTATATTGTTAATGTATACCATAATATATGTTGAACGGCGCTGTCTTCCACGGAGAGAAATATGAGACTGAAAGTACTTTTTTTTATGCACGGGTAATTTATGCCGCAGCCAGATGGCCGAGAGATGGATCCGCCATCTGAACTCCGACAATATCGAACCGTTTTCCGCGGATATCGGGGTGCACGGCATAAAGCCTCGTGTGGTGAAAGTCATGGCGGATGTTGGCGTCGATATCTCGAACCGGCGGTCGAAACATGTCGGCGATTTTGCGGGTTTGGAATTCGATTATGTCATCACCGTCTGCGACAGC
>CAZCDQ010000002.1:21623-51924 GCA_964497605.1 uncultured bacterium
GGAAAAAGTCAGTGACCCTGCCGATCGAAAACCGTAATACAAAACGGATTCATGTGGGATTCAACGATCCTCCTCGACTTGCAGAGGAGGCGGTTAAGGCGGGCAACGAAGAGGAGGCTCTTTCTCACTTCGCCGGGTCCGAGACGAGATACGAGCGTTGGTAGAGAAATTTCCCGATGTGTTAGATCATCTCTACACGGGAGAATGAAATGCTGTTCTGTTGTAGTTATGTCGATAAAACGGTGATATAAATAAGGGGAAAACCTAGACATGACAAAGGATGTTAACGGTCTCGATGGACATCACGGCCACAGAAGTGAATTGTCCGGCATGTCGGTCCGACGCCTATGGATTGCGCTTCTTATAAATCTGTTGTTTTTAATCGTCGAGGTAATCGGCGCACTTGTCTCGAACAGCCTCGCGCTTTTCGCCGATGCGGGACACATGCTGACCGATGTTATGGCGTTGCTGCTTGCCGTTGTTGTCGCACATCTTGCTAGGAGTCTTCCCACGCCCAAACGCACGTTCGGGCTGCTGCGGGCGGAGGTGCTCGGCGCATTCATCAACGGCGCCGTACTGGTTGGGATCGTGGGGATTATCTTTTGGGAGTCCTGGCGGCGGGCGGGGCGGTTTCATGAGATTGACGGATCGCTCATGCTGGTTGTTGCAGTGCTGGGGCTTTTGGCGAATGCCGGAAGCATGCTTGTTCTCCGCGGCGACCGGAATAAAAGCGTCAACATCAAAGGTGCGTACCTTCATCTTCTGGCAGACACACTTGGTTCCCTGGGGGCAATTGCCGCCGGTGTGGTAATTTTAGCGACAGGGTGGACGCCGATCGATCAGATCGCAAGTGTATTAATTGGAGTTCTCATCCTGATCGGCAGTATCGAGCTTATCAAGCAGACTATCGGCATTTTGCTTGAAGCGACACCTGAACACATCGATTACCGGGAGGTCGAGAAGGCATTGAAAGATACTTATCATGTGAAAGATATCCACGATCTACATATCTGGACCATCACCTCCGGTGTGCCGTCGCTCAGCGTACACCTTGAACTTTATGCCGACTGTAGCGACACAAACCATTGGCAGCATTGCCTGTCAAATGTCCAAAAGATGCTTCGCGACCGGTTCGGCATCGTTCACACTACCATTCAGATCGAACCTGAGGATTTTAAGCGGGATGAAAGAATTATCTGAAGATGCATGCATAAAGTAGCATAAGTTCCAAATTCGGATTCAGCGATTCTACAGGATAACCGAAGAAAAAAGCTTGACTTATAAATGAAATTTCATTAATTTACTACTCTATATGATGTAATATTGGAAAACTCATCACAAGAGGGCCGTGATTGGTGTAACATTCTGATTTCTAACTTTTTTACGCGTACGTGCCTTGGTGAGGAATTTAACGTACGTTTTTTTTATCAGAAATTTTTTGCCCGGTTTTACGCAATATGTTCGGGTGTCCGATAACGGCGAAAAAAGAATTGAATGAATCGATGCGGAAGTCACATTATTATTCGTATCGACAAACGGAAAAAGCGGTTATGATCATTACCTATCCCGACGGTTCGACAAAAGAATTTGAGAACGGCACGACATTTCTCGACATCGCGGAAAACATCAGCGAGGGATTTGCCCGCAAGGCTCTTATCGCGAAAGTTGACAGGGATCTCTACGATCTTTCCCGCGAGGTGGAGTGCGACAGTTCGGTGGAATTTCTGACATTCGACGACGACGCCGGCCGGGAAACGTACTGGCATTCCTCCGCGCATGTAATGGCGGCGGCGGTGAAACGGCTGTTTCCCGATGCGAAAGTGACCATCGGACCTGCTATTGCCGAGGGATTCTATTACGATTTCGATGTAGAAACGCCATTCAACGAGGACGATCTCGATAAGATCGAGGCCGAAATGAAAAATATAGTGAATGAAAACGAACGGTTCAGGCGCGAAATGATTCCCTGTGAGCAGGCCGTTGAGTTGTTCAAAAAGGAAGGGGAGCCATACAAGGTAGAGCTTGCGGAAAACCTCGAGGATGAGACGGTTAGTCTTTACACGCTCGGTGATTTCACCGATCTTTGCCGCGGTCCGCATGTTCTTTCCGCCGGGCGGATTAAAGCGTTTAAACTGCTGAGTACCGCCGGAGCATACTGGCGCGGTGACGAAAACAACCGGATGCTGCAGCGTATATACGGTATTTCGTTCCCGGACAAGAAAATGTTGAAAAAGCATCTTGCGTGGCTCGAGGAGATCAAAAAACGCGATCACCGTATGCTTGGCTCAAAACTCGACCTCTTCAGCGTGGACGAGGAGATCGGTTCGGGACTCATTCTCTGGCACCCCAAAGGCGCGGTACTCAGAGAGGTTATCGAGGATTACTGGCGCACTGAACACCGTAAACGCGGATACAATCTGGTGTTTACGCCGCATATAGCCTCGGAACGAATTTATGAGAGTTCTGGACATCTCGATAATTACGCCGAAAACATGTATTCGCCGATGGATATCGACGGGACGCCGTACTATGTGAAACCCATGAACTGTCCGGGTCATATCAAGATTTTTAAATCACGGTTGAGATCGTACCGCGAGCTGCCGATCCGTCTTTGCGAACTTGGGACTGTGTACCGTTACGAACGCTCGGGTGTTTTGCACGGTATGCTCCGCGTACGCGGATTCACCCAGGACGATTCGCATATTTTCTGCACTCCCGATCAGGTGGTCGATGAGGTGCTCGGTGTGCTTGATTTCGTCCGAGAGATCATGAGTATTTTTGGGTTCGAGTTTGTGACATATCTGTCAACACGGCCGGAAAAATCCCTCGGCGACAACGATTCCTGGGATAACGCGATTTCGTCGCTGAGGACCGCGCTCGAAAAATCCGGGATCGACTATGTTGTAGATCCCGGCGAGGGTGTATTCTACGGTCCGAAGATCGATATCAAATTGAAAGATGCGCTGGGCAGACAGTGGCAGGGCCCGACAATTCAGGTTGATTTTAATCTCGCAGACCGGTTCGATATCAATTATATTGGAAAAGACGGCAGCGAACACCGTGTTGTGATGATCCACCGTGTCGTGCTCGGTTCCATGGAACGGTTTATCGGTGGTTTAATCGAACATTTCGGAGGTGCGTTTCCATTATGGCTTGCGCCTGTGCAGGCGGTTGTCATGCCGATTACCGATGACCAGCACAAGTATGCGCAGGCGCTGACCGATCGGATGAGATTGCAGGGAATCCGCACCGAGCTTGACGCCCGGAATGAAAAGGTGAACCGCAAGATCCGCGAGGCCGAAGAAATGAAAGTACCGTATATGTTCATTGTCGGGAAGCGTGAGGTCGAGAATGATTCAGTTTCTCTTCGCAAACACGGCAAGGGCGATGTCGGTGTATTTCCCGCTGAGGATACGATCGCGCGGATAAAAACGGAAATTAATAAAAAAGCATTGTCATAAACAACTAAATGATAACCTTAAAGGAGGTTTATACTCATTAACGTAAAAAAAACAAGAGTAAATAATCAAATTAATGTCTCGACTGTACGTTTGATCAACAGCGAGGGGGATCAGATTGGTATTGTTCCGACTGAAAAAGCGATGGAATTAGCCGATGAAGCTCAGCTGGATTTGGTTGAGGTTGCGCCAAACTCTAAACCGCCTGTTTGCCGAATTATGGACTATGGGAAATATAAGTACGAGCTTTCGAAAAAAATCAAGCAGACCCATAAAAAAAGCCGGACATTTCATGTAAAAGAAATCAAAATGAGATCTGAAATCTCTGAGCATGATTTCAATTTTAAAATCAAACATGCCGAGGAATTTATCAAACGGGGCGACAAAGTCAAATTTACACTTGTTTTCAGAGGCCGTGAAATCATGCACCGCGAGCACGGTGACAAAGTGCTCGAACGGGTTGTCGAAGCGTTAAAAGATGTCGGAACCGTAGAAATGGCTACCCGTAAGGAGGGACGTAACCTTACGATGATTATGGTTCCCAAATAGAACGTTTTTTAAATACGGAAAAACAAATTACAAAAATTATTAGATACGGAAAGGTATGTCATGCCAAAGATGAAATCGGTCAAAGGGGCCTCGAAACGGTTTAAACGGACGGCCACGGGCAAAATCAAACGATATAAAGCGTTTGCAAGCCATATTCTCAAGAAAAAATCGACAAAACGTAAACGTACATACAGACAATCGGCAATATTAACGTCCGCTGATCAGAAACGTATCAGCGAACTGATTCAATAAATGGAGGGATAATCAATGTCACGGGTTTCTTCAAGTGTGGCTTCGAGGGCACGTAAAAATAAAGTTTTGAAGATGGCCAAAGGATTCAGAGGAGGCCGTTCGAAGCTTTACAGGACCGCACACGAGTCGGTGGAAAACGCCCTTGTACATGCATATATCGGCAGAAAACAGCGGAAACGGAGTATCCGTAACCTTTGGGTTGCCAGAATTAATGCAGCAGCGAGAATGAGAGGAACGAATTATTCAGTATTCATGAATGCGCTAAACAAAAGCGGAATAAAACTCAACCGTAAAATTCTCGCCGATTTGGCTGTACGGGACGAAAACGCATTTTCCACAGTTTTCGACAAAGCGATGACGTCTGTCTGAGACGTTACAGTGTATTATTTCCTCTGTTAATCGTGTAAATACAGGCAATAAAAAACCCTCTTTGTAAATACTTGCAAAAAGTTATCAAAAAGAGGGTTTTTTATTTTTTTCATATGAGAAAGGTTTTGCTTGACAAGATACATATATTCGTGTAATATTCTATCGTATATCGTTTTATATATGTGAAAATGTTTGATTTCGGGCTGTTGACAGTTGCGTTGGAACTGCAAGTGAGCCCGGATGCGGAAAAAATGGATACAATTACAAAACTGGGGAATCTGGTTCATAAGTTTGTCGAAGAATTCGATGAACTCCGGAATGAACGCGATTCGGTATTGCGGAAAACTGTCGATCTCGAAACCGAATTGAAAAAATCCCGTGAGATAGCGGGCAATGAGCAGGGAAATGTCGCATCTGAACAGGCGCCGACAGAGGATAAACAAGAGTTCGAAAATAAAAAAAACGACATTATTGAACAGATAAATTACATTAT
Organism: uncultured bacterium; assembly: GCA_964497605.1. Lineage (GTDB taxonomy): Bacteria > Latescibacterota > Latescibacteria > Latescibacterales > Latescibacteraceae > Latescibacter. Next base: position 26,745 of record CAZCDQ010000002.1, read on the forward strand.
TGAAAGTATCGATAATTTGGACATAGAGGACATCACGAACGTTTGAGGCAACATTTATTTTTATTCTGAATTATGAATGATTCATTAAAAACAATAAAAGTAAGCATCCTGGGTGAGGAGTACCCAATAAAAAGCGATGCGAATCCTGAATATTTGCAAGAACTGGGTAAGTATGTCGAAGAGAAGATATCGAAAATATCTTTGAAAAACAAACTACCCTCAAAGATTAAGAGCGAGGTTCTTGCCGCGATCATCATTGCGGATGAATATTTCAGCGAAAAGAATAAAAATGCCAAAAACGAGCAAAAATTATTAGAACTGACGCGCCTTTTAGAGGAAAAACTTTCCGCAGAACCTATTGGCTAATCAGTTTATAACATTAAAATAATTTTTGCCGGATATCAACCACCGTTCGTGAATAAGTAGCTTATCAATGAGCTATGTATATCTCCCCGCGGTGGTTTTTTTATGTTTTGGAAGTAATAATTTTTAATTTTTATAGAGAAGATTAATAAGATTAAGGAGAATATTATGGAAAATATTGTCATCGCATTTGTGCTTGTTGTGATCGGACTCGGGGTATTCATTCTCGGATGGATTTCCGCGAACAAGATCAATCAGGCAAAAATGCAAAACGCTGAAAACTATGCGAAAAAAATAACCATTGACGCACAGCGTGAGGCGGAAAACCAGAAAAAAGCTGCAGTACTCGAGGCCAAAGACGAATGGTACCGTGAACGCTCGAAATTCGAGAAAGAAACCCGTGACCGGAAAGCGGAGCTTGAGGAAGCGGAAAAAGTGATGAACGATCGTGAGAGGAAACTGGACAAAAAGGTCGATATTCTCAATTCGAAAGAGCGCAACATCATTATCAAGGAGCGTGAAATCGCCGCGAAAGAGAAATCGCTCAGAGTGAAAACCGATAGACTGAACCACATTATGATCCAGCAGAATGAAAAACTCGAACGTATCTCCGGCATGACCGCCGATGAGGCGAAAGAACTGCTTCTTGCCAACCTCGAAAAGGAGGCCAAGGTCGAAGCGGCGCGGATCGCCAAGGAAATTCGAGACGTGGCGATTCAGGAGGCCGATAAGGAGGCGAAAGAAATTATTGTCGGCTCGCTGCAGCGGTGTGCCGCCGAACACACAATCGAATCCTCCGTTTCGGTTGTGCATCTGCCGAACGATGAAATGAAAGGCCGCATCATCGGCCGCGAGGGCCGCAACATCAGATCATTCGAGGTCACCACCGGTGTGGACGTGATAGTGGATGATACGCCCGAGGCGGTTATTTTGTGTGCATTTGACCGTATCCGCCGCGAGATCGCCCGCCGGTCGCTCGAGAAGCTGGTGACTGACGGACGTATCCATCCGGCACGTATCGAGGAAATTGTCGAGAAATCCCGTAAAGAGGTCGAGGAATCGTTCAAGGAACTCGGTGAAAATGTGGCAATGGAATGCAAAGTGTACAATCTTCATCCCAAACTCGTCGAACTTTTAGGGCGGCTTCATTACCGGTCGAGTTACGGTCAGAACGTCTTGAACCACTCCAAAGAAGTCGCTATTTTTTCCGGGCTGCTTGCCGCCGAACTCGGTTTCGACGTGAACGAGGCCCGGCGCGCGGGACTGCTTCACGATATCGGTAAAGCTCTCGACCACAATATGGAGGGCACGCACACCGAAATCGGCGTTATGCTGGCAAAAAAATACAACGAAAGCGAATTTGTCATCGACGCCATCGCATCCCTGCACGAGGACGAGGAGGCGCGGTTTGTGATGTCGGCGATTGTGCAGGCGGCGGACACAATATCGTGTTCACGGCCCGGTGCACGGCGAGAGGATCTCGAATCGTATGTGAAACGACTCGAACGGCTTGAGGAACTGGCTGATTCGTTCGACGGTGTCGAGAAAACATATGCAATACAGGCTGGCAGAGAAATCCGGGTTATGGTCAATACTGATATCATTGACGATGCTCAAGCCGAGCAGCTTTCGTTCGACATAGCGAAACGGATAGAGGAAGAACTCGATTATCCCGGACAGATCAAAGTAACGATTATCCGCGAGATGCGTTCGGTTCAGTATGCACGTTAAACAAGTACTGGATGTCGCTGCTGTATTTCGGCGGGTTGACCGGCCGACGACTTTTTATGTCAATTCAAAGCATATATTGACGGTTCTAATGTCGGATTTCACAGGAGAGTGCGAGTGAACATACTATTTGTCGGGGATATTTTCGGACGGCCGGGAAAACAGATCGCCTCGAAAGTGATCCCAAAAATTATTGTGGACAGGAATGTCGATGTATGCATTGCGAACGGCGAAAACGCCTCGGGCGGTTTCGGCCTGACCCCGGTCAGCGCAAAGAAGCTTTTTACCTATGGCATCGATGTCATCACCTCCGGCAATCATATCTGGGATCGTAAGGAAACTGAGGCTCTTCTCGACAATGACGATCGGATTCTCCGGCCGGCAAATTATCCGCCCGGTGCCTCTGGGACAGGTCAAATGGTCTTCCGGAAAGGCAATATGACCGTTGGGATTATTAATCTTATCGGGAGGATCTTCATGCAGCCCTACGACTGTCCGTTTCGCAAAGCTGATGAGGTAATCGACCAACTTCACCGTGAGACAAAAACGATTTTGGTCGATTTTCATGCCGAATGCACCGCGGAAAAAGTTGCAATGGGCTGGCATCTGGACGGGTATGTGAGTGCGGTGATTGGAACGCATACGCATGTGATGACAGCGGACGAACGCATCCTTCCGAAAGGAACGGCATATATTACCGATGCGGGAATGACCGGCCCGCACGATTCGGTGATCGGAGTGAAAATCGATCAGTCGCTCGGACGAATTATTAATCAGCGCCCTTCACGGTTTTCTCCCGCCGAATGCAGGCTGCGGTTTTCCGGTGTGCTGATCGAGGTTGACGATGAGACTGGTAAAGCGTTGGCCATCGAACGAATATTTACGGACGAACAAGGACAAAATGGAAACGTTAGCAGATAAAGACACGTTTTCCGGCAATCTGACTGTCAGCGAGCTGACAAAGCATCTGAAACGATTGATCGAGGGAAACGTCCCCGTGGTTTCGGTTGTGGGCGAATTGTCGAATTATGTCCATCACACCTCCGGTCACCGCTATTTTACGCTGAAAGACGAATCCAGCCAGCTCAGATGCGTTATGTTCAAATGGCAGGCTGCCCGGGTCGATTTTACTCCCGAGGAGGGCATGTCGCTCAATGCGGTCGGTAATGTGACCGTATACGAACGCGGCGGACAGTATCAGCTCAATGTGGTTAGGCTTGTGCCGATGGGTCGGGGCGAGCTTCTGCTGCGGCTTGAAGAATTAAAAAAGAAGCTTGCAGAAGAGGGTATTTTCGACAACGAACGTCCGATCCCCGCATATCCGGCAGTAATCGGCGTTGCAACATCCCCGACCGGGGCTGCAGTCAGAGACATTATCAGCGTAATATCACGCCGTGCTCCCAATGTTAAAATTATTCTGCGTCCCGCCACGGTTCAGGGGGAGGATGCCCCGCTAGATATTGTCGGCGGTATTCGTGATTTGAATGAAGCCACCGATGCCGATGTACTTATCGTAGGTAGGGGAGGCGGCTCGATCGAGGACCTATGGTGTTTTAACGACGAGCGGGTCGCACGGGCGATTGCGGCCTCGGGAAAACCGGTTATATCGGCGGTCGGACATGAGACCGATTTTACTCTGGCGGATTTTGCGGCTGACCTCCGTGCTCCGACACCCTCTGCGGCGGCCGAGCTTGTGGTGAAAGATATGAGTGAGCTGCGGCAAAACATCGCGAAGTATGCGGTTATGCTGAAACGCGGTGTCATGAAAAATATCGACGATATCGCGCTCCGGTTGGAACATGCGCGCCGCGGACTGAGCCCGGAGCGCTTTCAGCAGATGCTGGTCATAAAAAGTCAGCATGTGGACGAGTTGGCAATGCGTATACGCAATACTGCAGGCCGTATGATTGCCGAAAAAGAGAAAACCGTTGGCAGTTTAGAGAGCAAACTGCTCGCGTTGAATCCCGCGGCGGTTCTCGAGCGCGGTTATTCGATCGTATACAGGGATGCGGATTCTGGCGTGGTGGACGACTACCGTAAGGTTGAAAAGAATGACGGAATTTTCATTGTTCTCGCAAAAGGCAGGTTACGTGCGAAGGTAGGGGATAAGTATGAGTAAGAAAAACGAAAACAACGAAACGAATGCTGCCGCCGATCTATTTGAAGACGGTGGGGATGCTGTAGATGGCGATACTGCGGATGATGACGCGAACAATTTCGAAAAAGAACTTGCTCGTCTCGAGGAGATTGTGGATACAATAGAAAGTGGCGGTCTCGGTCTCGAGAAATCCATGGAAATATATGAAGAGGGCATAAAAAAGATTACCGTGCTGACAAAGATGCTCGAAGGCGCCCGAGAAAAGGTCATGAAATTGGTATCCGACAGCGAAGGCAATAAGACGCTCGAGGATTTCGAGGAGGAAGCAGAGTGACGCCGAAAGAGTATATTGCGTTGCAGAAGAAGAGGGTTGATTCATTTCTGGACAGCTATCTTCTTCCCGAGACAAAAAAACCGGTAAGTATCCATAAAGCGATCAGATACAGCGTTTTTTCGGGCGGTAAACGCTTCAGAGCGGCGCTCTGTATCGCGGCAAACGATGTGTTCGGCGGGAATCCGGACAAAGTACTTCCGGTGGCCGCTGGTATCGAGCTGATACACACCTACTCGCTCATTCACGATGATCTGCCGTGCATGGACGATGATGATCTCAGGCGGGGGAAACCGACACTTCATAAAGTGTACGGCGAAAATATTGCAGTACTTGCGGGCGACGCACTCAATGCGCTTGCATTCGATCTTGTCTCGATGGCTGATGATTCCCGGCTGATACGCATTCTCGCTGCGGCGATCGGCACCGAGGGTATGATCGGCGGACAAGTTGCCGATGTTGAGTCGGTCGGGCTTGACGATATTACCGAGGACAATGTGAAATTCATCCATGAACGGAAAACCGCGCGTCTGATCAACGCAAGCCTTGAAATGGGGGCGGTTTCGGCGGGAATATCGTCAGAATTACTCAAAACAGTCCGGCAATTCGGCGGTCTGATAGGCCTTGCTTTTCAGATTGTCGATGATATATTGGATATCGAGAGTTCCAGCGAGGTACTTGGGAAAAATGTTGGATCCGACGAGGAGAGCGACAAGGCCACATACCCGAAAGTGTGCGGACTGGCGAAATCGAAACGTATCGCCATTGACATGATCGCCGAGGCGGAAGAATGTATCTCCTCTCTCGAAGAAGACACGCGAATCCTCCGGGATATGGGGAATTTTGTAATCAATCGTGTAAACTGATATCGATAAAGCTGCTTTTCGATGAAAAATATTCTCGATACAATACAGAATCCGGGAGACCTGAAAGCGCTTTCAGTTGAAGAGCTTGAACAGCTTGCCGAAGAGATACGAGGGAGAATCTGCGATGTCGTTTCGGTTAACGGCGGCCATCTCGCCCCAAATCTCGGTGTGGTCGAGCTGACCCTCGCGCTTCATACCGTATTCGACTGCCCTAACGACAAATTTGTGTGGGATGTTGGGCACCAGGCGTATACCCATAAAATCCTGACCGGCAGACTGAACCGGTTCGACACGATCCGCACCGAGGGTGGTATTTCTGGATTTCCGAACATCACCGAAAGCAAATCGGACGCTTTCGGTACTGGTCACGCCGCAACGGCCATCTCCGCCGCCCTTGGGATGGCGGCAGCCCGTGACATCAGGGGTACCACCGAAAAGATAGTAGCAGTTGTGGGAGACGGCGCCATGACGAGCGGTCTCTCATTCGAGGGACTGAACAATGCCGGAGCATCCAAAAACGACATTCTGGTCATCCTCAACGATAACAAAATGTCCATCTCGCCGAATGTGGGCGCATTCCCAAAATATCTGACCGGTGTCATAACCGATCAGCGGTATAACAAGTTGAAAAAAGATATATGGGATCTGACCGGTATTATTCCTAAGGTTGGTAAGCCTGCGCGGACAATATTATCCCGTCTTGAACGAAGCCTCAAAACGTTTATTGTGCCGGGATCGTGGTTCGAGAATCTCGGTTTCAGATATTTCGGCCCGGTTAATGGTCACGATATCGGGCGGCTGATACAGATTTTAAATCAGCTTAAGATCCTTCAGGGACCGATTTTGCTTCATACGTATACTACGAAAGGCAAAGGCTACTGCTATGCCGAAGAGGATGCTGTTCGGTTTCACGGGACAACGGCGTTTGAGATGACGACCGGAAAGGCGATCAATAAATCGACACGTCCGACATACTCCCGGGTTTTCGGCGATACGCTTGTCGAGTTGGCCCAGACGGACGGCTCGATTTGTGCTGTAACCGCGGCAATGACCGATTCGACCGGGCTGAGACCGTTCTCGGAGAAATATCCTAACCGGTTTTTCGATGTCGGTATTGCCGAGGGACACGCGGTGACTTTTGCAGCAGGCCTTGCGCGCGGCGGGATGAATCCATTCGTATCGGTCTATTCGTCGTTTCTGCAACGTTCGTATGACAACATTATCCACGATGTGGCGCTTCAGAAGCTGCCGGTTACGTTCTGCCTCGACCGTGCAGGTTTTGTCGGGGAAGATGGTCCGACACATCATGGTGTCCTGGATATTTCTTACATGCGGCAGATTCCCGGTATAATCGTGATGGCGCCGAAAGACGAGAACGAATTCAGGGATATGCTGAAATTCGCAGCCACATACAAAGAAGGACCGGTATCGATTCGTTATCCAAAAGGTTCCGGTACGGCGGAACGTATCCGCCAAGCATTCGAGCCGCTTGAGCTCGGTAAAGCCGAAGTGCTCCGGGAAGGCAGCGATGCGGCGATTCTTGCGGTTGGTGAAGTTGTACCGTCATCTTTGAAAGCGGCAGATATTCTCAGGGAGGGCGGTATTGATGTCGAGGTAGTGAATATGCGGTTTGTGAATCCCCTCGATACCGATTTGCTCGACCGTGTTCTTACCAACGGGAAACCGATTGTATCGGTTGAAGAGAATATAATTACCGGCGGATTCGGCGCAGCTGTTTTGGAATACTGTTCAGAGCGGTGCATTGCGAAGAATATCACTATGATTGGTATTCCGCCGAAATTCACCGATCAAGCGCGCCGGTCGCGGCTTCTTTCAATGTACAAACTCGATGCGTCGTCTATAGCCGAGACGGTGCGAAAGGCGGTGAAGTCATGAATGTGGCAATTATCGCAAATACGACTAAGGAAGGCATCCGCACGATTATCCCGGCATTTATCGAAGATCTCACGACGCACGGAATCGACACGGTGCTGCATGAGGCGATCCGGGACATGATCGGGAACGGCTACGATTATGTACCGGAGAACAGACTGTTCGACGATGCGAATATGATAATCTCTATCGGCGGCGACGGCACTATGTTACGGACTGCTCAGATATCGAACGATACCGATATCCCCATCCTCGGTGTCAATCTCGGTAAAGTCGGATTTCTTGCAGAACTATTGCCGGAGGAGATATCGATTGTTCCGGAACGGTTGAAAAGCGGAAACTATTCGATCATCGAACGCATGGCGTTTAAAGCCGAGACCTCCGCGGGCACCGAATACTTTGCCCTGAACGACATCGTACTCGATCGAAGTGCAGATACGAGAATACTTGAGATGTCGGTGTCGGTGGACGATCATCATGCGGGTGATTTTGCTGCTGATGGTATCATTGTGTCGACGCCAACCGGCTCGACCGCGCACTCAGTTTCGGCAGGCGGTCCGCTTGTCATGCCTGAGTGCCGGGTCACGGTGCTGACACCGATCTGTCCACATTCGCTGACTCTCAGGCCAATGATTATCGACGGCTCGAAAAAAGTTGGCATTACCGTGCAGAACGGCACTGGCAGAATGGCGGTGGATGGTCAAAGTTTTGTACAAGTTCCGGCTGGAAGTTGCGTTAATATACGTATGTCGGATAAAGCTGTCAAAATTGCGCGTGTTGACAATAAAACATATTTCGATATCCTTCACACGCGGCTTAACTGGGGTGTTCGTCCGAAGTTGAGAAATGCTTAAATCTCTTACCATACAAAATTACGCCATTATCGACCGCATGACGATCGAGTTTTCCGACGGGCTGAATGTTATCACAGGTGAGACCGGCGCGGGAAAGTCGGTCGCAGTCGATGCGTTCGAATTAGTGCTCGGTGCGCGTGCCTCGATCGATATGATCCGTACAGGAGCGTCGAGCATGACGGTTACCGGCGTATTCGAATTTAACGTTGATAACGTACTCAACGATCTCTCGGTCGATGTCGAGGACGGTATACTCATTCTTCGCCGTGAAATACCTGCGAACGGTTCGGGAAAATGCTTTATCAACGATCGGCCGGTCACACTGAAAACGCTGAAAGAGGTCGGCGATAGGCTGGTGGACCTTCACGGCCAGCACGACCATCAGTCGCTTCTCAATACCGCGGATCATGCATCGTACCTCGACGGATATGCCAGGCTTGTGGCACTTGCCGATGATGTTGCGCGGCTATATAACGACATGGTCGGTATACAGAGAAAGATCGTTGCGCTCGAAAAAAAAATCGGCAGTCTCGCCCGTGACAAAGAACTGCATGAATTTCAAATCGGCGAGATAGAAAATGCGGCGATTGCACCCGGTGAAGATGCTGAACTGGTCAACGAGATTAAAAGGCTTTTGCGGGCAGTCGAACTGAAAAGCCTTGGATGGGAGTTGTTTCAGCGTCTTTCTGAGGCGGACGGTTCTGTCGGGGAAATACTCGGCGAAATGACCGTACGGGTTGAACATTTGTCACGTCACGACACCGAGCTTGAACCGATGCTGGAACGTATCGAGACAGTATCGGTGGGTGTGAACGATCTTGCTGACAGTTTCAGGGAATATGCCGAGCGGATCAACGACGATCCTGCGTATCTTGCCGAACTCGAAGAACGGCTAGGAGTGATCGAAAATATCAAGAAGAAATATGGTCCGGCGCTCGAGGACGTCTTTCACTACCTGATGCGGATAAAAAACGAGTTTTCGCGCGAGGAGGAACTTGAGGGCGAGCTTTCGGAGCTGAGGCGTCAAAAGGACGAAATCGAATCGCAGTTTGCCGGAAAAGCGCAGTCCCTGTCGGAAAAGCGCAAAGCTGCCGCGCCGAAGCTTTCTGCTATTACCGAGGAGCATCTGTCCGAGCTTGGCATGAATGCGCGTCTTGTTATCAATATTGCACCGTTTGAGGGGCCGGACACGCTCGAAATCGGGGGCAAGCCGGTCCCGGTCGGAAAGGACGGTATCGATGCGATCGAATTTCTGATCTCGGCGAATCCGGGAGAACCGCCGAAACCGTTGGCGAAGATTGCATCGGGCGGAGAGATTTCACGTGTCATGCTGTCGCTGAAACTCGCGCTTGCTCGTGCGGTTAATGTCCCGACCATGGTATTCGACGAGATCGACATCGGGGTATCGGGAAAGGTCGCCGATGCAGTTGGAAAGAAAATGCTTCAGCTTGCGGAACACCGGCAGGTACTCGCCATCACGCACCTTCCGCAAATCGCGGTCATGGGAACGCGTCATTTCTCGGCGCGGAAACGTGTGGACGGCGGCCGGACATTCTCTGAGTTGGTGCTGCTGGACGATACCGCACGGGAGCGTGAGCTGGCGTCGCTGCTTTCCGGCGAGACAATGACCGATACGGCGGTTGCCCATGCGAAAGAATTGATTGAAAAAGTGAGACTGCAGAAGAAAAAGTAATCTCCCTAAATATCAGCGTTTACGATAATAAAAAAGGATACTATCGTGCCCGAGGAAATAAGCCTCTTTGAAGATGATCCCTTTTTTAGGGAACGTGATAAAGAGGACATAAAGAAAAAACCGCTTGCCGACCGCATGCGGCCGAATACGCTCGAAGAGTTTTTCGGGCAGGAGCACCTTGTCGGCGAGAGGGCATTTCTCAGCGAGGCAATCACGCACGACGAAATTTCCTCGCTCATTTTCTGGGGCCCTCCCGGATCGGGGAAAACCACGCTTGCCAATATAATCAGCAATTCAACCAATGCCGAATTCGTATCGTTCTCCGCGGTGATCAGCGGAGTGAACGATATCCGCAAAGTCATCGCGCATGCCCGAGGGAAACGAAAAAAAACCATCCTGTTCGTGGACGAAATTCACCGGTTTAACAAGGCGCAGCAAGACGCCTTTTTGCCCCATGTGGAGGACGGCACCATTATTCTCATCGGCGCAACTACCGAAAACCCCTCGTTCGAGCTCAATTCGCCGCTCTTGTCGCGGTCGCGGGTGTTGGTGCTCAACCAGCTTTCGGAGGACCATATTGCGCAGATCATTGCACGTGCGGTTACCGATCCGGAGCGGGGACTCGGTACGGTTGTGGACGGTATCGAGGACGATGCGGCAGAGGCGCTGATCGGATTCAGCAACGGTGATGCGCGCCGGGCGCTGAATACACTCGAGCTTGCCTCGGTTCTTGCCGGAAAGAAAAAAGGGAAAAATCGGTTCATCACGCTGAAAAACGTTGAGGAGGCCGCCCAGAAAAAGACGCTTCGGTACGACCGCGATGGCGAGGAGCATTACAACATTATATCCGCGCTTCATAAAAGCATGAGAGGCTCCGACCCCGATGCCGCGCTATACTGGTTTTCACGGATGCTCGAAGGCGGGGAGGACCCACTCTATATTGCACGCCGTGTGGTGCGGTTCGCTTCGGAGGATGTGGGGAACGCCGATCCGCAGGCGCTTCAGCTCTGTATTGCAGCGACAGAGACATATCGTTTTCTCGGTACGCCGGAGGGGGAACTCGCCATTGCGCAGGCGATTGTTTACTGTGCGGTCGCGCCGAAATCGAATGCGATGTATAAAGCATATAAATTCGCTCGCGCAGACGCCAGAAAATACGGTAATCTCGAAGTGCCGCTGACCATACGAAATGCGCCCACACAGCTCATGAAAAAACTGGGGTACGGCAGCGGTTATCAGTACGATCACGATTCCGAAAACAGCTATTCCGGTCAGGAGCACCTCCCCGACGATCTGGTTGGCAGAAAATACTATACGCCGTCAAAATTCGGCAACGAAAAGCTGATTAACGAGCGGCTGTTGTGGTGGGCAAAAAAGAAACGGGAACGTCAGGCTGAAAACAGTGTGGAAAATTTAAAAGGCACAGCTTCGGAAAACTGACTAATCGAAACGCTGTGCCTTTTAATCTATATGGAACGTGTTATTCGGCCGAATCGGGATACAGAGTGTTTTTGAGCTGGTGAACGGACTTATCGCCGTCGCCGCAACAGTCGAGGACTGCGCCGCAATGGCTGCAGGTTTCACCGATCGAATCGTTTCCTTCCGCTTCGATGATTTTCCTGTGCTCGTCCTCATACAGCCTGCGAATATCCTCAGCGCCGTCTTCTTCCGCACAATTGCAGGAACAATATGCCCTTTTTTCGTCTTCAAGGTCTACGTAATCAAAAACTTTTCCGTTAATTGTCATCATTGTGTAAAATGCTCCATCCTAATTCGTTATAATCCGTTGGTTCGATACTCTTCTTATATTATCGGCAGAACTGACTAAGACTAAAATAAGCAATATTTATACCATCACAGGGTGCCGAACGAAAAAAAACATGTAATTATCAAAATTACAACCACATAAATATAAAAACCGGATTCTTTGGATACAATGTTTTTTCCTATCTGTTTCGGATTTTACATAAAAAACCGGCAAAAGTGTAAGAAAAAAATTCCATCAAACGTTTTTTTAGGTAATTACCTCCTTTTTCGCTTTTCTCTTTCATTTGACGACGTCATTTTCGAAACAGTTTCAGCAAATGTAACAATTTTTCTATCAAATGCAAACAAAAAAATTACATAAGAATCGCAAAATAAATATGTTGCAATATAAAAAATTTTGGCGTGTCAATAATTTATCCATCCCGAATGATTCGAAAGGGATAGGATGGGGAAAAATGCTTGGTTATCCAGTTAAATAAGCTTGTAATCATGGAAGCCACAGAAGACCTCACCCTTTCATTCCCTCTAAAAGGAGAGGGGCAGATTGTTAGTATTACAGCTCCCCCTCGCCCGCTGGCGGGAGAGGGGGGACGGGGGGTGAGGGTGGAACAACAGCCGCTGCTGACTTAACTTGATAACCGGAAAAAAAATATTATATCTGTTCCGGTTAACTGAAATCAGAATCGTCATACCAGTCCGGTTCCCAGAGCGGATACTGCCAGTCCTGTGACACAGTACCGACTTTGACCGGTGCGCCGCCGCGTTCGTAATGGGAATAGTATTCGGATATGAGCATTTCGTGTTTTTTGCGGATAAAATCGAAATCCTGGTAGCTTTCTTTGGTCGAGATGGTTCGCTGAATATCCATGAGCTGTGGCACGAACCGGTTAAAATAGCTGGCTCCGCCAGGCATGGAGGCGTTTTCTGTACCCGTTCTGCCATTGATCTGAAAACTGTACACATGCGATCTGAGTGCGTGCATGGTTAGAGCAAATGATTTCTGTTCCTCGGTCGCACCGTAAACATAGGTCGTCTGGAGATACGACAGCTTTTTCGGATCGTTTGAAATCAACGAGACTTTCTCTATATTGTCCCCAAGTATTTTCATCATCATATACGGTATATGGAAATGGGGACGGTCACCGGCTTGGCAGGTGGCGTAAACTGATTCGATTTCACCGACATTTTTAAGCTGGCTATCGAAATTGTCGGCCTCGTTGTAATGCTCGTGCGTAGCGGTTGCGATAAGAGGGGTGCTGTTTTTTGCGGCGAGTTCAAGCATCTCGTCGAGGTCTCTCATCCGTGATGCCCATGGCCTGCTCAGGTAGGTTGGCAAACCGGATGAGATGTACGGATAGAGCAGTTTGTGCTGCCAGGGAACGTTATAAAAGCCGCCGTTCACGACCCCGTCCACACGTCCGAGCATGTCGTCGTATTTTTTCACGACCTTACATCCCCATCGATCGGCGAATTGTTCGGCTTTCTTCACGTCTTTATCCCATACATACGCCATTTCAACATTGAAAAAATCGGTATTGTCGCGCGGCTTTATAAGTCCGGCCCAAATACCCCAGAATGTATAGTCGAGGCCAAAAATGCCGACTTTTAGCTTGCCTTTAGACGTCTGCGCATGGGCGGGCTGTGCCGCGGCGATCGAAGCTACACCTGTAAAACCTGTGGCACTTTTCAGAAAGGTTCTTCTGTCTGTGTTCATTTTGGATGACATGTTTTCCTCCGGTCGATGAGATTTATATCGTTATGTGAGATTCAAGTATATTCTCTACATAATTAACATCCTGATATCTATTAATCAAGAAAATTATGTATTCGATGAATAGACCTTGCTCTTTTCGCCGAAAAATCTAATATTATCAAGATACCAAAGTTATTTCAACGATGTACGAACGGATTTTCTTCGTGAAAAAGATTCTCATTTTCACAACATGTCTTATAGGATACGCTGCATCGGTCTGTGCGGGAAGTGCGAGTGTGCCGGCCGAATTGTTCGAAACGATTACTGGCCATATCCTTCAATGCCGTTACGGCGATGCGGAGAATGCCGCAGACGATTATATTGCAGAGTACCCCGGCGAGCCGGTTGGGCCGTTGCTCAAAGCTTCGGTATTGCAGTATGAAAGCATCGATTACGAGGATTTTTCGCGCGATAGCGAATTCGATGTGTTGCTGGACCATACAGAACGGCTTGCGCGGATTAAGATTCGCTCTGATAGTGACGATCTCTGGGCGAGATATTTTTTATATGCCGCTGATGGATTGAGAGGCGCGCGGGCGTCACTTGCCGGGCAGTTCGTTTACGGTGTCCTAAAAGGCCGGTCGGGTAAGATTGGCATGGAAAAGATTATCGCAGAGGATCCGACATTCTACGATGCATATCTGCTGGTTGGGAGCTACCGGTTCTGGAAAAGTGTCGCAATCGGACCTGCGGTTTGGTTACCGTTCATGTCCGATGAAAGTGCACGGGGGATTTCCGAGGTTAACACTGCTATATACCAAGGTATTATTGCCGGACCCCTGTCTTATACGGTAATCATCGAGATGTATCTTGCAAGCGATCCGTCCCGTGCGGCGGTTGAGGCGGAAAAAATGCTTGAACGCTATCCGTCATGCAGGCTGTTCGCATGGCAGCTCGGCGAGGCGTATAAGAAACTTGAGCGGTTTGATGAGGCTGAACGAATATTTACCGGTATTGCGGAAAGTATGCGCGGGGATGCGCAAGATGACGGCTCAGGAGAGGTGAGAAGCTGGTGGAAACTGGCGGTAATTGCAAAAACGGTTGGGAAAACGGATAAATGTCTGTATTATTGTAAAAAGATCGTGAACTATCCGGGAAAGAACGGCAAATCCGTTTTCGACCGTCAACGCGACCGGATCGGAAAAGCGCGGGACATGATCGAGGACATGGAGCATGAGTAATAAAAAACATCGTATTTTAATTGTTGATGACGACAGGCATATTAGATTGGTGCTCGTAGATATGTTAACTGACGAGGGTTACTTAGTAGATATTGCGACAAATGGTCAAGAAGCTCTTGAAATGATCGAATCAAACGTATATTCGCTCGTGATAATGGATGTAAAAATGCCAAAAGTAGAAGGTATTGTAGCTCTTGAAATCATTAAAGAGAAGCCGAACAAGCCAGAAGTTATTATTATGACTGCCTACACGACAATGGATACAACAGTAGAAGCGATGAAACATGGTGCGTTCGAATATATTATAAAACCATTTGATATTGATGAAGTTATTTCACTCGCAGCTCGTGCTATTAAAAGATTCGAAAGCCGAGGACTGCAAGAAATCCCGCAAGGAAATTTTGAACCAGACAATATTATCGGTAATTCACCTGCAATGCTTAAATTGTTTAAAATTGTAGGTAGAATAGCCTTGACTGATTCATCGATACTTATTACAGGTGAAACAGGCACAGGCAAAGATTTATTTGCACGAGCAATACATCGTCATTCAGCTCGTCGTAAAAAACCATTTGTTGTTGTAAATTGTGCTTCTATTCCTGCTGATCTTTTAGAAAGTGAGTTATTTGGGCATGTCAAAGGTGCATTTACTGGCGCATCCAATGAACGAAAGGGGAAATGTGAGATTGCTGATGGAGGCACGCTTTTTCTTGATGAAATCGGCATAATGCGATACGACCTTCAAGCAAAACTATTGACATTTCTTCAAAAAAATGAATTTGAAAAAATAGGTTCATCTGCATCGAAACCTATTAAAGTAGATGTGCGTGTTATTGCTGCAACAAATGCCAATTTAAAAGAACTCACTGAAAAAAATAAATTTCGTGAGGATTTGTATTATCGGCTTATGGTTGTACCTATTCATATTATTCCTCTTCGTGAGCGCAGAGAGGATATACCATTACTTGCAAAATATTTTGTTAATAAATTTAATTCAAAATATGGACTTGATTTTAAATATACCAAAGCCTTAGAAAACAATCTTAAAGCAAGAACATATTCTGGTAATGTCCGTGAATTAGAGAATTATATTCACAGAATTGTTGTGCTGCAATCAGTTGATGTCGAAATAGAAGAAAAACCATGGATGTCAACTGATATACCGGCAGGCGACAATCTCGAAAGTATCAATGTCATTGTCTCAAAACTGGCGGAGAGTGGCACCGAAAACCTCCTCGAGGAAGCCCGCGCTCAGATCGAAAAGCCGCTGCTTTCAAAAGTGATGTCACGGTTCGGGGATAATCAGAGCAGAGCGGCGAAAGCGCTTGGCGTCTCGCGGAACACACTGCGGAAAATGCTTGCCCATTACGAAATGTTTGATTGATGACAGGTATTTCTGCTGATATTCGGTGAAATGAAAATTTCGGAGAGGAAACGGAAAAAACTGTGGACGTTTCGAGTATATGTGTATATATTAACCGAGAAGAAATTAATTGAATATATGAGAATCGAGGCGGGTTCGATCCTTTCGAGACAGGAGTGGGAAAATGAAAGAAGCAGAAAAAAACCGCGCGGAACAAAAAATACGACTGCTGCATTTTATTCAAAAAATACCGGTTTTTTCCGATCTGTCAATATATAAGGCTAAAATTATCCTGTCGCTTTGCACGAAGAAAATATTGAAAGAGGGCGAAATATTGTGCCGTCAGGGCGAGGATTCGAAATCCATGTATATTCTTCTTTCGGGTAAACTCGGCGTGATGATCAAAGGCTCGGCGCCGATTGCGACAATTCATCCGGTGAGTTCCATTGGCGAGATGGGCGTGTTCACCGGCGAAAAACGTACCGCTACTGTGCAGGCCATGGAGCAATCAAGCCTTCTCGTGCTGAACAAATCCGATATCGATAAGCTGATAGATAAAGACAGCTTGTTCGGACTGGACATCATGAGAAAGGTCATCCACATCCTGTCTGAACGCATTAACGAGGACAATGTAAAAATCCGTGAGTTCCAATCCTATGTCATCAGTCAAGAAGAAAGTAAACATCAATAATACTCGTCTCCGATTCCTCAGCACATTTTTATATCCTCACATACCTGTTCGAGCGGGACGAAAAACCGTCAATGTTGCCGCGTACATATATGCCAATGTTTTTTTACTATGTCTAACAACATGAAAACCTTACAGAAAATGTATTTTTTGTGTTGATTGTTTATTACATGAAGAGTATATTTGTATTCTGACGAGTGCCGAAGTGGTGGAATTGGTAGACGCACCGGTTTCAGGGACCGGCGGGCGCGAGCCTGTGGGGGTTCAAATCCCCCCTTCGGCACCATTTTTTTTCGTCTTTACACGGAAACATTTCATACGTTTACCGATACCGCATTATATACGTTACTACACCATATCTCTTCGATTTATATTCAGATGCCCGAGATGGATTGATATAATGGGGTTCGGGCAGAACGACCGTAGTTAAAACATAAATGCACAAAATTTTGAAATTTTAAACAAAACATGATATTTTTTTACATTCTTTTTACTATATTAATATGTTAAACATTTCGACATCCAATTTTGAATTGAAATACTATTAGAAATAAATAATAAACAACAATAGAACAGGCAGGGGGGTATTAGGTGAAAGTCTACGAAACCGACGCTATCAGAAACATTGTGTTAACCGGTCATGGCGCGTCCGGTAAGACGACATTGACCGAGGCAGTGCTCTATACGACCGGGGCACTAAAACGTATGGGGAAAATTGAGGACGGTAATACAAAATCGGATTATATCGAGGATGAGATTTCCCGACAGATTTCGATCAGCAGCGCGCTTGTGCAGACCGAATGGCAGGACAAGAAAATGAATATCATCGACACACCGGGATATCCAGATTTTGTCGGTGAGGTGATCGCAGGGCTCAGAGCCGCCGATACTGCAATCATCTGTGTTGACGCGGTTACCGGTCTTGAGGTTGGAACCGAAACGGCGTCGGAATTGTGCGATAAATACGAAAAACCGCGGATGATTGTTATTACCCGTGCCGGAAAAGAGCATTCCAAGGCGTCCGAGATTCTTGCATCGGTACAGGACCGTTTTGGTATCAAAGCGCTGCCGGTGCAGATTCCGGTCAATCCCGGCATCGGGCTCAATAAAATCGTCGATGTTATCTCCATGAAAGAATATACTTATAATATTGACGGCGACGGCAAAGGAAAGGTGAGCGACTTATCAGGCGACTTTACCTCCCAGTCCGAGGAGCTTCACGAAAAACTGATAGAGGCCGCGGCGGAAAGCGACGATTCGCTCATGGAAAAATTCTTTGATGAAGGTCTGACTCCTGAAGAAGTCAGCGCGGGAATCAAGCAGGCGATCCTGAACAGGTCGCTTATTCCTATCCTGTTTACCGACGCATCCACGAATGTTGGAACTGATCTTCTTCTAAAAATTCTTGCCGAAAGCGCACCGTGTCCCGCGGATATACCGCCGATGAAAGCAAAAAAAGGCGATTCTGAAGTTGATATCGTCTGCGCGGACGATAAACCAATTTCAATGTTTGTTTTCAAAACAATTGTCGAGCAGCATATCGGCGAACTGTCGCTGTTCAGGGTATGTTCGGGTGCATATAAGGCAGGGGACGAAATATACAATGTGACCCATTCGGCAGCCGAGAAACCAACGCTGATCTATTCGGTGGTCGGGAAAGACCGTGAGGAAGTCCCCTCAGTTTCTGCTGGAGATCTTGGAGCGTTTGTGAAAATGAAACATACGAAAACGAGCGATACCCTCTGTTCGAAACAGCTTCAGGTGACCATCCCTCCCCTCGAATATCCCGAGCCGGTTATGGACGTTGCTGTGTATCCAGTGGAGAAAGGCGACGAAGACAAAGTGTCTCAGGGGCTTCTGAAACTGAATGAAATCGACCCATCTTTTAAAGTCAGAACCGACCCCGAACTTAAACAGATTATTCTCGATGGCCAGGGCGGATTTCAGATCGATGTTATTTCCGATATGCTGAAACGGAAATTCGGTGTCGAGATCGTTATCAAAGAGCCAAAAATACCGTATCGAGAGACTATCACCGGTAAATCAGACGAAAAATACCGTTACAAGAAACAGACCGGCGGACGTGGTCAGTACGGTGAGGTTTATTTCCGAATGGAGCCGACTCCGCGGGGAGAGGGTTATGTTTTTTCCGACGAGATCAAAGGTGGTGTAATTCCCTCGCGGTTTATTCCCGCGGTGGAAAAAGGTATCAAGGAAGCAATGGAGGAGGGGCCACTCTCCAAAAGTAAAGTTATCGATCTGAAAATTGCTCTATATTACGGATCGTTCCATACGGTGGACTCTTCAGAGCTAGCGTTCAAAATGGCTGCGATCATGTGTTTCAGAGACTGCTTTCTGAAAGCGAAACCGATTCTGTTAGAACCGATATATAACATCGAAGTGAAAGTGCCCGATGCATTTACGGGCGACGTTATGGGCGATATATCGTCTCGACGGGGTAAAATCATGGGTATGGAACCGGCAGGTGTATTCCAGCTTGTCAAAGCGCAGGTGCCGCTTTCCGAGTTGTATATGTACTCAACACATCTGAGGTCTCTCACTCACGGCCGTGGTGCATATATGAGGAATTTCTCGCATTACGAGATCGTACCCTCCGATGTGTCGCAGAAGATTATCGAGGCGAATAAAGAGGAAGAAGAATAAATTCCGTAAAACAGGGGACTTCCCGCCGAGGTTCCCTGTTTTTATATGGGCCTATGGTCATTATTACGAAACCATGCGGGAGCAAATACAGTCGAACGCATGATATTATGGATGTTTTAATACATGAAATACATTATATCAAAAACTCTCCATCCCCCCTGCCGGTAGATTCACGTCATTTTTCTTTTGTAATCTATCCTGGCTGTGTGTATTATGCAATAGTCTCCCGCATGCAACGAACGTTAAAACAGATTATTAATAACAAGAGGTTTTTATTATGTCCGGTCATTCCAAATGGGCGACAATTAAACGTAAAAAGGGTGCCGCCGATGCGAGGCGCGGTAAAATGTTCAATACCATCATCAAAGAAATTCAGGTTGCTGCACGCTCTGGCGGCGGTGACCCGGATGCGAATCCGCGGCTCCGTACGGCGATTACATCGGCAAAATCGGTCAATATGCCGAACGACAACATCAAAAAAGCCATTCAGCGCGGCACCGGCGAACTGCCCGGTGTGAACTACGAAGAAATCAGCTACGAGGGATTTGGTCCCGGCGGCGTCGCAATGCTTATCGAATGTATGACCGATAACAAACAGCGAACAGTCGCCGAGGTCCGTCACCTTTTCAGCAAATACAACGGTTCGCTTGCAGAGAACGGCGCGGTATCTTGGATGTTTGACGAGAAAGGTTTACTGACATTCAGCGGGGATGTTGTGGACGAGGAGAGCCTGCTCGACCATGTCATCGAATCGGGCGCAGAGGATATGAAAGCAGTGGATTCCATGTTCGAAGTATACTGCGAGCCGAAAGTTTTTCACGATGTCCAGGCATATTTCGAAAAGAAAAAAATTGCGATCGAAAGCGCCGAACTCGCGAAAATCCCGCAGAATATTCACGAGGTGGAGGATAAAGATAAGAATACACTTTTGAAACTGTTCGAGGCGCTCGATGAACTGGACGATGTCCAGCAGGTATGGGCGAACGCTGAAATCGAGGAAGATGAAGCCGACGGGTGATCAATGAGAGTTATCGGTATCGATCCAGGTCTGAATATAACCGGTTATAGCATTATCGAAACCGACGCCGGATCAATGAAACTAATCGAGGCGGGCGCTATAAAAAGCTCGCGGACGAAAACGCTCGAACAGCGGCTGAACGAACTCTACGGCGGCCTCAAGGATGTCTGCAAAGAATTTCATCCCGATGTGTGTGCCGTTGAGGAAATTTATTCAAACTACAAATATCCCAAAACTGCGGTCATCATGGGGCATGCACGCGGCGTATTGTTATTAGCCGCAGGAAAGGCCGGCATCCCGGTATATTCCTATTCGGCGACACGTATCAAAAAGTCCCTGACCGGTTCGGGTCATGCATCGAAGGAGCAGATATCGAGAATGGTTAGCTCTGCTTTGAATTGCGGCACGATCAACTTGAGTTCCGACGTGACCGATGCTGTCGCTGCGGCGTTTTGTCATATTAACGCTGTATCCCACGGTGGTTTATTTTGATTGCGAAAATGTGCGGTAAACTGACCGACATTCAGAACGGCAATGCGCTTGTCGAATTGAACGGTGTGACCTATGAGATCATGGTTGCCAAGTTTGTCGAAAAGCGGCTCATGGCGACCGGTAAAATCGGCGGCGAGGTTGTTTTTCATACGATGCACTATGTTGAGGGCAGCGTCGCGATCGGCAATCTGCTCCCGCGGCTTGTGGGCTTTTTACACGAAACCGATCTTGATTATTTCAAAATGCTGATAACCGTGCAAGGGCTAGGTGTAAAACGGGCGTTGCGGTCGCTTGAGATTCCGGTCAAAGAGATGGCGCGCGCCATCGAACTCAACGATATCGCGGTTCTGAAAAAACTACCAGAAATCGGCACTAAAACCGCGCAGAAAATCATTGTCGAGCTTCGGGGTAAAGTGGCAAAATTCGCGCTCATGAATGAGGACGATATTCCGGTGCCCGATGTAACTGAGGATATCGAGGAGGAATATAAGCGTGAAGCGGTGGAAATTTTGATGCAGCTTCAATACGAAGAACTCGAGGCAAAAAAGATTGTGAACGCCACCGCCGGTTCACGTTCTGATATCCACACCGCCGAGGAACTAATCCAGGAAATATTTAACAGGCAGATTTCCTGAACCGTTTTAGAGTATAATATAATCCAGTCTGATGAATCGATCGATACGGAACGAAGGGGAAGATGGCACGAGAACGACTTATAACCGGTGAACCGTCAAATCCCGAGGAAGAACAATTCACCTGGAGTCTGCGGCCTAAAACACTGAACGAATATATCGGGCAGAAGGATATTGTCGAAAAGCTGTCGATCTCGCTCGAAGCCGCAAAAACACGTGAAGAACCCCAGGAACATATGCTTCTTCACGGTCCTCCCGGATTAGGAAAAACGACACTCGCGCATATCATCTCGCAGGAAATGAAGGCGAAATTGATTACGTCCTCCGGGCCGTCCCTTACAAGAATCGCCGATCTTATGGGTATTCTTACCAATCTCGACAGCGGCGACATTTTTTTTATCGACGAAATACACAGGCTCCCGAAAGCGGTTGAGGAATTTATCTATCCAGCGATGGAGGATTTTAAAGTCGATTTTGTGATCGACAAGGGGCCGTTCTCGAAAGTAATCAATGTGCCGTTGAAACGATTCACCATTGTCGGCGCTACCACCCGTGTCGGACTGCTATCATCGCCGTTCCGTGACCGGTTTGGCATCACCTATCATCTCGATTTCTATCCTGAGCGCGACATGTATGACATCGTGCTCAGGTCCGCAAAACTACTCGAGGTCAGTATCGACAGCGAGGGAGCGAAAATCATTGCATCACGCTCGCGGGGAACGCCCCGGATCGCCAACCGGCTGCTCCGCCGCGTCAGGGATTATACGACAGTGAAAGGGGACGGCACGATCAGCGGCGAAATTGCGGAAAAATCCCTCGATATGGAGGGTGTCGACAGCGCCGGGCTCGATTCGCTCGACCGTAAATTCCTGAGTGTCATCATTGATTATTACAACGGCGGACCTGTGGGAATTGAGGCCGTTGCAGCAACGCTTTCAGAAGAAGTGAATACACTCGAAGAGCTTGTGGAGCCCTATCTCCTTAAAACCGGCTTTCTCATGCGGACAAAACGGGGACGGACGGTCGGCAGGGAGGCTTACAAACATCTCGGCCTGCCGTATATGGGGTTGTCGCAGAAAGATCTCTTCGATTGATTCTGAATCGCACAGCCCGAAACATTACAAGTCCGGATAAAATGCGTATTTTGTTATTGCCGTATTTCCCCCGATATATTATATTTCTAATCTGAAGAATACGTTTTGTGTGAGGCGGCGTAGCTCAGATGGTTAGAGCAGCGGAATCATAATCCGCGTGTCCGGGGTTCAAGTCCCTGCGCCGCTACCATAATAGAATCAAGGATATACAGATAATTAACGAGTCCATTATCTAATATTATTTTGTAATGTCTCACCAATCAGCGAAAATATAACATTTAATGTTTTCAAAAATTGAGAAAAGCATTTGACATTGATGATCAGATGGTGGGAGATTTGTAGTGGGTCTTGTAACCTAAAGGTCACAGGTTTGAATCCTGTTCCCGCTACCAATACAATAAGTGCTTGTAATAAAAGAGATTAAAGCGGTCGCCATGACCGCTTTTTTTATCGTTTAATAAATAATACATACTACTACATACCGATTGGCGGTTACGCATAAACTCCACGCAGTCTCAATCGTCTTCTGTCGTTACAGGCCGTAATTCGGGCGTTTTGATTTTTTTACGCTGTTTTGTTGTATCAATAAAAACACTTTCTATGTTACAAAAGCTTTCTCCATCCGGCGTTAATCTGTAAAAGCATGTGATTTTGTAAGCTATCATGCTTCGCAGTCATTTTAAGAATGCGGGAATGCTAATAATCTTTATTGGTTTTTTGTTGGTTGACTGAATATTGATTTGGGACAATAACCACTTGACCTTTGTGCCGAAGAATATCCACATGGATACCGTAAACAGCAGCAACAATATTTGCATCAATTTGATCTTTTTCACAATTAGTGAATAGTTTCCCTTTTTTAAGAAATAAAAAACGATCAGCGAAACGGAAAGCCAAATTTAAATCATGCATGGTCATCACGGCGGCGATTTCATGTTCATTAACAACCCGTTTAATTGTATTCAATATATCGAGTTGGTTTTTCAAGTCCAGGCTACTCGTTGGTTCGTCAAGAAGCAACACTTTAGGTTCCTGTACCAACGATCTGGCAATGCATACTTTTTGTAATTCCCCACCACTCAATTCATCAATATGGCGTAAAGCTAAATTTTCTAAACCAAGTTGATTCAGCGCGCCAGCTACCTTGGCAATGTCTTCTTTGTCCGCTTTCCACCGCAAATAAGGTTTTCGCCCCAGTAATACTGCGTCGAAAGTTGTCATTCGGCCGGCATCATTGCGTTGAGCTACGTAGCCAAGATGCCTGGCAATATCTCCCGCTGGCATGTTAAAAACATTGGCATCAGCGACTTCAACTAAACCTGACCAGGGTTTGATCATGGCATTGATACAGCGCAACAACGTTGTTTTACCAGCACCATTGGGGCCCAGTATTGCAAGCATCTGCCCTTTCGCCAATTTGAATCCAAGATCGCTCAACACTACTTGGCCGTTTTTGTATCCAACACTGATATCTTGAACATTAAGCATCAGCGTTTCCTTTCCTGAATGAGTAGATACAGAAATGTTGGGGCTCCCAAAAAAGCGGTCAGAATGGAAACGGGTAATACATGAGGTGACAAAATAAGGCGAGCGACTGTATCTGAAGCCAATAGCAGGACAGCTCCTGTCAGGCTGGCGGCCGGCATAACAAAGCGATGATCATCGCCGATAACCCGGCGCACGATATGCGGGCAAATCAGCCCAACAAAACCGATGATCCCTAAAAAAGAAACAATAAAAGCAGTCATTAATGATGCCATCAGCATCCCTATCATACGTATTCTTTCCACTCGAACTCCCAAGCTTTTAGCGGTTTCATCTCCTGCGTCGATGGCATTGTAATTCCATCGGTTGAGCACGAAAAAAAACACGCCGATTATGACGACTACCGCCATAAAGCCGACCTCATGCCATCCTGCGCGGCCGACATCTCCAAAAGTCCAGAAGACCATGGCCGCAAGTTGGACGTCATCGGCAAAATACTGCAAGAACATTGTGCCAGCTGAAAAAAGTGAACCGAGTGCGACACCGCTCAGCACCATCACCTCCGGAGTTGCTCCCCGGAGGCGTGCAATTGCTATTATTATGAGAGATGCCGTCATGCAGGCGATAAAGGCCGAAAATGTTGTAAGGTAAGGATTGGCGATTGTCACAGCCCCCACCTGGGTGGATTGCATGACACCGGTTCCCAGTATCATAACAGCAAACGCAGCGCCGAAAGCGCCTGCCTGGCTGATTCCAAGTGTGAAAGGCGAACCTAAAGGATTTCGTAATATGGACTGCATAGCCGTTCCGGCGGCGGAAAGACCAGCCCCGGCAAAAAGCGCGGCAATTGCATGAGGAAGGCGAATATTGTAAATAATGGTCTGAAAACGGGGATCTGTTTCCATGCCGGATAAAACCCGCAATACCTCTTTCATCGGTACGCGAACCGCACCCAAGGAAACAGCCATGATGAATAAAATAATTGTTAGAAAGCAAAGCCCCGTAAGAAAATAAACCTTCCTGATAATATAAGTTGTATATTCTTTTGGAATACGGCCATGATTTAAATGCGACATAACGTTATCACTTCACAAATATACGGCTGAAGGCTAAACCCTTAAACTGTTTGTTCAAGGCTTCAAATGCCGGGCCGCCGTTTAACAGGATCGATATTTCTTCAGCTTTTGCCATGGGGTCCACATCCGTGAAACGTTCAG
>CAZCDQ010000003.1:0-45202 GCA_964497605.1 uncultured bacterium
TTTTATATTTATTCTCTGACAATATGCTACTTTCTTTTAAGTCGGAAAGTTGAGATATATAATATACAAAATGAAAACGAAAATTCATAATGTTACCATAACCGCGCTCTTTGCGGCGGTGATTTCACTTTCCGCATTCATACGGATTCCAACCTCGCTGGTGCCGCTCACATTCCAGTCGGTCGCAGTGCTTATCACCGGTTATGCCCTCGGACCCCGCCAGGGAGCCTTTGCGGTCATCCTCTACACAGCGATCGGCCTGGTCGGACTGCCGGTATTCTCCTCCGGCGGCGGTCCGGCGTATGTACTTTCACCAACGTTTGGCTATATTCTCGGATTCACCCTGTGCGCCGTTGTTACCGGATACCTCGCCGCGTTCAATATGCGGAGATCGGCTGTAACCGCCTATCTTATCATGCTTGCCGGGCTTGCCGGGATTTATGTTCCGGGGATAATCTGGCTGCTTATTTCGCAAAAATGGATTTTCGCGGCAGAAATCGATACTGTAACCCTTATTAAAGCCGGGCTGCTCATTCCGCTTGCCGGGGATATAATCACCACTATTCCGGCGGCAGTTGCAGGTGTGCAGATCAGAGAACGTATTTCCCGCTCAGGATAACCTTGTCCACGATCTGCGCCAGGCCTGAATGGTTGTTCGAGGCGACCACCGTATCCGCAGCCTCTTTCACATCCTCCGGAGCATTCCCCATAGCCACACCGATATCGGCATCGGCGAGCATCTCAATGTCGTTATAATTATCGCCGGCGGCAACATATTTCCCCGGCGGAATGCCGAGAATATCGTGCATCCGTCTGAGCGCGATATGCTTTTTCGCATCTTTGTTCACAATCTGGATAAACCAAAAATCTTTGGTTTTTCCGCCGAGGCGAGGCGTCTCAAACGGCAGAACCATAACCGTTGCTTCAATATCAGCGAGAGACTCACGGAGTGAGAAAATAACTTCTTTCGATGCAACAGTGGAAACCTGAATAATGTTTTCGGAATAATCTTCGACATTCCCGACACGGGTGCTTCGCGGATCGGTTCTAAGATAACGCTCGAAATGTTCGCACGCTCCGTCAAATGTGTCGAAATAGACATGCTGATTATTGACACTCAGATCGTACAGCGCTGGTACCGCACCGCAATTCCGTGCAACCCTGATGACTTCGCATACCGTATCAGCCGCGAGCAGTTCGGCATGCGCAATCGACAAGTCATGCATATCCACCGTGCAGGCGCCGTTGCTCATAATGGCATACCGTATATACGGCAGCCGCTCCACAATCGTTTTCGCCGCGGGGAATGTGCGCCCGCTCGCAATAATAATCTCCCAATTCAGATTGTGCACCCGTTCAAGCGCACGATAGACATCGTCGGTAATTTCTCCATGATCGGTTATCAGGGTGCCGTCAACATCCACCGCCAACAGACCAGCCGGTTTATTCATAATCTTCCTTTTCAAATATTATTGGTTAAATCTGTTATGAATAGCAGCGCAGCCACAGGGGGCTGCTCTATGTTTTAGCTCATCGCTCATTATGTTGAGAAACTGAACCAACACACAGGTTCGTCTCTACATCATTTAATTTGTGTAGACATTAACTTCATGTTATACAGCGATCAAAGTTTATGCCTACTGCTGATATCCCTCTTTCCAGCTCAGTTGGCTTTCACGGTTTTCGCTGCCGTGGAAATTATCATGCATTTTAAAGTTGTAAACATGGTCGGCGGGATTTTCGCCGATGATCTTTATCTTCGACAGATCGCCCTGACCGAGACCGCCGTTCGCGCAGTAGGTCAGGTAGCCCACATCACCGAAATCGACACCAATGCACTGGCAGGCAATCCTGTCGGCGGCCACAAAATCGGCGCTGGCGAGGGCGATTTTCTGGTAGACAGGAGTACCGCCGTTGGGACCGTTTCCCTCCATGTTTTCGAGACCATCCAGCACTGCAAGGTCGGGATTGACTTTCATGGCAAGCAGAAACATGTTGAAATTGAAATTTCGCAGCCCCGGATCGTGCATACGGCTTTTATCGTGACGGATACTATCCACAAGCGGACATCCCATAAGCATGTTTTTTGCTGAAAGCGTAACGACCAGACAGTTATGGGTTTTCATACGGCTCAGGGAGATGATATAGTTATTCGGATCGAGATAGGTATCGATCACTCTGATATCATGCGGGTGGCCGTTCGCACCCAGCAGCCATTGCGTTTCGTATCCCTGCGCGTTCAGGTCGACAAGCTTGACATTGTATTCATTCTGAAGCGGGAAATACCGGTACAAGTGATAATGTTTGACCGTGCCCGGGAGATCGCGGTACCGTCGCCCGGTGGATTCGGCGATTTGAACCTGCCTCTTATACAGCGGTTTCAGAAAATCGAGCACCCCCCGAACCGCGTCGGGATGAGTAATCCCCAGAAACGTCTCGCTGCCCACCAGATTCGGTTTGATTACGACCTGCTTGCCGCGGATACCCTCCCGTATTTCGCGCTCCAGCGGTTTTAAGACCTCATACATCATGCTGCGCCGGTCGTTTCCGGTCACACACGACACCGTGCTTTCTCCGGCTTCCGTTGCAGCGGATACATCCTTTCCGAACGACGGCAGCGTGCTGAACGCTGCTCCCGCTGTGCCAAGTGCGAGCTTACGTGCAAATAGTCTCCTGCTGACCGGGATTTTCATGATATCGGAGACATTGTCGATAAAAATTCTTTCTTCCATTTATTCTCTCCGTTTCTATCCGTATGTCACGGATACTTCTTTTACATACTCACATACTACAATATCAGTTCCCATAATACGATTCCGGCGGCCCGAGATAGCCCTGATCGATATCCTCTGTTTCGACCACGATCTTCTGGAAAACGACGCCGGGATCGATCATCCAGATTTTCAGCACATGTCCGCCGGGGTTATCGACCGCATGCTCCGATTCGGTCACAATGATATTGTTCCGCACCCATTCCTCCCAGACCCTATTTTGTGCGCTGTCGTTGATCGTGACAATCTGCGGCCGGGCATTGTCGATGGACACTGCGTACCGCAGGCCCTGATTGTTGTAATAATTCAGTGTCGGCGAGGTATAAACATTTACCGTAACCGTTCCGCTGGAAAACAGGTGCATGTCGTATTCAAGCCGCGGATTCGTTCCTTTCGGCAGTTTGCTGTCTGCGGTGACTGGATATGAGGTTATAGCGGACAGCGTTTTGCCGAGATTCGGGATAACTCTCCAGCGGACCGGCGCATCCTCAATCGCCCGCGAATAATGCACCGCCTCCATCGACACATAGCCGTTTGTCTCGACAAATCCGGTCACGTTCCCGGAGGAATTATTGACAACCGCCTGCACGATCACACGCGTTGCGCCCGGACCGAGGACAGTGATTGGCACACGGTGTTTCCCGCACGGTGTATGATCCCAGTCGACTGTAACCTCGATGCGCTTCTCATCCCCGATTCGTCCGTTTTCGGCGTTCACCTCGACCCACGATTCTACGGTATTTATTGTATAATCGAAAGGCTCCCGGCCGCGGTTGAATAACTCAATGTAATACGACTGTTTGCCGAACCGGTCGAATTCAGGCAGTCTTGCCTCGCTTTCTGCCGCAGGCCACCATGCAACGGAACCCTCGACGGCAACACCCATATCCGCGGTCGGGGGAACATGCATTTCCTCGACGCTTGGAAGGGAATTCTCACGCGGCTGCTGCCAGTACCGGTATCCGATATGGGTTTGATCCATTATATGGTTCCATTTTCCGCCGGCCAAGGTATGATTATAATAATCGGTGATCTCAGCGTCCCTTTCAAACAGCGACCGCGCTCGTTCGGCAAGTTTGTTGGTCATCGCACGGCCCTGCGCTGCATAGAGACGGTTCTTCCCAACCGTGACCAACATATCGTTCATGTTGGCGCAGGCCTCAACCGGATGCATGACAAGCTGATAGTACACATCGCGGTATGCCTTGGGCATGGCATTGTATATGCGCCGGGCTTTCATTTCGAGTTCACGGTATTCTCCGACAATTCGTTCGGCCTCGCGGTAATGGATAAGACTGTAGGTGTCTGGATCGAGCAGTTCAGGTTTCCTGCGGCTGTTGTACTTCGTGTATTTCTCCATGATATCGGCGATATCAGCGGCATATTCCTCTCCAAACTTTTGCGCCGCCCAGAGACGTGTATATTCCGGCAACCGCTCCGCAGTCCAGAGATCGGGATTCCATGCAAAATCGAGAAAAAACTCAATGGGGTATTCCATCGGTTTGATGTCGCCCACATTCACTAACCAGATACGGTCAACACCGTGACGGTAGGCGAGGTTCATCTGTTCCCATGTCCGCTCGATTTGGTTCGTGTTGAGCCATTTGTAGTTCCGCGGGCCTCCTACATAGTCGAAATGGTAATATATACCGTATCCACCGCTCCGCGAAGGATCTTCCGGTTTCGGAAGTTTGCGGATATTCCCCCAGTTGTCGTCGCAGAGAAGCAACGTAACATCGTCCGGCACACGCATCCCGAGATCGTAATACTCCTGAACCTCTTTATAAAGGGCCCATAGCTGAGGAACCTCGGTAACTTCTTTGCCGGTGACCTCCGCGATGATTTCACGCTGATCGGCGATGATCCGTTCGAGAAGTGCGATATTCGTATCCCGTGACATCCCCCTGTCGCCGTCACCGCGCATCCCCACGGTGACATAGACTTCGTGATCCTTGATCCGCTCGGCGGTGCCTCTCCAGAATTCTCTGAGTTCTTCCTCATTCGTCTCGTAATTCCATTCACCGTGACCGCCCTCCTGCCATTCCGCATGGGCGCGCATCATTGGCTCGTGATGGGTCGTGCTCACCACAATTCCCATCTCGTCGGCAAGCTCCGGATTGCGCGGATCGTCCACATAGAACATCCGCGGCACCCACATCGCCGGCCAGAAATAATTCGCTTTCATCCTGAGAAGCAATTCGAAAAATTTCTCATAGAATGCCGATGTAAATCCGCCGAAATTTTCATCCGCCCAACCGCCCAACGCCGGCATCTCGTCATTGAGGAACAGCCCCCGGTATTTGACTTTCGGTTCGCCGTCCGTATGAAGTCCGGGCACCACATGCAGTTCGGTCCTGCGCACGGTCGGAACATCGGCCCACCAGTACCACGGCGACACTCCTATTTGCGCTGAAATATCGAACATCCCATACATGGTGCCCCGCTTGTTGCTCCCGACGATAACAAGCGCCTGATCGACGCCGGGGAACGGTTTTTCCACTACCTGAATCAGGAAAGTATCCCATTTTCCTGCGATTCCCACCGCGCTGATTTTTTTTGCGGCGATCAGACGTTCAATCAGTGGGCTTTTTCCTATGGTGCCGATGAGCACTGCGCGTTCCGTCTCGGGAACCGCACCGGTCACGATCTGCGGCTCGCTACCGGTAACACGGGCGATGTCCTCACCAAGAATGTTCATCACACGGATGACCCCGGAGTAGTCATCCGGACTTGCAACCAGCGGCGCCGACTGCCCCATCGAGGAAAGCGCGAACCGTCCCGGTCCCGCCGTATTCGATATGTACGTATCTCTTTCGACCGCGCAAGCATTGTGTGGATACACAAAAACCGTCGCAACCAATGTCAGCAATGCAATTGTGAAAAGCGTTTTACAGTTTATGTGTATTTTACGCTGCTTTATTTGGCGGTTGACATTGGGACGAATTTCCATAATTTAAATCTCATTCGATACGATTTTCAAAATATTTGATAATATTTCTTGCGAATTATATGTTAGAAGCCTATAATAAAAGACCGCGGTTTATTGTGTAAATCTGCGCCGATTTTTAAAATTTTATTTGCATATATCCAGGCAATTTTTTTATTTACGTAAGATAACCATATTGAATGTATATGCAATACCTAAGTTGAAATTTCAGCCCATGCTCAGGAGGTAAAAAAATGTCCAGATTTGTTCCGCGAGGCAGCGTATTAACGCTCTGCACCACAACTCTTAGCACGCTATTTATTTTCGTTTTCGTTTCCGCAGGCTGCGGAGGCGGACCAGAATGGAAATCTTTGAATGATAAAGTCATTGCCGAACAGGGGGTCGAAATCCGAACACGCGACGATATTCCTGAAACCGGTGTAGAACCGAATCTCGAACCTGGTAAAGTCTATAAAAAAAGCGAACTGCCCGCAGTCGAGATCGCATCGGGTGTGACCGGCAAAATGTATTGGGGCAAAGGTGTCATGGTCAATTGGATGACGTTCGAGCCGAACGCTAACATTCCGCGTGAAACGCTTACCTCCGAGCGGATTATGGTCGTCTGGAGCGGTTCGGTCGAACAGCGTGTGAACGGTGGTTTTGTCACCATGGAGTCCTATGTCAAGAAAACAAACTGGACTGCCACACCGCATAAGGATTTTCTGTTTCTTCAGAAAGGTGCTGATAACGAGGTCATCGCCGGCGATGAAGGCGCTGAGATTCTCGAGATTTATTGGCCGGTCAGAGACGACTATATCCAAAAAGCCGGCGGTGTCGTGCCGACGACGCATGTCGAGGAAAACTATCCCTCGATATATAATTTTACACCGAATGTTGTCTACAATTTCTATGATGTGCAGTTTACCAATTTCAGTGAGGAACGGACTGCGAATTCACGGATGATATGGGGTGAAGGTGCGCAATGCAGCTTCCTGAACGTCGATCCCGGCAGAGTATCCCCATATCACGAGCATCCCGAAGAACAGCTTATGATCGTGCTCGGTGGATTTATCGACGAAACGATCATGGACACTACGACTCGCATGGAGCCCGGCGATATCGCATATCTCCCCGGCGGCATGGTTCATCGCGGTGTGTACGGCGCCCAAGGGTGCGACATTCTCGATGTGTTCTGGCCGCCGCGGCCCGACTTTATCGAGAAAACCGAAGACCGAATGACGCAATATCACCGTATCATCCCCGAAGATGCTGAAGTCGAGCTTGTTCATAACGGAGAAGTCAGCGAACCCTATCTGAACTTTACTGAGGGCCCGGCGTGGATGGATGGCAGGCTGTATTTCTCGAATATGTGGTTTGCTGCCGACTGGAGTTCAGGCAGTCCCGAGAAAAGCAATATGATCCGTATTGAACGCGACGGATCGCTTAGGATTATTAACCGGAACATGCAGACGAACGGCATCATGACGTTCGGAAACGGAAATCTTGTGGTCTGCGACATGTTCGATCACCGCGTCCTTGAAATGGACCCGAATGCGAGAATAGTGCGAACCCTTGCGAGCGAATGGAACGGCGTTGCCCTGGACGGTCCTAACGACATTGCCATCGATGCTAAGGGCGGCATTTATATCACCGACCCGCAGTTCACTCCGGGGCTTGAAAAAACACAGCCCGGCAAAGCAGTCTATTACCGCAAGCCGGATGGTGAGGTCATCCTTGTGGTTCCACACGGCGATATGGGACAACCAAATGGCATTCTGCTCAGCCCTGACGGCAAAACATGCTATATCTCCAACACACGAAACCTGCCGTACGGCAACTATGTCGTTGCATTCGATGTGAACGAGGACGGCACCCTGTCGAACGGCCGCGGATTTGCGAAACTGCATATGATGCCGGAGGACAGATGGGCAGAAACGGTTACCTCCGGCGCTGACGGTATGACCATCGATACCGAGGGTAACATATATGTCGCCACAAACATGGGTCTTCAGATATTCGCACCGAACGGCGATTATATCGGCACTGTTCATACGCCCATTAGGCCGGTGAGCGCAGTATTCGGCGGCGAGAATCTCGATACTATTTATATGACATGCGCCACACATATTTACAAAATCAGAACGAATATGACAGGCCTGACATACCCGTTGAAATAACGGACTCCTATGAGGGGGGCTCCGACGTGGGTTCCCCTTTTTATACCCGCTTCAGCTGGTCCGACTGATACGATAAAAACACTCACCCTTTCTGAAAGAAGAATCCAACCATGAAATTCGATTTAAAGGGAGTCATTACTCCGGTCGTTACAGTTTTCAACGAGGACGAAAGCATTGACGAGAGTGGATACCGTCAAATCGTCAATCACCTTCTCGATCACGGCGCCTATGGTATTTTCACTTGCGGAGGACAGGGCGAAGGCCACGCGCTTTCACCTGACGAAAAGCTTCGGCTGCTCGAACTGACCCTTGAAGAAGTAGACGGCAAAGTTCCGGTGCTTATCGGTACCGGCGCCCCGACGACCCGCGCGGTTATCAACATGACAAAAGCGGCAAAAGAGGGCGGTGCGGATATTGCGACAATCATCACACCGTTTTATATCAGCCCGAACCAGGACGAATTGTACCGCCACTACTGCGACATTATCGACGCGGTCGATATTCCTGTCATTATCTATAATAATCCGTGGCGGACCCATCTTAATATTCTGCCGGAAACTGTCGCAAAGATTTGCGAATACTCGCCGAATCTTGTCGGCATCAAAGATTCCAGCGGCGATCTGTCGATGACACTGAAGTACAAAAAAGTATGTCCGGATTATTTCAGTGTGTTCATCGGCCGCGATCAGCTCATTCTCTCGGCGCTTCTTTCCGGTATCGACGGTGCTGTAGCGGCAACCTCAAACGCGGCAATCGACATTGTCGTGGGAATTTACAACGACTTTATCGCAGGAGACATCGAGGCCGCATGGGACAAACAGAACAGACTGGTCCCGCTGCGCGAGTATTTCTCGGCGGGTACGTTTCCGGTCACGGTAAAAGAGGCGATGATGATGCAGGGGCTTCCCGCGGGACCGTGCCGTAAGCCGGTCGGCCGTGTCTCCGATGAGAAACGCGAGGTTTTGAAAAGTATCCTGACAGATATGGGGTTGTTGTAGAATCGGATATGTTTGATCGAATCAAAGAAAGATTAATGATTGACTATTGTTATTAATATGACAAAAAGATAACGCAATTGGAGGAATCATTTTAACGCGATTGGAGGAATCATTATGTTGATTATTGGAGTCGATGTCGGAACGACCGGCATGAAAATGGGAGTGTTTCAGGAGGATGGCGATTCTGTCAAACTTGTCAGGCAGTATGCTGAAGGCTATCCCATAAATACCTATAACGACGGTTTGTTCAGCGATATCGAGCCTGAGAAATGGCAGGCTGCGTTCCGAAACGGCTGTAAAGAAATGGCCGATCTGATGGGAGATGTTGAGGCAATATCTATTTCTGGAACGACACCCGGTATGACAACCATGGATGCGGACGGAAACGCACTTTATCCGGCAATTCTCATGCTCGACCAGCGGTCGCGGAAACAGGCGGCCGAGATCATAGATAAGATCGGTATGGACAAACTGATGAATGAAACAAGCAATATGCCGGTTGCCGGCGGCTGCTCGCTGGCGAGCATTCTCTGGGTGCGGGACAATCATCCCGACATTTTCGAAAAAGCGGCGTGTTTCGGTCATTCCAACACGTTCTTCGCAAAATGGCTGACCGGAGAATTTGCCATCGATCCGTCTTCGGCATCCCTCAGTGCACTTTACAATACGGTGAAAAACGATCTGACATGGAACGAAGAAATCGCCGGAACATTCGGGATTTCTACCGATCAGCTTCCCCAGGTTATGCTCGGATACGAAAGCCCGGGAAGAGTGAAAAGCGATCTCGCAAAAGAACTCGGACTGACAAAGGAACCCGTTGTTGTAATCGGCGGTAATGACGCGGTGCTTGCGGCATATTCGATCGGCATCAAGGAGCCCGGCGATGTGGTCAATGTCAACGGTACCTGTGAGATTAACCTTGTATGTCTCGGAAAATGCTATCCCTCGAGAAATTATAATATCCGTGCACATGTCATACCCGATCGCTGGCTTACCCTATATGTTATGAATGCCGAGGGGAAAGCGTTCGAGTGGTTCAGGGAACTTCTATGCCGTGAAATGACACCCGACCAGTATTATCAAGATTTCATGCCGAATGCGGTGAAAAAGTGGCTCGACCGTGATTCAGCAGTAACATATACACCGTTTTTGATGGGATCGCGCTACTCTCTTGAACCGCTGAAAGCCGAATTTTTGGGGCTCACCATGGAGACTACCCGCGAGGAAATTTTAGCCGCGCTTGTCCGCGGCTTGTGCGAATATCAGAAACTTCATCTCGACGAAATATCGAAGAAAGTTACGCTGAAAGATATTATCCACGTGACCGGAGGCGCAGTCGATCCGACACTGATCGAGGCAAAGAAGAAATGGATGTGCGACACAGAGTATGTCTTCGAGGAGCAGTCATCCATGAAAGGTGCCGCGATGCTCGGTCTGAAGCATTTGAAAGAAAGTTAAACGATAAGTAAATAAAAAAGAGGAGAATTAAAATGCCAATCAAAAAAATCAGCGATTTTCAGGCTTTGGAGAAACCCGTTTTTCTTTCGGCAGGTCTGGATGGTAAGGATTTAATGCCGGAAATGAGTGTCCATTTTGCGACTCTTCAACCCGGCGGGGACGATGTTACACCGCATGTTCACGACCGTGTTGAAGTATATATCTTTCTCAGCGGACGGGCGAAAGTCATGACCGGCGACGAGATCAAGGAAGTCTCGACCGGCGATGTCGCGATCGCACCTATCGGTACCCCGCACGCCATCCATGTACTGGGAGACGAACCGCTGTTGTTCTTTGCGCTGAACAGCCCGCCCATGTCAACAGCACCGGTTTCGCCGGCGGCCGACGATATCATCGCAAAATTCAAGGATGCCTCGGCATAATAAACAAAGCGTTCAGCAAGATTACTACTTATAATCGTATGTGATCACAAGGAGGATGTATTAAATGATAGATGCAACCAAAAGCAAGATGTATTTCGGCGCGGCAATCATGCTGATCATCGCTGAAATACTGCTTGTGTCGTTCGGAAGCGGACAGCTTCCGATCTCGGGGCTGGTACTTTTCACTCTGTTTTTTGCACTTGCATACACCGTGAAGTATACCAAAAAGCTGAAAGGCTTGTTCTTTACATTTGAGATTTTTGCGTTCGTGGCGTTCACGCTGTTTTTCCCCGAGTTCTTTACAGACTGGGGTTTCGACACCAAAGTACTTATCGTACCGTCCGTACAGCTTATCATGTTCGGCATGGGGACGAAGCTGAATCTCGGAGATTTTGTCCGCGAATTCTCGAAACCGGTGAAAGTGATTGTAGGCACGGCGCTTATTTACATTATGATGCCGCTTGCCGCGATCATCATTATTAAAGTATACAGCTTCCCGGCAGAAGTTGCAGCCGGTATTATTCTCATCGGTGCATGTCCTGCTGGCGCGGCGTCCAACGTCATGACCTATCTCGCGAAAGGCAACCTCGCCCTCGCACTCAGTATCACGACCCTCGCGACACTGGTCTCGCCGTTCCTGACACCGCTTTTGATGCAGGTTTTTGCCGGTGAGCTAATGGATGTTCCGGTATTAAATATGATGTTGAGTATTCTCAATATGATCTTCGTGCCGGTCGGCGCCGGACTCATTTGCAACAAAATTCTTTACGGCAACGTTCCGTGGTTTGCGAAAGCAGGTAATCTGGTGATGCTCTCCATTCTCTGCTTTATTGGCGGTTTTGCATTGATCTTCATACCGTTTGCGGAAACGGTTAAATCGCTCCAGTCCGGTCTTGTGCTGGTATTCTGGGCGGTTGCGGTTGTCTCGTTTGTCAAGATGCTTGTCGACCGTGCAAACGGCCCGGCCAACTGGATGGAACTGGTGCTGCCGAAACTCTCTCTCACCTCGATCATGCTTTATATTATCATCGTGGCCGCTCATAACAAGGCAACCCTGCTGAGTATCGGCCCCGCGTTGTTTGTCGCGGTCATTGCCCACAACTTCCTGGGCTTTATCCTCGGATACAGTTCGGCGAAAGCGATGCGTCTCAGCGATGCCGATGTGAGGACTTTCACCATCGAGGTCGGTCTCAAGAACAGCGGCGTCGGTGTCGGCCTTGCATACGATGTGCTCATGAGTCAGGGTGCTGCGCTTGCGTCCCTGATTTTCGGAACATGGATGAATGTTTCGGGTTCGACTCTGGCAAACTTCTGGAGCCAGCGGGAACCGCGGCCTAAAGTATAAATATGTTTTTACATTGATATAATGTGCTTATTCGGTTCATTTTTTCAATTTGACCCCCCTGTCTTTCATCCCCTTGTAAGGGAGACACGGCGAAGCCGAGGGGGGTCAAATTATTTTGGGCTTATTTTCTTCTTTATCATCAGGAAATCGCTAAATATCTCCGCCGTGTGCAAACTTGGGTTGCGTTCGGTGTTTTTCCGATGTACATTAATTGATTATGCACGGGGAGCGTATTCATTACCTCCGCTTATGTAAAACAATAGGAAATGAACTCTCCCCGACCCAAGGGTCGGGGTATCACGTTGCCTCGCTTGTGCCCGGCAATACAAGGTAAAGATTCGAATGATATACATCCCGCGACGCAAGCATCGGGGAATTCAAGATTAAAAATTTACAGATTTTTTGTTACTATCGGTTTCATCTTGATAATCGTGTAAATCATGTCTATTATTTCTTTATACTTTTGAAACTGTTATAGCATATATTGAAGTTTGATTAATCAAACCCCTACACTATCATCGTCTGTAAAAGTTCAAGCGCTTATCGATTATGTGCGGAGTTATCTCGATAAGCGAATTAGCTTATTGGGCTATACGGTTTACTCTCGTAAACACTATATATGGCATGGAATTAAAGTAATAGACTACATGATATGGTATATACAGGAGTCAAGCGGATAGCCCTATTAGCTAATTCATAAAAGAGCGAGGAATGTGAAGATATGGCAGATCAAACACAACCGAAATCGACACGCACCGCAAACGTCCTTCTTGCCGCCGGAATACTGGGCGGTGTTATTACTGCTGTGATGATTGCAACAGGCAACATTGACGATGCCGGGATCCCGATGGTTGCCGCGCTCATTGCCGGCGCCCTTTACGGAAGATATAATCCGCGGTTTAAAGGCAGTTCGTTTACGTTTTGGGTATTTGCATTTCTCGCGGCCGCGATGTATTTCCCATGGCTTTTCACGAACTGGGGATTTAATACGAAAGTCATTGTCATCCCCATGCTTCAGCTTATCATGTTCGGCATGGGAACGAAATTGAGTATCGGCGATTTTATGAAAGAGTTCAGCCGCCCGAAAGGGATTCTTATCGGCACGGCTATGGTGTTTACTATCATGCCGGTTCTCGGTCTTTTGGTGGCGAAACTGCTCCGGTTCCCGCCCGAGATCGCAGTCGGCGTTATCCTGATTGGCGCATGTCCCGGCGGCGCGGCGTCCAATGTCATGGCCTTCCTCGCGGGAGGTAATGTCGCGTTGAGTGTGAGTGTGACCACACTCGCGACTCTTATGACTCCGGTTGTGACACCCGCGCTTATGAAACTGTTCGCCGGGGAACTCCTTGAGGTCTCGTTTTTTAAGATGATGATGTCGAGTTTCAACCTGATTATTGTCCCCATTTCGGCCGGGTTAATCTGCAACAAGATTCTCTACGGGAAGGCGGACTGGCTGAAAAGACCGGCGCCGGTAATCGGCATCGCCGTGCTCGCAGCGGCATTGACCGCAGCGACAATTCCGTCGGCATTTCCTGCGTCAATCGCGGTACTGAAACCGGGACTCATCCTCGGATTCAGCCTGACCGCTATCGTATCTTTCGCCAAAGTCATCGTCGCGGCGGCCAACGGCCCCGATGACTGGATGAACAGAATTCTGCCGAGAGTATCAATGCTCTCGATTCTGCTTTTTGTCACCATCGTTGTCGCGCTGAACCGCGACAAACTCATGGTGGTCGGGCTTATGCTTATTCTGGCGTCCGCCCTTCACAATTTGTTCG
Source organism: uncultured bacterium (assembly GCA_964497605.1). Classification (GTDB taxonomy): domain Bacteria; phylum Latescibacterota; class Latescibacteria; order Latescibacterales; family Latescibacteraceae; genus Latescibacter. Next base: position 13,876 of record CAZCDQ010000003.1, read on the forward strand.
GCTATATTTTCGGCTACTGGGTCAGCCGCGCCATCGGGCTTTCAGTGCGCGACAGCCGCACCCTTTCCATCGAGGTTGCACTGAAAAACGGCGGTCTGGGCATGGGGCTCGCCATCGATGCGCTTGGCAGTCAGGATGCCGCGCTTGCGCCGATCGTATTTGGAAAATGGATGAACATTTCCGGCTCGGCGCTTGCAAACTACTGGCGCGGGAAGCCGACCGGCGACGAGGATGAATCGAAATAATCCTGTGAGAATAGGTTACAAACACAAGGCGGATCATTTATGAACACACGTATATTACATCTTGCGGCTATAATACTCGCGGCTCCCGTATTGGTATTATCATGCGCATCCCCGGAATCCGAAACCGATATTAGCCCCGCCGCGGCATTTTCAGCAGAACCGTATTTCGCATTCGCGGCCGTTCAGCTCGAAAAAACCGTCGATCAGATCGGAGACGGCAATCTGTTCCCCCGCTATGTCAATGAGGACGGCCTCTGGGAAACAACGGACAGCAGCGCGTGGTCGAGCGGATTTTTCGCGGGCTGTCTCTGGTATATGTACGGTCATACCGGCGAGGAGAAATGGAAATCATACGCGGAGAAATGGACCGCGGGCATGGAAAAGGAACAGTACACAACTTCCAATCACAATAACGGATTCAAGATGTTTTCCAGCTATGGGAACGGTTATCTTCTGACCGGCAGCGAACACTACCGCGAGGCGCTTATTCAGTCCGCGCGGTCGCTCGCCTCGCGGTACAGCGAAACGGTCGGTTTCATCAAAGCGAACGACATGGAGCAGTGGCGTTACCCTGTGCTTATCGACACGATGGTGAACCTGTGCCTTCTGTTCTGGGCGGCTGAAAACGGCGGCGATCCCGAATGGCGGCGCATCGCCGAGACGCATGCACTGAATACAATCCGCGACCATATCCGCGAGGACGGTACCACGGTGCAGGTTGTCGATTACAATCCCGACACAGGCGCGGTTATCGCTCACGATACGCTCTGCGGTCTGAACAAGGATTCTGCCTGGGCGCGCGGTCAGGGACAGGCGCTCTACGGTTTCGCGGCGGCATACGAATATACCGGCAATCCCGCGTTTCTCGAGGCTGCCCGGAAAGTCGCCGACAGTTTCATCGGGCTGCTCCCGGAGGATCATGTGCCGTACTGGGATTTCAGCGATCCGGCCATCCCCAATACGATACGCGACACCTCGGCCGGCTCCATCGCGTCGGCGGGACTGTTCCAGCTTGCGCGTGTCGAGACGGACGATGCGCGAAGCGCTCGATATTCACGCGCGGCGCTCGATATTTTGTCGTCCCTTTGCCAAAATTACCTTGCGGACGGTGAATCGTCGAACGGGATTCTCGACCATGCCACATGGAAAACACCGAATGATCCTCAGTCCGATACCGCGCTGATATGGGGTGATTATAATCTGCTCGAAGCGCTGACATTGTTTGAAAAGGGTATGTGAAGCCTTTATTGTTAATACCCGCCCGGGATCAGCTATGGAAGATAGTACCTACAATCTGGTATTTCACGGTGTGATCGCCGAGGGATTCGACACCGGTACGGTTAAAAAGAATATTGCCATACTATTCAACGCGCCTGACAAAAAAGTCGAGCGTCTGTTCAGCGGCAATCCGGTAACGGTACGAAAAAACATCGATCGCAATACGGCGCTGAAATATCAGGCTGCTTTTAAAAAAGCCGGCGCGCTCTGCACCATCGAACCTGCACAGATCCAAAACGCTCAGCCGCCGGAAACAGCATATCACCGTGAACAGCCGCCGGTCGAACCGGAGACCGAAGCGCCTGCCGCACCGGCCGACGGCGAATATCCAATTCCCTCTGACCTGCAAGTTATCTCCCCGCAACGTATGCGCCGGGAACTGCGTTTTTCGCCGATGACAGCGCCCTCGATCGTTTCAGCCGGGAACGATCTGAATTTCAGCAGAGCCGATATCAGCCGGATTTCGATCAGTGAAATCGAACTGGTGTCGGTCTTTTCCGAGGAAGAGAACGATGAGATCGTATTCCGCATCGTTTTCTTCCTGAAAGAGACGGAACGGCCGCTTCTTCTCAATGTTGACACGATCAGATACAATCAATTCCCCAATGTTCGCCGGAATACGACAATGAACTCGCTCAGGAATTTCATCCTCTATCTTATTCACCAAAATCCGCATATCAAAATTGACAACCGTACCGAGGAGTTCCTGCATGGTAACGAGCAGAATCTTTTGACTGTAGAGCCGCTCGATTTTATTACTTCTCTTGGCGTATCGCTGGGGAAATAATGGAGAGGGACATATTCTCAGCTTTGTTCAACCGTCTCGCGGATCCTGATGGCACGGGCGTTCGTCGAATGTCTCGTGCCATTTTTTCGAGGCCTGCCAGATATTGTTGTGGAGGTATTTCGCTTCTTTGGTCAATGAACGCACAAGCTCTTTCATGACTTTACGTTTTCCGGACTCCGCATATTCACATTCACATGTTGTCACCGTAAAACCGGCCATTTTCGACAGCCGGACCAGTTCTCGCTCCCGAAGATAAAAAAGCGGGCGTATCACATCGAACTTACCGTCGAAAAACGAACGACTGGGAAGCATCGTTTCCAGATTGGCATGATAGAACAGATTCATCAGCGATGTCTGCGCCACATCGTCGAAATGATGCGCAAGGGCGAGTTTGTCGTATCCATGCTTGGCGCAGTATTTGAACAGCGCTTCTCTCCGGTTCCAGGAACACCAGAAACACGACGGTGTACAGTCATTTCCGTCCATATCCTTTGTGACTATAATATCCTCGAATGCAAACGAAACGCCGCTTGTCTCGGAAAGTTTATTGAGATATGCTTTTGTCGCAGCGGCATCGTCATCGTAATCGGACACAACATGAATCGCGTCGACGGAATAATTCATCGGAAAAAACCGACGCTGTTCGATGAGAAGATGTAACAGCGACAGGCTGTCTTTCCCACCGGACACGGCAACGCATACACGGTCTCCCTCGGATATGAGCCCGAATTCATTGATGGCTTTATTGACTTTTCTGAGAAGCGACCGGGTCAGTTTTATAAGCGGAGAGTGTTTCGACTGGTTTGTCAGGGACTTTAATCTTTTCATGGAGTAAATATGGGGCATATTCACGCGGCGGTCAATATATTTTATTACTGAACATGCGAGGAGAAAGGACGTGCTGGTATAACGTCAAACGATATCTTGGAATTAATATTGCTGACACCGCAATGAACTACCCCGACCCAAGGGTCGAGGTATCAAAGGCAGCCCCCTTTCTGTCACTTCGTGACACCTTTCCCCCAAAGGGGGCAAGGAAATAATTGTATCACCCTCATTTGTTGCCCCCAACTGGGGAAACGCAGAGCCAGAGGCGGGAAAGGGGCTGTTTGACACATGAATACAATCATTGTTTTACCCCGACGCAAGCGTCGAGGAATTCTTTAGATTAAGAGGAAACCGTTTTGACCACTATTAAAGATCGTTTAACGGAGAAAATCGACGAGCCTCGGACGAAGCAGACGTGCGCCCGCCTCGAGTGATGCCTGAAGGGTTAAAAGCTCCATCTGGTAGTTCATAATCGCTTCCGACGCTTCAATATCTTCAGTAGCGGAAAGGTATTCTGTATAGCTTATTTCGTCCGATTCGGCACGGGTTTCTGCCGCTTGTACACGTTTCACTCTGGCGCCGAGAGACGCCTGCACGTTATAAATCTTTTCCGAACCGTCCTGCAGAAAGCCTAAATCCTGGTTGAGCGCCTCAGAATCGCCGGTGCGGAGATCGTCTCTGATTTTTATTGCAATATCAAAAAGATTTTGTCCTTTTTCAAACAGGTCTTCACCGTTTACATTAATCTTAATTCTGATACGGTCGCCGATCATACTTTCAATGTCACCGCCGGAACCGGTCGTTTTTATCGATGTGATTTCACCATTAGCGTCATATGTAGCCTGATAAGGAGCAACATTGTTATGAGTACCTCCAAAAACATATGACGATTCCGATCTGCTGTTTGCGATATTGTATAACTGTTCCACAAGCTGATTTACCTCGCCGGCAATCGACAATTTATCGGATACACCGTATGAATCCGACGCGCCCTGTACGGTCAGAGTGGAAAGCCGCTGAAAAATTTCGGCAAGCTGAATGGCCTGACTTTCGGTATTATCGAGAGTAACTTTTGCCCGGCCAATATTCCGCTGGTACTGGTTGATTTCGTCGAGTTTTGTTCTGATATTCATCGATGTCATTGCATCGACAGGATTGTCAGAGGGTTTATTAACACTTTTATTGGTCAGTACTTTCGTTTCAGCATCGTAAAGCCTTTCCGAACTGAATACCAGATTCGAAAGCAGATTATTCTGTAAAATCCTATCGGTAACTCTCATTGCCATTCTCCGTGATCAGTTATCTAAGCTAAAGAATATTCAATACTTCTTCGATCATTTGATCGAAAACTTGTATCAATCTTGACGCGCTCTGATAGATATGTTGCGATTGAATCATCATCACCAATTCCTCGTCGACACTAACACCTTTAACGCTTTCCCGCGAGTTGTTCATCTGTGTCACCAGAAGCTCGCCGTTGATTCTGCTCGATTTCGCTTCTCTGGCGATAACGCCGAGATTTGCGATAAATCCGTTATAGAATTCGGTTATGGAGTACTTGTTGTCGACAACGCGCTGGTCTTTCAATCCGTTGATATTGAACGCGTTCGTATTATCGCCGGGAGTCCCATCAATTGAAACGCCGATATGGGATACATCGTCTATATCGCGTGAAAGCTCCATATTGAATGCGTATTTAGTATTCGGATTAAAGAAATCCCGGTTTTTCAAACCGTCAAGCCCATAACCGATCTGGTGCTCGAAATTGATAGTCGTCACAATCGCTTCGGCAAGTTTATTGAGATCGGAGAGCAGTTCCGAAACAACATTATCGCGGAAATTGATCAGTCCGCCCAGCATACCGTCAATCGGTTCGAATTCGAGCCCTTCATCCGTAAAAATCGTGGTGCGGACGTTTCCGTCCTCCAACACCTCATTTCTTGTCGAGAGTTCAGTGTAGGCCTCGCGTTCTGCCATAACGATGTTACCAATAAGAACGGTCGTAGACCCGTTATCCTTTTTCACCGTTCGCACACTCGCGAAATTTGAAAGCTCATCGACCAGCAGATCGAGTTTATCGCGGAGGTCGTTTGCCGGACCGCCCTGTGCCTCGGATTTGAATATCGCCGCGTTCAGATCGGTGATCTCGCGAACAATTTCGTTTATCTGTTTCGGTACGGCGACAATTTCATTATTCACATCGTCACGAAGCCCGATCAGGGAATTGTAAATCCGTTTGAGCCGGTCGGCCATTTCTGTTGCAACACTGTGAAGGCTTTGACGGGCAGCGATGTCCTGCGGTGCATTGGAAATATCGAGCCACCCGTTGAAGAAATCGTTGATAATGCCGCCGAGACTTCTGTCGGAGGGTTCGTCGAACAATAGCTCGACCTGATGCATCATTTCCTCTGTTTTCTGGTCGTAATTAAGCCCCTGGTTCACTTTACGGAATATGCCGTCATATAACTCAAACCGAGATCGGTAGACCATCGTAGATTCAACTCCCGAACCGACCTTAAGTGTCGGGGAGGTCCTAAGTGCGCCCCGACTCGAATCGTCGATCGCTGATAGCGAGACCGTCTGACGCGAGTATCCGGGCGTATTCGCATTCGCGATATTATGCGCGGTCGTGTTCATAACATCGGTTTGCGCTTTAAGCGTATTTCTGTTTATATTTATCCCGTAAAAGAGGTTTCCCATGTTTATCTCACAATCTTCCGTCTACGTGAACGCTTCCGGAAAGTTTTGCTGCATTCGCATTTGAGGTATATGTATCATCTCCACATACTTCGGTTCCGAATTCCTTGAGAATGTATCGGATATTCCCCTCGACAATCATAGCGCCTTGTTTAATGAGCACATTGTTCGTGATCTTTTTTTGTTTCAGATCCTCATTGATCTGAGAAAGCACATGCGCCGTTTCAAACAATTCCTTTTTCAGAGGATTGTCAACACGCTCTGCAATTTTCGAGATGGTGAGCGTATCGGGATTTTCGCCGGTCAGAAGACAGATTTTCTCAATTATTTCGGTGCGGCTTTTCTCAAGGCATGCGATACTCGAAAAGACATCTTCTTCGCGTTCGAGCACATGAACAAGCAGATTATTATCGCACTCGATAAGCCCTTTTTCCTCGAGAATCAGAAGTTCAACGATTATATTGAACGACTGTATCTCTCGTCTCAATAAATCTTTCAGTTCTACAACTAGATTTTCCAGTTCCAATTGACTCTCCTCCTTTTGACCTTTGTATCTATATATATCGTCATTTTCCGGAATATTCTTTAATGATGTTTTCGGTTTGTCCGGGTATTTTTAGCCCGTCATTGGGATCGATGCTCTTCACCATTTTACGGTATATGATTTCCGCCAATCCCATATCGCCCCGCGCAGATACTTTCTGCGCAATCGCATCGTCCATCATATCGCTGTAAATCTCTCCCGCAGCACCGGTTCCGAACATACCCCCTTCAGTCAGTGTCGAGCGCATGCTTTTCAGGATTTCTTTCACCAGAATACCCTCAAAATCTTTCGCCGCCTTGAGAAGTTTAGTCTTCTTTGCCTCGATTGCTTCTCTGTCAATGATGTTCGAGGTCCTGAACGGGGTGTTCCGAACTGGTCCAAACTTTTCGGCATCGGGTCTGAGTTCTTTAAGGCTGCTCATCGCTGTCGTGCTTTGTTCTGAGATTTCCGATATGAATTCCATTCTTTGCCGCCTTACATAATGACTAGTTCGGCCCGAAGTGAACCGGACTCTTTCAACGCCTGAAAAATCGCGATAAGGTCGCGCGGTGTAACGCCGAGCATATTTAACGTACCCGCAACCTGACTGACGTTCACCGATTCGCCAAACGATACCATCCGATCGCCTTCCTCCCCCTGTACAGCCGGCATGTTCGGGACCGCTTGCTGCTGATCCTGCTGGCCAATCGTCAGCGACAGCGTCCCATGCATAATCGCGACTGGTGACAACGTCACCATGCTACCCGCGACAATCGTTCCGGTGCGTTCGTTGATGACCACCCGCGCCCTTTCGTCGGGATTGAATGTGACAGATTCCATTTCCGAAATGAATCTGACAATCTCGCTATTTTCCACATATTCGTCCGGAACTTTAACCTGAATACTGCCGGCATCGCGCGAAACGGCAAGCCCCTGTTGGAAAAAGTCATTGATCGAAGATGCGAGACGGTATGCGGTCGTATAATCAGGATTTCTCAGCGTGAGAGTCACCATATGCTCATCCATACCGAGTGTGGGTATATCGCGCTCAAGAATACCTCCGCCGGGCACAACACCGACAAGAGTGGCATTCTCGACCACTCCACCGCCGCCGCTGTAGTCCTTATTTGCGCCGCCAATACTGATTGCACCCATAGCCTTGCCGTACAATAACTCATCGGCGTTGAAAAGCAGCACCTCCTGAAGCGTCCCGTCCTCGATGCTTTTGGCGTCGCCCATGGACGATACAGTGACATCGAACGTACCGCCGACTTTAACATACGGCGATACGGTCGCGGTGACCATGACAGCGGCGACATTTTTCGTTTTGATGCTCGTTGAGGGCACATCAAGCCCAAATTTCTTCATCATATTGCCGATCATCCGGATTGTGAACTGCGTGGTTTTTGTGTCACCGGTACCGTTTAACCCGGTAACCAACCCTACACCCTTGAGCTGAATTTCGCGCTGGTCTTTAATAAGTACCACGTCTTTGAGCCTGACCTCTGCCGCGGCCGACGATATCAGCATAAGCATCGCGAGCACTGTAAAAGTTCCCGCCCAAAGTCGGTGTATACACGTCCGGTGTTTTTCATGGTTCGTTTTCATGTCTCTATTCCTTTAGAATATCCAGTTTATCAAACGACCCAGAATACCAATACGCTGGCCCTGGGTCATCGAACCTTTGCCTTTATATAATAGTTTTGCATTTGCAATCTGATAGGAATAAACCGTATTCGAGGCGGTAATATATTCCGGCTGCACTATACCGGAGAGAGTAACGACCTCTATATCGTTGTTGATCTCCATGGTCTTCGTACCCTCGATAACAAGATTGTCGTTCGGCATGATGTCAACCACAAGCACAGTCATTCTGCTTGTGAGCGTTCCGCGTCGGTTTGTACTCGCCTGTCCGGTATACTCATTGTCGAAACTTACTTTCCCGCTCATACCGGGAAACAAACCTTTAAGAGCGCCGGTTGTAGCGTCGCCCCCGACATTACCCTCGTTTTCTTTCGATGTGTTTGTCTGCGCGGACTTTGACGCAGTGTTGGATTCCGAAATGATCACCGACAGAGCATCGCCGACTTTCAGCGCTTTCACATCCGAATACAAGGAATTCTGCATACTCGCCTCCATCGCCGTGTCCTGACCGAGCACATCGGCTGTATTCGCGAAAAATACTCCGTAAATCACCGCCGCTATTATTGCCGCAATATATCTTTTCACTTTAACCTCCTTGAACATTTGCGACGACTGTCGCAGAATCTACAATCTTGCACGAAATCGTTGCTCTTGTCATCTCAACAAATATTTTTATAACCTCTCCGACTGCCCCATTCTGACGGGCCGTTCCTTCAGTCCTAAGCAAAATACCCTGTTTACGTACCTCAACCGTAACCGTGTCGCCGCGTTCGACCGCATAGGGCGCTCTAATGTCGGACGCTGAGAGTACTGAGCCCTCTTTTATGTGCTTTTTCGCTTCCATACCGCGTACCTCGTCGACGGTAAAACAGACTCCGCGTTCGGCAGTAATGTCAGTTTTTACAAGCTCTACATCGCTTTCCGAAATGATCTCCCCGCGCGCGACATCCCTATTCAGCGCCGCAGCGATACCGATTTTTCTCAGCTTCGGCGAGACGCGAAGCTCTCTTAGCATTTCACCGTCCGTAGCTTTAATGGTTACAGTCAACGGTAAAACCTGCCCGATTGCTCTATCGGGATCGTGGAATACCTCGATGACCGTTTCACCATCGCTTTCAACTTCGATGTCGAACATATTCGGCACATTCGGGGAGTACTCGATTCCCTCCGGCGAGGATATACCCTCGATATAAGCTGTTATTGCATCACGAATATCATCCGCGGGAATTACCGCCGCCGAAACCGATACTGCCGCGGTAAGAACCGCGATCAACACTGCCGCAGCATATTTCATGAATGTATATGGAAGCACGTGAATAACCTCAATTCCTTATCGTTTCAGATTGTTCGCGACCTGCATCATGTCTTCCGAGGTCTGGATCGCTTTTGAATTGATTTCGTATGCGCGCTGGGCGACAATCAGGTTCACCATCTCCTCGACCGCTTCCACATTGGACATCTCAAGATAGCCCGATCTGATAAGACCTATCCCGTCGAGGCCGGGAACACCCTCGATGTAATCGCCCGAAGCAGTCGTTTGCGTGTAGAGATTACGGCCGACCGCAGAAAGTCCCGAGGGATTCAGGAATTTGGCAAGCGTAATCTGCCCGATCTCAGTTGCTTCGGTGTCGCCCGCAGCCATGATAGATACCGTGCCGTCCACACCGATGAAAATCTCTTTGGCATCCGCCGGAATATTGATACCCGCCACAAGCAGATAACCCTCTGAGGTCACCATATCGCCGTCGGCGGAAATCTTGATCGATCCGTCACGGGTGAATCCGGTGGTACCGTCCGGCATCTCGACCATAATGAAACCGTCGCCGTCGATGGCGACATCCAACGGCCGCTGCGTCTGGGTCAGGTTGCCCTGACTGAAAATACGCTGCGATGCTACCGCCTGCGCGCCGTAACCGATTTGAAGTTCGACCGGCACCTGATAACCGACAGTGGTCGTTCCGCCGGCCATCCTCATGACTTCGTACAATATGTCCTGGAATTCGAGTTTGGATTTCTTGAATCCCGTCGTGTTCACATTCGCCAGATTGTTTGAAATGTTGTCCACATTCAATTTCTGGGCATACATACCGCTCGCGGCGGTTCGCATAGCTCTAATCATCTTCCTACCTCGCTTTTTTTATCTAACGACACCGACCTCGGTCACCGACTGCTGCAGTGTCTGATCCTGAATTTGTATCGATTTTTGTCCGAGTTCGAACATTCTGAACATTTCCATCATATCCACCATCGCAAGAACCGGTTTCACATTCGATTCTTCGAGGTACCCTTGATACATTTCCGTTTGCGGATCGGGAGCAATCTCATTCACTCCCGCTGGATTCGCGTAAAGCCCTTTGCCTATGTAGGCAAGTTGCTGATAATCGGCCTGGTCGAAATCCGTAATACCGATCCGCGACCGGAAAGCGTCATCCTCAAAAATCTCTCCGTTCGCCATGATCTCGGTATTCGTCCCGGTAATCATAACAGGCGTGCCGGCATCGTTCAGAAGAACCATTCCCTCGCCGTTAGTAAGCTGTCCGTTTTGGTCAAGGTAAAACCGGCCATTTCGGGTATAGTTTACCGCCCCTGCTGCATCCTGAAGCTGGAAAAATCCCGGACCGTTCAGCGCGATGTCGAAGTTGCGGTCTGTTTTTTCCAACCCTCCCTGAGAGAAATCGACCCAGTATTCCTCGGGAACTTCTGTGCGCTCGGCTCCGTTTGCACGGTCGAGTGCATACTGTGCGGTGACAAGCTGCCGTAAAAACAGCGAATTTTTCTTGTAACCGTGGGTTGTCTGATTTGCAAGGTTATCGGCAACATTGGTAACCTGATTCATGCGCGGAATCATGCCTCCGACCGCTGTATAAATACCTCGTATCATTAATCCAGCCTCCGTTTTTGCCATGCTATTTATTATTCTGCCCAATAATTACGCAACAGTCGTGCCAAAAACAAAAACGGCGTGCCGGTATACCGACACGCCTTGCTATCATATTGATAACATTTGTTTTATAAACTAGAACTTGTTCTTTTTATTCCGCAATTATCATTCCCTTTTAATCGAGCACGAACTTTCTTCCGGTTGCGGGAAAGTTTTTCCTCTTGCATATTTGCGGCCATTCGTAATGGATTATTTGTTGTTTCGGCCGGCACATAGAGTCATTTTAACCGGAAGCTGCGCTCAAGATCGAGAAAAACTTCAAGGCTCTTTTCAATACGCGTTGCTTCATTCATAATGATCTGCAGTTTTTTTTTGATTTCGCTGTCCATGTCGGGTTTTTTTAAAAGCAGCAGATCGATATTTCCCACAATCGCCGTAAGCGAATTGTTTAACTCATGGCTTAGTCCACGCGCTGCTTGGGAAAGTGTTTTCAGATGCTTTTCCCCGGAATCGGCCTCATTCCGCAGTGAGCTTTTATTGAGCGTATTTTTCTTCGATTCATTATTTACCACAGCTCCTCCAACGATTGAAATATCGATTACCACAACGGTTTTTTATGCCGAGTTGTAAGTTCTGTTCACCAATTCTGACCGATAATATACCACAAACCGCTTCTTAAAAAAAACATTTGCGACGCCCTATTTCGATGCCGGGAGTGAATTGTTCAGTTTATAGATAAACGCCAGTACCTCCGCTACCGCAAGATACATTTCCGGCGGAATCGTTTCGTTTACATCAAGTGTCATAAGCAGGGCAAGAAGATCTGGGTCTTCGTGAATAGGAACGCCCGCGTCCTCGGCTGCGGCGATAATTTTTTCCGCAATCTGGCCCATACCTTTCGCCACCAATCGCGGGGCACGGTCGAGGTCTGTCTTATACCGCAGCGCCGCTGCAGATTTCCGTCCGGACATGCGCTTTTTTGCCTGTTTTTCGTTCATCCTGTTATATCCAGATTTTGATTCCTCTCATGACGATTTTCGCTGGATGAATCTTTTGCATGTTGCACAGAACTGTCCCCAAAACGTTGAAAATCCACAGAAACGACCGTATAACCCCGTGCGGCAAGTTTTTCCCGCAGTTCTCCGCTCATGCGCGTTGCTTCCTCCAGAACACTGCCGTTCCCAAGTTCGAAACTCAATGCCACCGCCCGATTGTCATTACCTGCAAATGTCAGAGTCACATGTACGGTACCGAGACATGTCGTGTCAATATCAAGCTCAACCGTAAACGGTTTCGGTTCCGAATTATTGCCGCGTAAGTTCGAATCACCGTCGCCATCGTTTGTAACAGTACCGCGGCCGGTGTTCAAATAACCGCCGGGTGGAAGCTCGAAACAGAATCCTTTTTTTTGCTCGTGTCTCCCGAGAATATTTGAGATTTGTTGATGTTCGATGTTTTTAATGTGTGTTTCGATATCTTTGGTGAGCGCTGCCAGTTTCTTTTTTAAAACACCGCGGGAATCATGTTTTTTAACACGGTTTGTAAACGCAATTAGAACCCCTTTGAGGTCATCATTTAAAAGCACCCGAAGCCGCTCAGGATCACGTCCCGAACGATACCATGCCCACAACTGCCATTCAAAGGCCAACCCGCTGTTATGGATGAGGTTTCTCAGCGGTGCGGCGGCTGCTTCATCGCTCATACCGGCGCTTACAATATTCTGCCGAATCGTACCTCTGAAAAATGCATCCAGATCGCGTATCAGAATTTCAATAGCGGTACGGATTTCTCCGGTCAACCGTGAATCGCCGAGAAATGTGGATGCCGTCTCACGTAATCCGGCCATTTCGCGCAGAACGGAAGGAAGATTCCCGCGCAGTGACTCGATCAGTTCTTTTGAGAGAGGAATGCCGTAACGGCGGAGCAGAAGCGCGTTCAGGATCGCGGTCTCGTCGATATCGCCGCCCTTGAATCCGAGCGCGGACAGTTCACCGTAAAGCTCTCTCACCAGCGCTGGCGAGACCGTCACGCCGCGGTCCTCCATTACCGCCGCAAGCCGCGTCGACAGTTCTCCACCATGCAAATCTGCATTCCGGGTGGCGCCGTGTTTCGATGACGACTGATGCTGTGCAGATTGTGTCTGTTTCGGGATACGGATACCGCCGGATTCCGCATCGGGACCTGAGATGTTCAAATTATTCTCTCTTTATCTGATCGGCCGTATGCATGGCACAACAAAAAAAGGGCGGACATTCCACCCCTCGCATGAAACCGACACACTCGCATTGTTTCAGATTTTTATATCGATATGCCCGGCCGTTTCGTTTCCGTCCGGATTAGTTTTTTTGTATTCTTCTGCGGACTGTTCTTTTGCGGTTATATCGCCGGACTGTTGGTTCTCATCGCCCTCAGATTCGTGCTCGTGCTCATCGTCCATGTGATCTTCGGCAGTTTCGCGCTTCTCTTTCTCCTTTTCGCCGACATGGATCATGACCTGATCGGTCTCAGGCGTCGGAGTCGGCGCATGAGTCTTCTGTAATTTCAGCTTTTCGGAAAGCGCTTTGCTAAATTCATGCGCAGCCTCGGGACGCATTTCGGCACTTTGCTGCATGCGCACAGCTTGCTGCGTTTTCGATATTAATCCTGAAAATTCAACCGGTCTGACCATTGTACATCTGCCGTTAAAAAAACGTATATTATTTATTGTTTCGAATAAAGCGATCTCAGTCTCGCCCTGATCTTCAAAATGGCAGTTGTATGAATCTGTGATATTCTCGACTCCGAGACTTTAATCACCATCCCGATTTCTTTCAATGTCAGCTCTTCGTAATAATATAGCGCAATGACAAGCCGCTCCTGTTCAGATAAACCGCTGATTATCTCCACAATATTATCGACCAGCTCTTTGCGTTCGATATCTTTTAGAGGATTCTCGCCCTCCCCTTTCAGCGTATCGAGCCGCGTTATGGTATCTCCCGCGGGAGACGTGGTGATAATCTCGTCAAGCGATAGAAGCGTTGTACCGGAAATCTGGCGGATCGATTTATTGTATTTTTCCTCGTCCCAGCCGAGAATATCCACAACCTCCGCATCATTGGGAAACCTTCCGAGCTTTTCAATAAGCTCGAGAATCGCACTTTCGATCTGTTTCGATTTATCACGAATCGACCGCGGTACCCAGTCCAGGTTTCGAAGCTCGTCTATAATAGCCCCTTTGACCCGAGAGGACGCATAGGTCGTAAACTTGATGCCTTTTTTCGGATCGTAACCTTTTGCGGCATCAATCAGCCCGATAACGCCCGAACTAATAAGATCTCGTTTATCGATCCAGGTCGGCAAACCGATGGCAAGACGGGAAACAATGAAATTCACTAATTGGAGGTTGTCTTTGACCAGCTTATCACGCTTCTGATCGGCGGACATCCTGTCATATATCCCGATGCCTTTACCGCCGGCAGTCCTCCCGTTTTCCGTTCGTTGTTTCCTGACGTTTTTTTCTGCCATAATACTTCTTTTCTTATCGGTTGAATATTGTTTTTTGTTTAGTTTTTTCAATTCCAAGCATGTTCCGTGCAATCCGGCGAAGCGACTGCACCGGCGCCGATTTATCGGCATATACCGCCAGCGGAACCTGACGCATAATCGCCTCAGTCACCACATTATCGCGCACCATCGATCCACGAAAGAGGATGTTTTTCCCGAGAAACCGTTTAACGATCTCATTGAATCTGTCGAATAGCAGATCGCCCTCTTTCTCATTTCTACACATATTTATAATTATTCCGACGCCCAATCCAGGTTTTTCGTTCGAAATAAGTTTCACAATGGCATAGGCATCCGCAAACGCTGTCGGTTCCGCAGTCATGACAACAAGCACCTCGTCTGCCATGAAAATGAAATCGACCACATTTGCCGATATCCCCGCACCGGTATCGATAAATATAATATCAAATGCATTTTCGAGTTTTAAAAGTTCGTTTTTGAACTTTTTCAGCCGATTTCCGCCTACATCGCTAACCCGTCCGGAACCGGAACCTGCTGAGAGTACGGTCACTGCCTCGGGACCTTCCGCAAGCGCATCGAAAATACTCGCGTTCCCCTCGATAACCTCCTCGATCGTATGTGCTGCGGTGACACCGGTCATCAGATCGATGTTCGCAAGTCCCATGTCGGCATCAATGAGAAGCACTTTTAGTCCGGCCTTGCTCATGATGATCGACAGGTTCACCGCAACTGACGTTTTTCCCACACCGCCTTTGCCGCTTGTGATGGCGTATACTTTTGCGCTTCGGGATTTCAAATTATGCTGTTTATCAGATTTCATATATTTCTATACCGATTATCCTGGTGTTATATCGCTTTTTCCCTGCCAAGATTTTTTCTGAGCAGGCTTTCCGGTTCCGCGAGCGAGAAATCGCCGGGAACATTCTGCCCGAACGTGACATACGACAGCGGTTTCTCCGATTCAAGCGCAAAAGACAGTATCTGGCCGTAATTACCCGTTTCGTCAAGTTTTGTACACAAAATTCTGTTTGGTTTCAATGTGCCGAAATTCTTGGTGATATTTCTCATCTCCGCAACCGAGGTGGTAACACTCAGTGTCAGATGAACTTCCTGTGGAACCAGCTTGTGAAGGAATTCAACCATTTCCATCATCTGATTTTGATCCAGCGGCCCTGAACCCGGCGTATCGACAAGAACAATATCGTTTTTCATCAGTTTCGGCATAATGGCCGGTATTTCATCGGGACTGTATGCGATGTGAAGCGGTATTTTGATGATGCGACAGTACGATTTCAATTGTCCTACAGCATCGATGCGTTTCGTGTCGACAGTCAACACACCGGCTTTTTTATTTTGATTAAGCGTGAACTCGGTCGCAAGTTTAGCAATCGTCGTCGTTTTTCCCGATCCGGTCGGGCCGACAAACACCACAATCCGCGGTTTCGCTCCGGCAAAAATAATTGGACAGGGGTCACCAATACCCTCGAGAAATATTTCGACCGCCCTGTCGAGAATGGCGTTGTAATCGGAAAGTTCGCTACCGCTGAGTTCGTTCAGCAATTGATGCGTAATACGTTTGGCGATTTTGTCTTCGAAACCGCATCCGAGCATCTTTGACAGAAACTTCGCCAGATTACGGGGAAGTCCGCTGAGTTCGCCGGAAAGGGACGTATCGGCAATTACTTTCATGGATCGTTTGAGTTCCTTAATATCCGCCATCACTTTTTCCATGTTGACACGTTCCTCAAGGCTTTTCATGCTGACGTCTCCCGTTTTTTTTATACGCACCGGCTTATAACTTGCCGGTTTTTCCGGCGGAGACTGTTTCACATCGGCAGGCCCGACCGGTTTCGACAATCCTCTGATGAAATCCGCCCCTGCGCCGGAGACTGGGGACTGTTCTTTATCGACCGCTGCGGATACCTCCACAAACGACCGGCCGATAAGATCGAATACGCTGCCTTTTCGGTTGCTCCGTGTGTTGAGAATGACCGCATCCGGCCCCAGTTCATCGCGGACTTTCGCAAGGGCTTCGGACATGGTGGGAGCTGTAAACTTTTTAATTATCATTGCTATATCTTCAATATCCCGACTGAGAACAGTTCGACTTCAGGCGCAACCTCATTATACGAAATTACTGCGCATCTGGGGAAATTAATTTCAGTCAGCGTTCTGAATGCAAGCCGTATACTGGTCGAGGTCAGCGCAATCGGCTGCTGATCATTCTGTATCATCTGGTCGTTTAGTTCCCGGACACCACTAAGAATCTGCTCGATAACCTCCGGTGCGAGATTCACCACCACACCGTGAGGCGTCGACTGCATGTTTTCCATGATCAGACGTTCGAGATCGGGTGCAAGCGTGAACACTTTCAGCTGCCCTTCATCATCAATATACATTTTTGTAATCGTTCTGTAAAGCGCCGAACGTGCAAGTTCTCCAAGAGAGTTCGGATCTTTGTTTGTTGCGGCAAAATCTCCCACCGCTTCGAGAATGGTAACAAGATCGCGGACAGGTACCCGTTCTTTGAGCAGATGCTGCAATATTTTTTGTAGAATCCCGAGCGGAAGCGTGCCGGGAACCAAATCCTCGATCAGGATCGGATAATCCTTTTTCACATTGTCGACGAGCGTTTGGACATCCTGACGAGAAATAATCTCATGCGCATGGGATTTTATGACCTCCGAGAGGTGGGTTGCAAGCACACTGGACGGCTCGACGACTGTGTATCCGCTCAATTCGGCCTTTTCCTTAACCTGTGGGGTGACCCATTTCGCCTCGAGACCGAATGCCGGTTCGAGCGTGTCGATACCCTCGATCTCCTCCTGGGCACCACCGGGGTTCATGGCGAGAAATTTACCCGTCTCGATCACGCCTTTCGCAACCTCGTTGCCGCGGATAAGAATGACATACTCGTTCGAGGCGAGACGAATGTTGTCTCGTATCCTGACAGGCGGCACCACAATACCAAGGTCGGTAGCGATCTGACGGCGCAGCGTAGTGACCCGATCGAGAAAATCGCCGCCCTGTCCCTCGTCGACAAGCGGGATAAGCCCGTACCCGATTTCGACGCCAAGAATATCTATCGACAGATAATCCTCTATACGCTCCTCGCGTTTCTCGAGCGCTTTTGTTTTCTCCTCTTCGATACTTTTCTTCTCAGCAATCGTCCCCTGCCGCATGGCCAGCATCGCATAAAGGCCAGAAATGACCGCCATAACCAGAAACGGCCGTGTCGGAAGGCCCGGTATTAATCCGAAAAGCGCGATCATCATCGACGCGATGACAATAGGAGTCGGATTTTTCGTTAATTGCTCCCGGATATCCTCGCCGAGATTTGATTCCGAAGTTGCCCGTGTGACCAGAAGACCCGCCGCAGTCGACATGAGCAGCGCTGGAATCTGTGTCACAAGGCCGTCCCCGACCGTCAGCATCGAATAGGTAGCAATTGACTGCCGCCAGTCCATGTTCATCATGGACATACCGATGATGAAGCCGCCGATGATGTTTATTACGGTGATGATAAGCCCCGCGATAACATCGCCCCGGACAAATTTTGAGGCGCCGTCCATGGCCCCGTAGAAATCCGCCTCGCGGCTGATGGTCTCACGTCGCCGCCGCGCCTCTTCCTCGTCAATCATGCCGGCGTTCAGATCGGCGTCGATGGCCATCTGTTTGCCGGGCATGGCGTCGAGAGTGAACCGTGCCGAAACCTCGGCGATACGGGTCGCACCCTTGGTGATAACCACAAACTGAATGATGATAATAATAACAAATATGATGAATCCGACGACATAATTCCCCTGGACAACAAACGTACCGAACGAGGCAATCACCGCACCGGCATCCGCCTGTCCGAGTATAAGCCGTGTTGTTGCCACATTCAGCGCGAGGCGGAATACGGTCGCGACTAGCAGCAGTCCCGGAAATACGGACAGCTCAAGCGGCGAGGTAATATACATGGTCACCAGCAGAATAATAATCGAAAAGACGATATTGAACGTAAGAAGCATATCAACCATTGCCGCCGGTACTGGGATGATCATTACGCCGAGAATGGCGATAACCAATACCGCAAGAATCGCATCCGATATGTTCGACCGCCGTGCGCCTGTGGGATTTTGTTCCGCCAAATCGTATCTCCGTTTATGTAATTTGATTCAAAAATTCGTCAGTATCTCAGGCCTTTTGACAAGGAAAGGAAAACGGTCTCCTAAAACACTAAGATTCGGGGCTTAGAACCCTTGCCGCCTTTTTCCAATTCTCCCATCCCTTTCTAAAGAGAGGGTGTTATGGGAGAGTTTAACCTATCGCAACCACGCTGTCATACATGTATATTTCGTGCTACCCCTTATTATACAAGACTTTCGGGTAATTTCATACTACTTTTTTGCCTTTAAGCCGGTAAACATACGCAAGAACCTCGGCAACCGCGGTAAAAAGGTCCGCCGGGATAGCATGCCCCACGTCGACCGCCTTGTAAAGCGCCTGGGCAAGTGCAACGTTTTCAACGATCGGAACGCCCGATTCAGCGGCAATGGTTCGAATCCGTTCGGCAAGGAGTCTGCGGCCCTTTGCGACAACAACCGGAGCAGGCATACCAGCCTCATAGGAGAGCGCAACAGCGATCTCGGTCGGGTTGGTTATCACCACATCGGCAGTCGGTACCTCCTCCATCATACGCCGCCGCGCCATCTCACGCTGCGCTGACCGAACACGAGCTCTGAGCAAGGGATCGCCCTCAGTCTGTTTCAGTTCCTCTTTGATTTCCTGACGGGTCATCATCATTGACTGCTCGTAGTCCCAGCGCTGAAACGCATAATCGAGAATCGCAAGGACCGCATACCCGATCAGGATTTTCATAGAAATCCTGAACACAGAGGTGCCGGTAAAATTGATGATCTGTCCCGCAGAATAGCCGGCTGTATTCAGAATATCATGCATAAGACCGGTAATGGCGGAATACCCGATCCAACCGACAACAACGATTTTTAGAATATCTTTGAGCAACGTTTCGACGGACCGTTTGGAAAACAGCCGTTTAAATCCGGCGAGCGGATTAATTTTTTCAAGTTTCGGCACCAACGGCTCACCGGTAAACAAAAATCCGACCTGCGCAAGGTTTACAAGTATGCCGACAAGCGCAAGAACGATGAATACGGGCATGATGATGACAAAATATCTGAACATGACATTCAAAAACAGATTTCGGACGCTTACAAGCGACAGATCTATCGACGAGCTGAGATTGAAAAACCCCCTGATGTTATTGCCCAGACCGTCCACATAAAAGCGGCCAAACATCATCAGAGTCACAAAGCATGCGGCAAGAATAACGACTGAACTAAGGTCCATCGAGCGCGCCACCTGCCCCCGTTGTCTCGTCTCGCGGCGCCGTTTTTCAGTCGCCTGTTCAGTCCGTTCCTGACCTGTTTCCTCAGCCAAATCCGTGCTCTCCGAATGGAATTATTTCCGATGTTCCGCCTGTAGGTGTAAACTCACCCCTGCAGATAACCGATTATTTGCATAATATCCCGCCCAAGACCGTTAAACGCATTCACCATTACAACTTTTACAAACGGGAACGACACTCTTATCATGATAAGCCCGACACCGATGGCAAGCGGAAATCCGACAATGAACACGTTCATTTGCGGCACTGTCCGCGCGACAATGCCCATAACAACGTTTACGATAAAGAGGGTAATAATCACCGGCGCCGACAGTTTCACTGCGATCACAAAAAGCGATGCGGTCAAAGCAACAATAAACTCTCCGACACCGGCATCAAACACACCGCCGCCGATCGGGATCATCTCAAAACTTCTCACAAGTGCCTGTATCACTGCATGGTGCCCGTCAATCATAAGAAAAACAAGCAGACTGAATAGATAGTAAAATTCGCCAACGATGGATATTTGTCCGGAGCCCATCGGATCGATGATGCTTGCAACCGCAAGACCCATCTGAAGCCCTATCATATGTCCCGCGAATTGAACCGCCGAAAAAAGTATGACGACCGCGAAACCCATAGCAAATCCAATTGCCAGTTCGCTCAGGATGACCATACCGAGCCCGAATGTGGTCGGCGGCGGCTGTATTTCCGATACCACGGCGGATGGGAATAACATAACCGCAACCATGATGATAAACCATATCCTCAGTATCCGCGGAATAGAAGAATGGCCGAACACCGGTACGGTCATAAAAAGCGCGCCGGTTCTGAACATAATCAGTAGTATCCGGTAAATGTCCGTCGTTGTTAACCCGAACGGCTCCATGTGGTTTCCCTACAAAAAAACATACCGTAATAGTATGTTGACCGTTTCATTGTCGCGATGGATGTTACATGTGTCCGGTCATTGTATTATGGTTGGAAATCGCTGAATAAGCTGTGTCGTAAAATCGACCAAAAGCCTCATGATCCAGGGCATGAACAGCGCAAACGCGACTGCTACCGCAATAATTTTCGGCACAAATGTCAGTGTCATTTCGTTGATTTGTGTCACCGCCTGAAAGATGCTGACAATCAGACCGACCAAAAGACCGAATCCCAGCATCGGCGCGGCGATAAGAAAGGCGATAAGCATTGCCTGACGTGCGATATTTAAGACAAAATCGGCATCCATAGTATCGGTATCCTTTATTGAAAGCTCGCCACCAGCGACTGAATGAGCAGATTCCATCCGTCGACAAGAACAAACAACAGTATTTTAAACGGCAGCGACACCATGATCGGCGGCAGCATCATCATACCCATGCTCATCAAAATACTCGCTACCACCATGTCAATAATGAGAAACGGGATAAACAGCATAAATCCCATCTGGAATGCAACCCTGAGTTCCGATATGACAAACGCAGGTACAAGCACACGTGTCGGCACATCGTCTGGATTATCGGGCCGCGACTGGTTTGCCACACCCATAAATAGTCCCAGATCTTTCTGCCGTACATGTGCAAACATGAACGCACGGAGCGGAGCAACCGCATTCGCAAACGCCGCCGACTGATCTATTTCCTGAGCGAGATAAGGCTGAACAGCGTTGTCGTTTACCTCAACAAACACCGGATACATGATGAAAAATGTGAGAAACAGCGCAAGCCCAATAAGCACCTGATTCGGGGGAATCTGCTGCGTACTGAGCGCGTGACGGAGCAGTGAAAGCACTATGATAATGCGGGTGAACGATGTGACGAGAATCAGAATCGCCGGCGCAAGTGTCAGCAGAGTAAGAAGGAGAACGATCTGTACAGTGGTCGACAGGCTTTCCGGATTGTCCGCCTGACCGACCTCGATTGAAAGCGACGGCAGATTCTGCGCGAAAACACCTGCCGCGCATGCAAGAAGCACAATAATTACAATGGAAAAAATGATCGTTCCGCGCATTGAATTTAGGGTACGATCGGAATTCACAGAGGAGACACCGTATCGGGCTCGGTTGTCAGCCGTCCGGGGATTTCTTTTTGTAGTATTTCGCCAGGATGTTTCCGAAAATGCCGGATTCGGTTTTTTTGTCAAGGTTCAGCGTACCTATTTCTTCCGATGATAATTCACCAAGCGCGGATATGGAATTATCCGCAAGCCCGATTATCATAACTCTGTTCAACACCCTAATAATGGCAACGGCTTTTTTCGGTTCGATATATCGTATATCGAGAACGTCGATCGAACTGTTCCCGCCGCCCGAGGTTCTCAGCCGCATTATGTACTTAAGAAACCATAGTGTTAAAATAAGAAGAAATAATACAATTGCAAGTGCAAAGATAAATCTGAGGAATAAGTTTATATCGGATTTGAGAGAATTTGTGTACATGATGAGAGAATCGCCCACGGCAGAGCCGCTTTCAGCGCCTCCCTTAGCGGCATAAATCGTCACGGGAAAAACCAGCATAAAACAAAACACGTTCGCAACCGCGGAAAACGTCCCGCGGGCGATACCCGAGATATGTTCTCTCATACATTCTTTCCGAATAGGCATATTATCCCTTTCTGCATTTTTGAAGCATCGGTGTCACATGAGCTTAATCCGGTCCACGGGATCGATAAGTTCGGTTATCCGGACGCCGAAGTTCTCGTCGACAACAACCACCTCGCCTTTTGCCAGAAGCTTGCCGTTCACGAGCAGATCAACCGGCTCACCGGTCAATTTATCCAGCTCGATGATTTTCCCAGGGCCGAGGCTGAGGATTTCTTTGACCTGCATTTCTTTTCGTCCGAGCTCAACAGCAAGATTTAAAGTGACATCGAGGAGACGGTCAATATTGCCCTTATCGGTCTGTTCGTCAGAGCCGGAGAGTTGCCCAAAATTAACCGACTTGACTGGAGGAGATTCTTTCCCATCATCGTCTGCATCGCCAAACGCGCTTAAAAGATCCTCGTCATCCTCCAGACCACCACCCATTGCGGCAGCCATTTGTGCCTCGAGATCTTCCTCGCCTGGGAGGTCTTCGCTCTTACCGCCCATTTCCGAACTGTCGTCTTCCTCGTCGGCAGCCATCGCTGCCGCCATCTGCGCTTCAAGATCATCTTCATCCGACCCGAGACCCTCGGCCGCCATTTCCGTCGCCATCTCCGCTTCGAGATCGTCGGAAGCAAGCCCTTCCGATACCATCGTTTCTGTCAGATCGGGTTCTTCCTTCCTTTTATCTTCCGCAACATTCTTTCCCGCGCTTTCATTATTTTCATCGGCAACCATGTTATTCTTCCTCCAATCCTTCGGTATGAACTACGGATAAAATTTTAACTCCTTTATATTTCCCGATATTTCCAGGTTTACCGTAGAACTTAACCTGATCTTTAACATATATTTCAATATCGTCGTTTAGTCTGGTGTTTAGCGGAACAACATCGCCTGCTTTGAGATCGAGCAGTTCTTTTAGTGTCAGTTTTGTCGAACCAAGCTGTGCTTTGACATCGCAGCTAAACAGCTCGATACGTTTTCTGTTTTTAAGGATTTCCTCTCTGGGAACCTCTTTTGCGGAACTCACCAAGTTCTGACCGCCAAGCCGAAGCGCGATCGGTTCGATTGAAATATACGGGTAACAAAGGTTTATTAGACCGTTTACATTTTCACTTTTCAGTTCAAACGAAATGAGCACAACAGTCTCCGACGCCGGGACAACCTGGATAAATTCCGGGTTCGTTTCGAGCATTTCAACATTGCACTCGAGCGGAATAATTCGCTCCCATGTTCGTTCGAGGTCTCTCAGGCAGCGGTTGATGATGTTGTTCATAACGCTTTTTTCGATCCAGGTTATTTCACGTTCGGTTACAATCGAGGTCCCGCGCCCGCCAAAAAGCCTATCCACAAAACTGAGGACGACCGACTGGCTGAAATCGATGACCGCAACTCCCTCGAGAGGTTCCATCCTGAACGTATACGTACAGCTCGGGGACGAAAGACTCATGATGAATTCGCTGTACGTAATCTGATCGACTGAAACGAGATTAATCTCGATAACCGAGCGCTGAAGCGTCGAAAACGTCGCACTCAACAGGCGGGCGAAATTATCGTGAAGATTCTGCAGCGTTCTGAGCTGATCCTTGCTGACACGTGCCGGATGCCTGAAATCATACGTATTGATAAGCCGTTCAACTTTGGATGACTCTGCCTCGACTTCGACGCCGTCACCGTATGAAACGGCAGACAATAACGCATCAATTTCTTCCTGGGAAAGAATTTCCGCCATAGCAGACCATCACCTCCTAATTGAACTGTATGATCTTGGAAGGGATATAAATATTCTGTATTTTCCCTTTCTGCAAGATACCGTTTACGATATCGAACATATCCCGTTTGTAACGATCCCAATTGTTGGGATTGTTTAATTCATCCACTGTCTTAAACGATAAATATGTCGACAGGTTATCCATAATCTCTGTATTTCGCGCTGTGAGTTCTTCACCAACACTTATGTTTTCGGGATCGTATTCGAGTACGATCTCGATTGACAGAATTTCACCTACAGATTTCGCCGGATTGAGATTAATTGTATCGAGCGGATGTTTCGTTCCGGGTATGCTCGATATGCCACGCTGCGACGCTTCTTCACGGGTCTCGAAACTTTCCAGCATCTCGTCATTTTTGTATACCATGGGGACAATCACTTTTTTACCCAGAATATATCCGCCGATAATATCGACAATCAGAATAACTGCAATGATTGCAATCATCCGTATCAGGGATTTATTACCTTTTCCAGCCATATATATACTCCCGGTCTTATTGACTCCGAAAATTACAGAGCAAAGAATAAACCCGAATCCTGTTATTCAGCCATCTCAATGAAAATTTCAACTCTGCGGTTGAGCGCCCTTCCCTCGGGTGTGTCGTTCGACGCAACCGGATGAAATTCCGCACATCCGACAGGCCGAAGTCTTCTCGGATCGATGCGCTCCTGCGCGCGTATATATCGTATCACTGATAATGCCCGCGAAATTGACAGTTCCCAGTTATCATCATACTCGTTGTTATGAATCGGCACATTATCCGTATGTCCTTCGACCCGTATGATCTCGTCGCCGGAATGAACAACCTCCACTATTTGATTCAATACCGGTAAAATCGATTGCTTTATCACTGCGCGCCCCGAATCAAAGAGTGCAGGGTCACCAATGGTAATATGAATCCCCTGTGTGTTTTCATCGACACGTATGATCTTTTCCAGATTGTGCTCACGTATGACTCTTCTGAGTTGTGCAACCGCCCGTGATCGCCGCCCTCGCCGCTCGATACCCTGCGCCGGCCGCATCGGTTGAACCGGCGCTGGTGTTACACGATCCTGAAAGGGCAGCGCCGAAAACGCTCCCTTAAGCGATGCCGCCGCCTGTTTCAGTTTCTCAACCTCCATTGTCGAAATCGAAATCAAAAGCACGAAAAAGCATAAAAGAAGCGTCATCATATCACCGTAGGTGAGCATATACGCAGGCACCATGCCACTTGTATCCTTTTCCGGCTCCTTCTTCTTTTCCTTTGCCATTGTTTAGCTCTTAGGTGGTTGACGTTTCCCGCATTGAGGGCGAAAGGAACGCTTTCAGTTTTCCCTCGACAATTCTCGGATTATCTCCGGACTGTATCGCCATAATACCCTCGATACACAGTTCCTTAATCAAAATTTCATTTGTGGACCGAGTTTTGAGCTTTCCCGCAATCGGAAGACATACCAGGTTCGCAATTACCGAACCGTACAATGTCGTAATAAGAGCAACCGCCATGGAGGGGCCTATGGTTGACGGATCGTCCATGCTCGCAAGCATGTTGATAAGGCCGATGAGCGTTCCAATCATACCGAAAGCCGGTGCATACGCACCCATTGCATCGAAAATACCGGCCCCGATTTTATGACGCTCTGCGATATAATTTGTTTCCGTCTCCATTATTTCTTTAATGTATTCCGGTTCGGTGCCATCCACGGCAAGATTGATACCCTTTTTCAAAAATTCATCGTCGATACTCGCCGCTTTCTGCTCGAGAGAAAGGATACCTTCCCGCCGGGCCGTTTCCGCAAAACTCACGAGAATATCAATAATACCGATCGGCGAATCGTCTGAATGCAGGAATGCTTTTTTTACGACCTTCGCCACCCCAATCATTTCAGCCAGCGGATAATTAATAAATGTAGCGCCGATCGTTCCACCGACAACAATCATCATCGACGGTATATTGATAAAAAGCCCAAGGCTTCCTCCGGAAAAAATACCAAACAGGATAAAGCCTGTTCCGAGTACAAGTCCAATGATACTGGCAAGATCCATATTGCTCCCCGGCAGGGTTATTCTTTAACGATCGGATACCGATAAATATCCCGTTTATATGCTTTCACCAAATCGATAACTTCTTCCACGGTTTCTTTCACCAGTATTTTCTGGCCCGTGGTGAGTGTAATAATTGTATCGGGCATCGCCTCGATAAACTCGATCAGCTCTGAATTTACCACTAATGCCGTATCGTTCAGTCTCGTTAAATGTATCATGTTCTTATCTTTATTTAAAAGCGTTACAACGGTTATTCCGATAGACATTATAATATTAGTATCGGCGTTTTTCCGTATCGGAATAATATTTTTTTTTACTGATTATAAGTATAATAAAGTTTCCCGATTTACGCCATTCAATTTTCCGGTGGTTAAACCAGCGCCAGCGGTTTAAGATACCGGAACCGAAAGTATTGGTGCATGCAGTCACTTTCCTTCCGGATCCGGCATCACACTGCATTTCTAACAATCCGCATAACCCCACGACATTATCATATCTCCGCATTTTTATACGAACAAATCCTCATTACCGTTTCATATTCACCGTTTCCTGGAGAATCTCGTCGGACGTTGTCACCGTTCGCGCATTCGCCTGGAATGAGCGTTGGGCAATAATCATGTTGGTAAATTCCTCAGCGATGTCCACATTCGACATCTCGACCGCGCCAGGCACAATAGTCGCGCCGATGGACGTTCCGGCGAGACCGTAGATCGGAAGACCGGAATTTGAGGACGTGTCGAATACGTTATCGCCGACCCGAAGCATACCCGACGGATTGTTAAACGTCGCAAGAACGAGTTTCGACAGAATGCGAGAGTTACCGTTTGTAAACAGACCGGTAACCGTTCCAGTATCATCGATGACTACATTGTCGAGAACACCAGAGGAGTACCCGTCCTGATCCTTGGCGATTACTGTCGAGGTGCTCGAGAACTGGCTGACACCGTCCGCCTCGCCGAGTGTGCCGAAACTAAGTACGATATCCATCGGAACGTCAGCGCCCGTTTTCGGATCGAATGTAAACGAGCTTGCTCCTTGGGAATACGAGGAGGAATTCAGCGCACCTGAGGCGTCGAAACTCAGCGATCCGCTGTATCCGCCCGAAATCTCTGCAGGCTCGGGAACAGTGATATCCCATGTCCATCTGTTCGGCAAGCGCACGTCTTTTTTGAAATTAAGTGTCAACGTATGAGAATTGCCAAGCGAGTCGAACACGCGGACCGCCGCAGAGTGGGTTACATCTTCCGCCTCCTGGGTTTCCCGCCAGTTTCCGATGGTCGCATCGAATACGCCGTCGAATACACTTTCAGTGTTTGTGGTAATATCTGTCGCGGTGATTTCGTTTGCAGTACCGCCGTCGGCGTTGATAACAAGGCTTCCGTTGGTTTCATGAATTTCCACACCATTCTGGTTAGTGATCCCGAACGCGTTTTCCACTTCCTGTGCAAAATCGCCGAATGTGATACTCGTTCCGGTTCCGTCATCGACAGCAATCTCAAAAGGATCGGCGGATCCGCCGGGAACTGAATCGATCTGTGTGCCGCCGACACGGCCGGCAATGGTGATAGTATCAGTGAGCTCAACATCGAGGTTTGTTCCCTCCGAGTCGCGCAATTCGGTCATTGCATCGGACGATGAAGCGACATGGGAGAATTGGTCGGTATTTCTGTCTCCAACAGTACCGTTCGCCGCCGCAAGCGCCTTATTAAGCACCGAGTTTACACTAGAGATGACAAGCGAATTATTCGCCGCTCCGTTATTCACAAATGTAATAGCGCCATCGTCATTTAATGAGGCGGTCAGCGACGGATCATCGGAACCGGCACTGAAATCGGTGTTGATTTCGGCAATAAGATCGTCAAGCGTATGGAAATCCTTGCTGGCAGATCCGGTGTCGGTCGATACGTAAGTGTATGTTTTAGTTATGGCGTTTCCGCCGGTGGAATTCGAGGCGCTCACTGTCACCGTCGTAGAATTGCTCGAAAGGCCGGTGATCTGAAGGTTTGCGCTGCCGCTCGCATACAGACCGTTCATGTCGGTGGTTTCGCCGGCAATTTCACGGGCATAAAGCCGTTCGGTCGAAAGGATATTTCCAATCGGTTCGGCGGAGGCGTCGAGATTACCGACAAAATTGACCTCGGACGTTGCTTGTGCGGCATCGACCGTTCCAAACGGAACGACAACATCGCCGATGGCAGAACCTTCGTTAACCACACCTTCCTCATCGGCGATACGGCCCTGGACTTTCATACCATTGAACGGAATAACCAGCCGTCCCTCGGCATCCCACTGGAACGAACCGGCGCGAGTGAAAAAATCGCGCTGGTTGTCCGAAACGACAAAGAAACCGTCGCCGCGGATCGCGAGGTCGGTCTGATTGCCGGTCGATTGGATATTACCCTGTGTGATAACATTGTCGATCGATCCGATCGAGGAGCCGTTACCAATCTGTAGCGGGTTGACACCACCCTGATCTCCGGGAGGTCTGGACGCGCCCTGTAGCAGTAATGCGAATGATTCCTCAAACGTCATGCGGCCTCGTTTAAAGCCCATGGTGCCCGAGTTTGCAATATTGTTTGCGATAACGTCCATCTGGATTGCCTGATTTCGGATACCGCTGATTGCAGTTGACATTGCTCGTGTTGACATTTTAGTGCCTCCTTGAAATTCTCATCGCCTCAATCGGTCGGCGATACCGGGCTTCCTCGATGAGGGCCAGCCCGTTCGGTTTAATTATACTATTACTGTACTGTCGATATTCGTAAACACATTATCTTTGATATTTTCGCCGGACATCGCGGTGACCACAGTGTTGTTTTTGACGCTTACGATGAATGCCTTGTCGTTCATAACAACCAGTGTATCCTCCGCGCCTTTGCTGTCGGCAAGCTGCACGGCTCCTGAAAGCCGCGAAAGATCGTCACTCGAAAGCACAATACCCCGTTGGTTCAGGCGGTCCATTGCGTGTGCGCTGAACCGTATGCCCGATTCCTGCTCGAGACGGACTTTCAGAACATCGGAGAATGAAAGATCGCGGCCGGTTCTGGGTACCTTTGTCAGAACACCCACACCGGTTGAAGCAGAATTGTCTATACGCGTCAGCATTTCATCCATGTATACATTCTCGACAATCATCGGTTATTCCGCTTCCGTTATACTTCTTACTTTATTGAACGGGACAGAAATGCCGCCGATATTCAACTTCGTTTCGCCATCCGCATACGAGATACCGTCCACTATACCGGTCGAAAGCGGAGTGACCCCGATTTCATTATCCAAAGCATCAAATGCTTCCACTTTAAACTCATACACACCTTCCGGCGCCCTGACGCCAAGGGTTGTCATGCCGTCCCATTCGTAGGTGTATTCCGTGCCGAAATCGGATACATCCATCGAAACAGTATCAAGGATGTTACCGGATTCGTCGGATATCTGTATCGTTCCATATGCGGCCGGATGTTCGAGTTCGAATGTAATTTCCTGCGATCCCGTGCCGTCATAACCGAACAACTCGATTTCCGCGGTGACTGATTTGCCGAAGTAGTTAATAATCATGGCATTCGATACCGATTCGGCGATACCTGTGTTTAAATTAAGCGATGCCTCGAGATTGGTATTCATGGTTGTCATCTGTTCGAGTGAGCTGAACTGGGCAAGCTGCGCCACAAATTCGGTGTTGCTCGCAGGATTCAGCGGATCCTGATGTTTCATCTGTGCGATAAGCAGAGTGAGGAAATCATCTTTCCCCAGCGTGGAAATATCGAAATTCGATTCATCTCCCAGCGCACCTGCCGAATTGCTTACATTGTTGGGTATTATTGATGTCGATATCATCTTTTTACTCTCCTCAATTTTCAGATTACCACATCGAACGATTCAGAATACGCAGAGACAGATTGCACTGTTCTTTCGGCGCTCAACGGTTCAGCGGCATCCTCGGCGGTATTCTGCGATGCGGAATTTAAATGTAACGTATTATTGAACGGCTTAAATCGCTGTGCCCGTTCCCAGAGGTTAGAACCGTTGTTATGTCCGACATTTACGTCGAACGAATCGACTTTGAGACCGTTCTGGGCAAGGTTTTCGCGAAGTTCTGATATGCTATGCTGAATAATTTCTTTGATTTCCGCATTATCGACCGTGATCTTTCCTGTCACTTTCGAATTCTCGGTTACAAGCTCTATCCTGAGCTTGCCGAGTTGCGGCGGATCGAGCTGAATATCCGCCCGCGAAAGATCGTCACGGGTCATGATCCGTGCCTGGCGGACAATGCTTTCAAATATTTTTGTTTCGTCAATGGCGCCATCCTCCGGAATGTGTACATGGTTTAACATTTGACCTGACGGCTTTTCCGCCGTATCAGATACCGCTGTTTCCGGGGCGTTATTCACTGCGAATACGATGCCATCGCCGTTTTTTTCGCCAACGGCGCTTTCAATAACCGTATGGCGCATATCCACAAACATTTCGGGTGACGAATCTCCTTTTTGCATGAAATCTCCGCTCTCGCCGAATTCCTTTCGCACATTTGCATCGACTGCATTGGCTGTCAATGGTTCAGCATGGGACGGTTCGGAATCTACTGATATTTTATTCCCGACGGTGGTATCGGCCGTCTTTTTCACAGCCGCGGCATTTAATGTATTCGGCGCTCCGGCGGCTGCCGTTTCATCTGCCGCCGTAGAGATTTCAGCTTTATACACGGCAGCGTTCGTTGCAGCCGCGTTTTCCGGGACGACTGTATTTGTTGGGGGCACATGTTTCTGCTCGACAGTATGATTGATTCCGTCTAAAGATGTCTGAGTTGTTTTCGGAGGAATCGAATTACGGACAATTTCGGCACTGTGCAAAGAATCCAAACTGGTTTTCGTATCGGCTGCTTTACCGTTCTGAATAGTTATAACCTTTGCCTGCGGTTTTTCGGCGAAGTTTTTTTCTCCACTTATCTGCTGAGTTGTGCCGGATTGGCCATTCACGATCCATTGCTCCGAAAGATTCATCTTCGGCACTTTTGTCGCCCCCGATTCTGCAGGTGTCAGCGATGCGGTTTCAGCGGATTCGCTGTTCATTTTGACCGTATTCCCAGCTCGCTCTCTGTGAATATCCGTCAGGACAGTTTCGGTAGAATTAATTTTAGCACGTGCCGAAATCTCGCGCTGCGAACGGCCAATGAGAACTGATG
>CAZCDQ010000004.1:0-14164 GCA_964497605.1 uncultured bacterium
GCACCCCCCAGAATTGAACTGGGGACACATGGATTTTCAGTCCACTGCTCTACCAACTGAGCTAGGGTGCCACGACATTTTATACGATTTTTATATTCGCATAAGGCATACTAAAATAATGAAATATTAATTATATTGCAACATTTTTTATTGAAATATTCGATGAAAGCCCTGTTTTATCTTGACACATATATGACTATATTTTTTATTACATATATATGAGCAGTTTCTCTTCTTTTCTATTTCTTATCATCTTTCAATATCTTATATTTTAGAATGGATAACATCTCATCGATTGACAATAATACATTTTGGGAACAGTTTCTGAATACGATCGAGGAATCGGTTAATCTCCAGAGTTTCAATACCTGGTTCAAACCGATGAAGTTAATCGATATTTCCGATAAAAACATTCTTGTTTCGGTTCCAAAAGCATATTTCTCCAGTTGGATCGAGGAGCATTACATGCCTCTTCTTAATTCAGTATCCTCCTCCATCCTCGGCCGTGAAATTCCTTTCATGTTCGTATCGGAGGACAGCGATGAATCCGGTCAGAATAAACCTCAATCGGAAAGCGTTGCCTCCGAGCCGTTTGTTGAGGTTTCAGCAGTTCAGTCAGGAAGCGATACAAACGATATCAATCTGAGTTTTTTGAAACAACTCTCCATTAACGAGCGATTTACATTCGATTCCTTTGTGGTTGGTAATTCCAGCCAGTTTGCCTACGCAGCCTCGAAAGCGGTTGCGGACGCTCCCGGTACAACAGCATTCAATCCGCTTGTTATTTACGGCGGCGTCGGCCTCGGAAAAACGCATCTTCTCCAGGCGATTGCCATTCAATGTCTTAATTTGACCAAATTCAGCAACGATAAAAGCAAAATCATTTATGTTTCAAGCGAGAAATTCACCATGGATTTCATTATGTATATCCAGAAAAATCTTCTTCACGAATATTCAAAATTCTATCGCAGCGCTGATATTCTCCTTGTGGACGATATCCAGTTTTTTAACAATAAAGAACGTACACAGGAGGAATTTTTTCATATTTTTAATACCCTTCATCAACAGGGAAAGCAGATCGTACTCACCATGGATAAACCTCCTTCACAGCTCAAAGGTCTCGCTGACCGTCTGATCAACCGTTTCCAGTGGGGACTTGTCACCGATATTCAACCTCCCGATTTTGAAACCCGTGTTGCCATCATTAATAAAAAAGCCGAGGTTGACGGCGTTTATCTCGATGCTTCAGTTGCTGAATTCATCGCCGAAAATATCACCACTAATATCCGCGAACTCGAGGGTGCTCTCATTCGCCTTCTTGCCTACAGCTCTCTATACGGCCGTGATATATCACTTGAAATGGCCTCGGATGTGCTCGGCGATACGTTCCAGAAACGGGTATCGCTCATTACGATCGAATACATTCAAAAACTTGTATCGGATCATTTTTCCATCTCACTTTCCTCTCTCATTGGAAACTCGCGCAGAAAAGAAGTTGCTGTTGCTCGTCACATTGCAATCTACATTTCAAAACAGCTTACTGATTCGTCGCTTAAAACCATCGGGCTGCATTTCGGCGGCCGCGATCATTCGACAATAATACATTCCATAAATAATGTAGAAAAGAAGCTGCTAAAAGATCCGCTCATATCGTCGCACATTAAAACTATTACTGAAAAAGCAAAAAGTGCGTAAACCGAATATTCTTTTCATTCGCTATTTATTCATATCATTTCTTTTCAATATAAATATCTTTTATATATATAATAGTAAATATAAGGGTGTTGAAAATGTTGAAGTTTTTATAAGATATTATAAATATTAATATTATAAAAATTACTTTTTAACAAGGCAAGCATGTTTCGACAAGTTTATTAACCGGATAAAATGTGATATGTGTATACTGCCGACAGTCAGTGTTGAAAGAAAGGTGTTTTTCAACAAAACATTAAGCTCTTTTTCATGCTTTTTCCACAATTAAATATTTATAATATTAGTAAAAAACATCATATTTTGCTTGAAAATATTGTTAATATACTATATATTGTATTAATATCGGTTTTTTATCTTAAAGGAGAGATGGCGTGAAAATCATTATCAGTAAAGAATTCCTTTTGGATTGTCTGAGCAAGGTTTTCAATATCGTTCCCCAGAAACCGACATTGCCGGTTTTGTCGAATTTTCTTATTAAAGCCCATGCCGGCAGGATCCATGTTTCCGGGTATGATATGGATATTTCGATTACTACCTCGACCGAATGCAGGGTTGATCGTGAGGGTGAAATTACAGTAAACGCCAAACGGTTTATGGGAGTCATACGAGAACTACCCGAGGGAGAAATCGAAATCGATGCCGAAAACGAACGCGTTACAATCCTGTTTGCGAACGGACAGGCAAGTATTCTCGGAATGCCGTCGTCAGATTATCCCGCGTTGAAAGATACGATCGACGGAATCAACGTTGCTATTTCAGGCGAGGATTTTAGCGAAATGGTCGCCAAAACTTCTTTTTCAGTATCACAGGACAGAACGAGGCTTTCTCTGACTGGGATTCTCTGGAAAGTGTCGTCCGATGAAATGGTTATGGTTGCTACGGACGGACATCGTTTGTCGTTGTTTGGAAGAAGTATGAAAATTGATACAGAACAGGGAACAGAAGTTATTGTTTCTTCGAAGACGCTGAATCAGGCGGCGCAGATAATTTCAAGTGGGACAGAGGTAAAAAATATAATTTTTGGAGAGGGCGCTATTTTCTTCGATTTCGGCGATACAAAAATATATTCGAAACTGATCGAGGGACCCTATCCAAATTTTAGACAGGTTATTCCAACATCCAATTCAAAGAAAGTGTATGTAGCGAAAGATAAGCTTGACGCCGCGGTGCGAAGAGTATCGGTGCTTTCAAATACAATTACTCATCAGGTGAAAATTTCTTTATCTCCCGGTATTATGGAGTTGATGACTAAAAACGAAGATATCGGCGGGGAATCCCGTGAAACAATCGATATACGTTATGAAGGCGAGCCCATGAACGCCGGATATAATGCCGCGTTCCTGTCGGAAATCATCCGCAGAACGGAAACAAATGAACTGCTAATGGAAATGGAATCTTCCACAACAGCCTGTATTATAAAACCGGTCGATATCAAAGATACCGACGAAAACATTTACCTGATTATGCCGTTGAGACTGAGCGAGTAATGGATCATCGGATAAAAAGAACGATGAAAGCGAATCCTGTGCCGATCGACAGACTCATAGGGCCGGTAATTAAGGATATGGGGATAGAACCACATATTGCACTCGAAACAATACAGAACAACTGGAAAACAATCGTCGGAACAACAAACGCGAAAAATACGAAACCTTCGTTTTTAAGGCACGGAAAATTAACCATCGAAGTTTCCTCTCCGGTTTGGATGACCCAGGCGCGGTTTTATAAATCGAAAATCATTGAAAAAATCAATTCATTTGGCAATCTCAACGGTTACGAGATCGGCGAAGTTGTGTTTAAGCTTGAAAGATTTTCATAGGAGCTGAACGTGAGCAAGGAACAGCAAAAAAAATCAGATTACGGTGTAGAGAATATCCATGTTCTGAAAGGGCTTGAAGCTGTCCGTAAACGCCCCGCGATGTATATAGGATCGACTGGTGTAACTGGTCTGAATCACATGATATTCGAGGTTGTGGACAACTCAATCGACGAGGCCATGGCAGGGCATTGCAGCACGATCAAAATTACGATTCACTCCGACGGCACTGCCGAGATCGAGGATAACGGACGCGGTATTCCGACCGGTATACACAAAACGGAAAAAATTTCAGCCCTTCAGGTGGTTATGACAATCCTTCATGCCGGAGGAAAATTCGACGGAAAATCATATAAAGTTTCGGGAGGATTGCATGGTGTTGGTGTATCGTGTGTAAATGCGCTTTCGAGTTTCTGCGAGGTTGAAACGTGGCATGGAGGCAATCTTTACGGACAGAAATACGAGCGCGGCATACCAATCACCACGGTTGAGGAAAAGGGTTCGAAAAGGGGTCATGGCACCATTACCCGTTTTGTCCCAGATACTGAGATTTTCGATACGACAGATTTTTCCCACGACATCCTGGTGAACAGGTTCCGCGAGCTTGCGTTTTTGAACAAAGGCCTCAAAATAGACTTCTTCGACGAACGGTTCGGTAAAAGCCATAAATTCCAGTTTGAGGGTGGTATAATCGAATTTGTCGAGTATCTCAACAAAAACAAAAATGTTTATCATCCAAAGCCTATTTATTTTACCGCCGAGGCCGATTCCGTTTCTATCGAAATAGCGATGCAGTACAATCAAACGTATTCGGAAAATATTTTCAGTTTCGCCAACAACATCAATACAACCGAGGGCGGTACTCATCTAATAGGATTCAAAACTGCGCTTACCCGGTCGATTAATTCCTACGCAAACAAATACGACCTTTTCAAGAGTCTCAAAGGATCAATCCCTAGCGGAGAGGATGTGCGCGAGGGACTTGTGGCGGTTATATCTGTTCGTCTACAGGATCCGCAGTTCGAAGGGCAGACAAAAACGAAACTCGGAAATTCCGACATCAAAGGCATGGTCGAATCGCTTGTTGGTGAGGGATTGACTACGGTATTCGAGGAAAATCCGGCTGTTATAAAAAAAATCGTCTCGAAATGTGTCGAGGCGCTCAGAGCACGCGAGGCTGCGCGAAAAGCCCGCGACCTTACCAGGCGGAAAAGCGCGCTCGATTCTGCGAATCTTCCCGGAAAACTTGCCGACTGTTCGATTAAAGACCCCGAATCATGCGAACTGTATATCGTTGAGGGAGATTCGGCAGGCGGTTCCGCAAAACAGGGGAGGGATCGACGGTTTCAGGCGATTTTGCCGCTCAAAGGCAAAATTCTCAATGTGGAAAAAGCGCGGCTCGATAAAGTGCTCGCGTTCGAAGAAATACGGGCGCTTATAACTGCGCTCGGAACGGGGATCGGTGTCGATGAGTTCGATATAGAAAAATGCCGGTATCACCGGATTATCATCATGACCGACGCGGATGTGGACGGCTCCCACATCAGAACGCTGCTTATGACATTCTTTTACCGCTATATGCGCGAACTGATTGAGGCTGGATATCTCTATATAGCACAGCCGCCGCTGTATCGTATGAAAAGAGGCAAAAAAGAGTGGTTTGTTACCGACGAAAAGGACTATGAGCGGTTCATTCTCGAAAACGGCATCGGAACGGTTACATTGAAAACATCATCCAACGGAGGAGGCATCAGAGGCGAGCGCCTGCTCGACCTGATGAAAAAGCTGTTCCGGTACATTAATATCTATGAGAAGTGCCTGAAAATCGGATTCCCAAAACCGTTGCTCGACAGCATCCTTGAAAGCAGGGAGTTCTGTACATGCCATTTCGACGACGGGGAAACATCAATACCGATTCTGAAAAAAGAACTCACCGAAGCCGGATATATTATCGACAATGTGACCATTATCCATGCCCATGAAGAAGAAGAAACGCTGAACGGCAATTCGGACGAACTGTTCGGGGCTGAGAATGGCGGAGAGCTTAAGGGACCCGCCATCGCGGATTACACTGTTTCGGTCAGCGGGAAGGTCGACGGGAAGATCATACATTACAACCTGATGAAAAACACACTGTCCTCCATCGACTTTCTGAACATGTACGAGCTGAAAAAATCGTTGAAAGTTCTTGAAAACTTCCCGATCAAAATGGAGTCCAACGGAGACGACGAGAACGAGGAATTCAACAGCCTGAATGAGCTTGTGGAATTCGCGAACAAGATCGGACGCAAAGGGCTCGGCGTCCAGAGGTATAAAGGGCTCGGCGAAATGAATCCCGATCAGCTTTGGGAGACCACCATGGACCCCGAAACACGGACGCTCTATAAAGTTAATCTTGAGGATGTTGTCGAGGCGGACCGCATATTCACTATTCTCATGGGCGATGAGGTCGAACCGCGTCGGAAATTTATCGAGGAAAACGCATTCAACGTGCGGAATCTTGATGTTTAGGCGGCGCAGACCTTTTATTGAGAAGAGTGCGATTTGATATTCACTGAAACGAGGGAAACATGTTAGGCAAACAGGAAAGAATCATTCCTATTGATATCCAGGATGAAATGCAGTCGTCATATATGGACTACTCCATGTCCGTTATTATATCGCGGGCGCTGCCGGATGTCCGTGACGGCCTGAAACCGTCGCAGCGGAGAATCCTCACGGCGATGGGCGATCTCAATCTCTCGCCCGGCCGGCCACATCGAAAATGCGCGAAAATTGCGGGCGATACCTCCGGTAACTACCATCCCCACGGCGAGCAGGTCGTGTATCCGACGCTGGTCCGGATGGCGCAGGATTTCAATATGCGTTATCCGCTTGTGGACGGCCAGGGGAATTTCGGATCCATCGACGGCGACAATGCGGCGGCGATGCGGTACACAGAGGCACGTATGACGCACGCGGCAATGGAGATGATGGCCGATCTCGACAAAGAAACGGTCAGCAAATCCCCGAATTACGACGAAACGCTTCTCATGCCGGATGTGCTTCCGGGACGGTTCCCGAACCTGCTTTGCAACGGCTCCTCGGGCATCGCGGTCGGTATGTCGACAAATATTCCGCCGCACAACCTTGTCGAGGTTATCGAGGCTTGCAAAGCATATATCGAAAACCCTGAGATAACACCCCGCGAAATCATGGCTTACCTAAAAGGGCCGGATTTCCCGACCGGCGGGATCATCTATGGCACGGGCGGAATCAAAAAAGCCTATGAAACCGGACGCGGCATCATTAAAATCCGCGCACGGGCGAATATCGAAACGCTCAAGAACGACCGCGAAAGAATCATCATAACTGAAATACCCTATGCGGTCAATAAAGCAACGCTGCTTGAAAAAATCGCAAATCTTGTCCGCAACAAGGATCTCGAGGGAATTTCCGATCTTCGTGACGAATCCGACCGCGACGGCATGCGTATCGTGATCGAGCTTAAAAAGGATGCATACCCCGACATTGTCCTGAACAAATTATATAAGAGCACACAGCTTTCCACCTCGTTCGGCATCATTAATCTTGCGCTGGTCGAAAACCAGCCGCGTATCATGCCGATTTCCGAGTCGATACGTCATTATGTGGAGCACCGTCACGATGTGGTTGTGAGCCGAACGAGATTCGACCTGAACAAGGCTGAAGCGCGCGCACACATCGTAGAGGGGCTGCGGATCGCCATCGACAATATCGACGAAGTAATTGAACTCATAAAAAAATCCGAAACACCCGATATCGCCAAAACGGGGCTTATCAATAAATTCAAACTTTCCGACCGTCAGGCACAGGCGATTCTCGATATGCGCCTTCAGCGGCTGACCGGTCTCGAGCGGGAAAAACTCGAGGCGGAATATATGGAGCTGCTCGAGGTTATGGAAAATCTCCGCAACATACTTTCCTCGCGTGCGCGAAGAATGGAGATTATCACTGAGGAACTCGATGCACTTTCGGCGAAATACGGCGATGAACGGCGCACCGACATTATAGAAGACACCGACAGCATCGAGATAGAGGACCTTATCGCCGAGGAGGATATGGTGGTGACCATTTCTCACCAGGGCTATATCAAGCGTATCCCCATCGGGACATATCACCGTCAACGCCGCGGCGGCAGGGGTCTTACCGGCATGAAGATGAAAGAAGAGGATTTTGTTAAAACCCTGTTTATCGCCTCGACCCATTCCTATATTCTCTTTTTCACCAATTTCGGACGGTGCTACTGGATGAAAGTATATTCGGTCCCTCAGGGAGGGCGGGCGGCGAAAGGCCGGCCGATTGTAAACATGCTCGAACTTCAGCCGGACGAATCCATAGCGGCATTCCTGCCGGTCCGCGAATTCAACGAAGACCAGTTTGTCCTCATGACCACAAAAAACGGTTTGGTCAAGAAAACGGCGCTTTCGCTCTACTCCAGACCGCGGCGCAACGGCATCAACGCCATTAAGATTCTCGATGACGATAAGCTGATTGCTGCGGAAGTTACAAACGGCGAGCAGGAAATCATCCTTCAGACACGGGGCGGCATGGCCATCCGTTTCAACGAGCGTGAGATCAGGCCGATGGGACGAACCTCGCAGGGTGTAAAAGGCATCACGCTCAAAAAGGGCGATGCTGTGATCGGTATGGTCGCCGTCGTCCGGAAAGAAGATACGCTTCTTGTGGTGTGTGAAAACGGATTCGGGAAACGAACAAATATCGACGCCTACCGCCTGACCCACCGCGGCGGTAAAGGTGTCATCTCGATCAAGACCAGCGCACGGAACGGCGGCGCGGTCAGCATCATGACCGTTGTGGACGATGACGAGCTTATCATGGTGACTAAGGGCGGGATTCTCATCCGTCAGCCGGTCAGCGATATCCGCACGATCGGACGTGTCACGCAGGGTGTCCGGCTTATCAATCTCGATGAGAACGATTTTGTGGTGGATGTCGAGCGTGTACCGGCCGGTGAGAACGACGATATCGTCGATCAGGAGGACGAAATCGAATAAGAAGCGGCGCATATAGAATAGTTGCAGCATGGCAGAATATCAAATCTCTCTGTCACGATGAATCGGAGAGAGGCAGGAGGATAGAATTGTTATGGAAAACAATCGGCAGTTTCAATTTTAAATAAAGGAATACGACATGGATAAACGTTATTCGCCGGATAAGGTTCGTTTCGAGTTAATGGACACGACTGAGCTGAGAGAGAGCTTTCTGATAGATGATTTGTTTACGCCCGGTGAGATTGCGATGACCTATTCGGATATCGACAGAGTCATCATTGGATCGGCGGTCCCGGCCGGATCGCCGCTCACCCTTGAGGCGGGGAAAGAAATCGCCGCAGACTATTTTGCTCAGCGCCGTGAAATCGGCGTCATCGACATCGGCGGGGACGGCGCGGTATCGGTGGATGGTACCGATTATCCGATGACAAAGCTCGATGCGCTTTACATCGGCCGCGGCAGCAAAGACATAACGTTCACAAGCGCCGATAGTTCGAATCCTGCAAAATTCTATCTTGTCAGCCATCCCGCCCACGCGGCATATCCCACAACCCATGCGCCGAATTCGCAGGCCGAGCCGTTAAATCTCGGAAGCGCGCAGGAATCCAACAAACGGACTATCTACAAATATATCCATCCCGAGGGTATTCAAAGCTCGCAGCTTGTCATGGGATGCACAAAGCTCGAAGAGGGAAGTGTGTGGAACACCTGGCCGGTCCATTTGCACGACCGCCGGACTGAAGTATATTTGTATTTCGATATGAACGCGGATACGATTGTGTTTCATTTTATCGGCGACCCCGGTGAGACAAGGCATATTGCGGTCAGGGACGGTCAGGCGGTGTTATCGCCAAGCTGGTCGATACATGCCGGCTGCGGAACGGGAAGTTATGCGTTCGTGTGGGCTATGGGCGGAGAAAATCAGGACTTCGGCGACATAGACGGCGTGTCTGTCGACAGTATACGATAATAAGAGTTACGTAATTCGGCACAATGCCCGGCTATATAAAATATGGCCGGGTTTCCTTTGTGTTCGCGAAAGAATCATCCTCATAAAACAGGGTAGTCGATGAATCTTTATACATCGGTCGAAAAAACGATAAAAACGGCAATCCCCGAACTTGCGGACATGCCGTTCGATTTTCAGGACACACCGGAAAATCAGGACGGCGATTTCGGGATCGCATGCTTTCCGTTCGCGAAAACGCTGAAAACGGCGCCGCAGCAGATTGCCGAACGAGTCGCATCGATCACGTTTCCGGAGAGCATCAGCGTGGTAACAGCGGTCGGGCCGTATGTAAACTTCACCATCGGCCGCGACACGTTCGCCGCGGGGCTTGTCGGCGAGATTCTTACCAAAGGCGCATCGTTCGGCTCGGGAATGACCGGCGGCGGAAAAACCGTCGTTATCGAGCACACAAGCATCAATCCGAACGCAAGCCCCCATATCGGCCGCGCCCGCAACGGCCTCATCGGCGATACTCTGACACGTATGCTCCGGTTCGAGGGCTATGATGTCGATGTGCATTACTATGTAAACGATATGGGCAAGCAGATCGGGCTTTTGGCGCTCGAGATCGAGGGAAAGGGCGCGCTGAAGTTCGACGATGTCCTGGAATTGTATGTCGCCGCAAACGCCCGCGCAAAGGACGATCCCGCATTCGAGGCAAAAGGGCTCGAAATGCTGGCGGGCATGGAGACTGGCGATCACGATGTCCGCGAAAAATTCAGACACATTGTGAATATCTGCCTTGCCGGGCAGCTTGCGATTTTTGACCGTCTCGGGTTTTCGTTCGACACATTCGACTGGGAATCCTCATATCTGAACCATCCGCTTATGGACGAGGCTTTGGATATGCTCGAACGCCGCGAATCGCTTTTTACGGACGAGCACGGCAGAACGGTCGCCGATCTCGAACCGCTCGGATACCCCATTGAGGAGGGGCGGTACGTTGTTTTGAAGCGGGCAAACGGCAGCACGATGTATATGTTCCGCGACATTGCCTATACGCTCGACAAGATCGGTCTGGGCGCCGATATCAATATGATTGTCCTCGGCGAAGACCATAAGATGTATTTCAATCAGATGGAAATTATCGTAAAGGCCATGGGCAGAACGCCGCCGGAAGCGGTGCATTATTCATATATCATCCTGAAAGAGGGAAAAATGTCCACCCGCAAAGGAACGGTCGTCCTGCTCGAGGATTTTCTCGACGAGGCAATACGGCGTGCCGGCGAGCGGGTCGAGGAGCAGTGCGCCGATCTGCCCGCGGAGGAACGCGCCGAGATTGCACAGATGATCGGCATCGGAGCTGTTCGCTTTGCGATACTGTCCGTGCGCCCAAACCGTAATGTTGTGTTCGACTGGGA
Organism: uncultured bacterium; assembly: GCA_964497605.1. Taxonomy (GTDB): domain Bacteria; phylum Latescibacterota; class Latescibacteria; order Latescibacterales; family Latescibacteraceae; genus Latescibacter. Next base: position 10,933 of record CAZCDQ010000004.1, read on the forward strand.
AACAGCGCTCTCGTTCACCGGCGACAGCGGACCATATATACAATACTCCTGTACGCGGATATCGTCGATCATTCGCAAAGCCGGCGGTATCCCGGAGGATATTCACGGGAACGGTATTACGATTACCCATGACGCGGAATGGGACCTCCTGTACAGAATCTCGTCAGCGCCGGAGGATATTTCTGCGGCGCTCAGCGCAAAAAACACCGCAATACTTGCAAACACCGCGCTCGATGTGGCCCGTAAATTCAGCGCGTTCTATAATTCATGCCCCGTTCTCACCGCAGAAAACGACACGATCCGAACCAGCCGCCTCTCAATATGCCTCGCGACACGCCGGACCCTTATGAATCTGCTTGACCTTTTGGGAATAAACACACCCGAGAGGATGTAGCCGCATCTTTTCAAGAAATAGCCGTTTTTCACATAATAACGCCGCCTAAGAGTATTCAATAATTGAGAACCGCAGGAACAAGGCGTTCCGCTGCCCGCGAAATCAAAGGTTGTGGGCAACCGCACGTGTTGCCCCTGCGCAAGAATCGCTCAATGTAGGCGTGTTAAATGTATTATCTATATTACCATAAACGGCGAATAACCGTAAAAAAAATGAAAAAATACTTGACATTGGTCATTTTAGTGATAAAATTAAGGTAGAGACATTGATCGTCATGGTTATAGCCAAACGATGAAAAGAAAAAGCTTAAAAGGATTTAACGTATTGTAATTTTTAGGCATATCGCTCATCATAGCGCTCGAGAAAAGAAGAAAGTTGTTCTTTATTCGGAATTGTTTCGTTATACGTGAACAATAAAAAAACGCGATTTGAAAATATTTTTAATTTTTACTTGACAATATTCATTATTAAATATTAATTTAGAACTTATTAGGTAAATCCGATATGATGTAGAGGTTTTCGTTTTTTTATTCAAATTACGGAGACAACAGGGTACAATCGTTTTTGGTGTATTATGTGTTTTATAATAATTTTTTGTTAAAAGCGATCTTTTGTTCGCGTAGTTGAAGTTTTCTGCAGACCATAAACATTTTGAAAATGAAAGGAGGTATTATAGTCTCTGAGTAACAGGTAAATATTGTACGTTTAATCAAAAGAAGAACTAATCTTAGGAGAATTGTAACTATGAAGAAAATTCTACTAGTTACTTTTGCAGTTATGATGCTTGCGTCCGTTTCGTATGCGGCCTGGACTCCGGTACCGTTGGAAATTTCGGTTCAGGAACAGGTTTATTACCCATTCGACGGCACAGAGGTTGACATCCCTATCGATGTCTCTGGAAAACCCGCAAGAGCATGGCTGTGGATTAACACGAAATTAGGCGATGATGTACCGGTTGAGCTTCAGAACGGCAAACGAGGCTGGCACTATGTGAACGGCATCGATACCACCGTCTATATTTCCGGCGCAAAAGATTTAACCGTCGGTACCGGCCAGGCATTTACCTGGGATGGCGTTGGCACCGAGAACTTTGCCCGTGAATACGGCGGAAATATCGAGCCCACCGAAGCTGTCGCTCCGGGCACATACGATTATTTCGTATATGCTTACGACGATGAGAATGCACGAGAGAACGTTTGTAACTATCTCTGTATTTCGTTCTACTGGGTTTCGCAGTACACCAGAATCGGCGAATGGAACGACGACGGCACTCCTCGTGCAACCCCGTACATTTGGGGTAATATCGGCAATTTTGCCAATGATCTTCATGCCCAAAAAGACGATGAAGGCAACATTATCGGCCCGGCAGAGGGATGGAACTCATACGGTCCTCCGCGTTTCTCAGTCTTCAAGTTCCCGATCGGAAGCGATCCGGACGATATGGCTGCGCTTGAAACAACGATGCTGACCGGTTACACGAGAGGCGATTCAGGCGCTGATCCTCCGGTTCCGCCGCTGATGCCTTCGCCGGTTGTTTTCGATCCGGACGATGAAGATACATTCTACATTCTTGCCGACAAAATGACTGAAAAAACGGCAACAATGTTTAAATATTCATTCGTTCCCGGTAGTGACGCTGTCCAGGATCCTGACTATGGCGGCTGGGATGACCTGGAGATTGAAACCCAATCGAACCGCGGCCCCGACGAGTATTCCGTTGCTACATCGACGGACGGTCAGTACATATATCTTGCCTCTCCCGGACGTGACACCGCGATCAAATGGGACAAATTCTATGTCTTCGATTACAAAGAAGGCGAAATTGTTGACGACCAGCAGCTTGATCAGTTCTATGAGCCGGATTCCTCGAACAAGAACGGCTATGTGAACAGAATGTTTGCCGCTATCGATGTTCCGAATCAGGCTGTCATGGGCGGTGAGCAGCACTGCTTGACGCTGATGGTTCACGCCGACAGAATCGCTGATGGCGATGACAGCTACATGAAATGGTTCAACGGCAACGGCGACTTCTTCCTGGATGCAAGCTGGGATCCGGAAGTCACCGATCCTGAAGAGCTGTGGCAGTGCAACCAGGGCGCGTTCAAGACGCCGAACATGGGCCGTCATGACGAAGTTTGGTTCGACGGCAACGGTATTACGGTCAAACACCCCGACTACCACGGTCTTACCTCGATCGTTGTATTCACTCAGGACGGTTCGGGTGTTGCATATGCTAAATTCGCAGATGACACTGTTTCGCAGACTGATTCGAGCGGCGCCAAGAAAGGTTCCGGCCAGCGATGCGACAACGGAACCATTTATGATGGTATTTATACCGGTTTCCGTCTGTTTGAAGGCAGCGGTTATGGTTGGCACAGACAGCAGATCACCTGGTTCCCTGCTGACTCCGCCACCGGTATCATCACCAGCGAAGAAGTTGCTGTTGAAGAAGCCGGACAGGTTGCATTCAGCGTAGACGCTGCATATCCGAACCCGGCCAACCCGACAACAACGATCGGTTTCACGCTTGCTGAAGCCGGCCATGTTTCGGTTGATGTATACAATGTTGCCGGACAGAAAGTCGATACGCTTGTTGACGGCGAAATGAGCATTGGCACCCACTCCGTAGTTTGGGATGCTTCTCAGTTCTCCGCAGGTGTCTACTTCTACACTGTCACCTCCGGTAACCACGCCAAGACCATGAAGGTTACGCTTCTTAAGTAAGCTGTTTCTTCATAGCTTGTGTTAGAGAAAAAGCCCTGAATTTTTTCAGGGCTTTTTCTTTTGTGATTCTGTTGTCAATGGGGATAGAACCTCACCCCTTGATCCCCTCTCCTT
>CAZCDQ010000004.1:14264-24456 GCA_964497605.1 uncultured bacterium
GAAAGGAGAGGGTGCGATTGATAGTATTGCGGCACTCCCTCGCCCGTTGGCGGGAGAGCGAGCAGGGAGGGTGAGGGTGCATTAATCTTGTCGATAAAATTTATTTGTATGAACCTCACCCCTTGATCCCCTCTCCTTGAAAGGAGAGGGTGCGATTGATAGTATTGCGGCACTCCCTCGCCCGTTGGCGGGATAGCGAGCAGGGAGGGTGAGGGTGCAGACACTCGCGTTTGCTCTAACCCCGTTTCTTGCCGTCATCGGCATCGCGGCGTTTCACTTCTTCCCAAAGCTCGTCCATTTCCTCAAGGGAGGCATCGCCGAGTTTTTTGCCGCGTTTCGGAAGTTCGCGCTCGATGTATTGAAACCGTTTCTGGAACTTATCGATCGTTTTTCTCAACGCATCCTCGGGGCAGACAGATATAAACCGGGCAAAATTGGCAACGGAAAACAGCAGATCGCCGATTTCCTCCTCGATGTCGTCTTTATCCTGACGGGCGCCGGCGTCTTTCAGTTCCGCAAGCTCCTCCTCGATTTTGAGCATAATATCTCCGCTTTTTTCCCAGTCGAATCCGACACGGGAGACTTTTTCCTGAATGCGACGGGCTTTTATAAGCGCAGGGAGCATTTCGGGGAGACCGTCCAGCACAGAGCCGCCGGATTTTTTTTCACGCTTTTCTTTCCGTTTGATCTCCTCCCAGTTTTTTATCACCTCGCCGGAATCTTTCACCGCCGTATCGCCGAAAACGTGGGGGTGACGGCGTTTGAGCTTATCGATAATGCCGCCGATAACATCCTCGATGGTAAACCGCCCCTCGCTCGATGCGATCTGTGTGTGAAACACGACCTGCAGAAGCACGTCGCCGAGTTCCTCCGTTAAATGCTCGTCCGAGCCGGAATCGATAGCATCGAGAACCTCATATGCCTCCTCGATAAGATAGGGTTTGAGCGATTCATGTGTCTGTTCGCGATCCCAGGGGCAGCCGCCGGGACTGTGAAGGGTTTTCATTATCAGCACGAGTTCGTCAAATTGATGCATAATATCTCCGCTGTTTGATGAATGGTTTTCATAATGTACGAAAGTTGAACCGCAAGGTCAACGGCCGTGATATGCATTACGGAATTATTATGCAATTTCGGTTATACTGCCATTCAGTGTATGCTCAACATACTTTTTATTAGCTAAAACCGAGCAAGGTGTTTATATTTATAAGTGGTAAAACTATTTTAATCTTGAATTCCCCGGGGGTTACAGGGGTAAAGTTTTGGCTAAGACCCCCCTCCGGCTTTGCCGGTTTCCCCCCTTATAGGGGGGACTTTTTGATAAGCCGGTATAAAATAGTCTCTCCGAAAAGGGGAGATGTCACGCAGTGACAGAGGGGTCAATTTCAGTCCGGGATAGTTCAAGAGATATAATATTACAGAATATGTGCTGCGGAGATATACGATGAGAATAATGGCGGTCGATTACGGCGAACGTCGAACAGGTGTCGCGGTGACAGACGAACTCGGTATTACCGCGCAGGGATTGGATACGATCGAGATAGATGACGAGTCGGAGATTCTCGGCCGTATCGCGATGCTTGCGGCAGAGACCGACACCGGGAAAATCGTTGTAGGGCTTCCGCTCAACATGGACGGAACAGAAAGCGAAAAATCGGGGAAGGTACGGGCTTTCGGCGCAGCGCTCGAAAAACAAACGGAGAAACCGGTTATATTCTGGGATGAGCGGATGACAAGCATGCAGGCAAAACGGGTCATGCGGGAGCTTGAGTTGAAAACGCATAAACATAAAACGGTGATAGATAAAATTTCGGCAATGCTGATTTTGCAGGAATACCTGAAAACAATCGCATGAATGCTTTTAATAAGATACATTTTGTTGCAGTTGTCGCCGTTATTTTTCTGTTTGCGGCGGCGATTATTTTATTTCGGCTGGAGTCAATTCATGTCGAATCGGACGGGGAAGAGAATATCTATTTTGAGATTACTCCGGGAATGACTGCAGGCGCCATAGCGGACAGCCTTTACAGCCGCGATATTATCGAAAGCGCCGGCTACTTTTTGATGGTCTGTAAAATGCGCGGGTATGCGCGGCATTTCAAGGCCGGGAGCCATATTATTGACGATGCGAATAGTGTCCACGGCCTGGCGCATCTTCTCACCCGAATTCCGCCCTCGCCGCCGGACATACGGCTGACAATTGTCGAAGGGCTGAATATGTGGGAAACCGCTTCGACGGTTGCCGCGGAAACAGGGATCGATTCGACCGAATTCATCAGGATAGCGTCGAATAAAAAAACCGCGGACGAACTAAAGGTTGACAACGATACGCTTGAGGGCTACCTTTATCCTGATACGTATTTTGTCGCCCGCGGTACTACGGCGTATGAGCTGATTGTGCGGCTGGTGAACACATTCAATACCGTTTTCGACGATTCCATGCGCACGCGGGGGTCCGAACTGGGAATGAGTGTGAACGAGGTGGTAACCCTTGCCTCGATTATTGAAACCGAGGCGCAGCTCGACGAAGAACGCGCGATCGTGTCGCAGGTATTTCACCGGAGACTTTCGCTGAATCGTCCGCTTGAGGCAAATCCGACCATTCAGTATGCGCTGAGGAGCAGACGGAGAGTGCTTGACGAGGACCTTGAGATCGATTCGCCGTACAATACCTATACGTACCGCGGACTCCCGCCGGGGCCGATTGCAAGTCCCGGAAAGAAATCGCTTGTAGCCGCGCTCTATCCGGCAGATACGAATTATTTGTATTTTATGGCGGACGGCAACGGCGGTCATGTGTTTTCACGGTCGCTGAACGAGCATAACAGGGCGGTCCGCAATTATAAACGAGAACGGGCACGAAGAAGATAACGCGACAGGGAAGGATGGACCAATGAAACGAAATCTGATATTTTCTGCGCTGTTGATAGTAGCGGCATCGGTTGGTTCGTTTGCACAGCAAGAGGTGCAGACGCCCGAAGTGATCGAATATCCCCTTGCCGACGATATGCCGGAGGTGTACATCGTGAAAGAAGGCGATACGCTGTGGGATATTGCCCAGCGGTTTTTCGGCGATCCTGTGGCATGGCCGGATATATGGAAGAAAAATCTCTATATCGATGATCCCCACTGGATTTTTCCGGGTCAGGAGCTCACGCTGAAAATCATTCTCGAGAACATCGCCGAACCGGAAAAAATATATAAACCGCTCAGACAGCCGGAGCCGGTTTTTGTGGAAACGGCGCCGCGGATGGTTGTATCCGAAAATACGCCGGTGGAAACACCCCGGATAATTGAGGACACCTCCAATGTGATCGGTTTTCTCTCGGAACCGCAGCCCGCATACCGCAGGGAAAGCTATATGCGCACGGGATTTCTTGCCAAACGCTCCGAGATACCGGTGGAGAAGGTCATCGCTATCGAGAGTGGGACGGCGCGGGCGACCACATACGACGATATTGTGATTGATATCGGCGCGGAGGATGGAGCAAAACCGGGCGAGGTTCTTGCCGTTCTGACAGAGGGAAACAGAGTCAAACATCCCGACACCGGTGAGGATATGGGATATGTCATGCGTATCAAGGGAATCATCGAGATCATGCAGGCAGGGAACGGCCAGTCGAAATGTGAAGTCGCCGAAAATTTCGACCCGATCGCTGTTGGCGACCTTGTTACGGTTATCAGAATGACCAAGGCGCCGAAATACGACGCGTGGATAAAACCCGACGAAGAAATATACGCTACACTTGTCGCCCGGAACGAACGGTTTGCCAGCATACATCTCGAAGATATTCTCTATATTGACAAAGGCTCCAATCACGGTGTCAGGCCCGGCGACCGGTTTACGATTTTCGGACGTGCAGACGACAAGAAAGCGCCAGGAAAACGCGCGCCGCTCGGCGAAATTCAGGCGGTCAATGTTATGGCGGGTGAAACGGCGGCGATTGTTGTGTCGCTGAAAGGCGAAAAAATCGGTATCGGCGACCGCGCCGAACTGACCGCACGGTGCCGTATTATTCAATGAATAGAAAGATGTACACAATAGATGCTTGATTTAAAATCACTGAACGCCCCGCAGCGCGAGGCGGTTGAACATATCGACGGTCCCTCTCTCGTTCTCGCCGGTGCGGGAAGCGGGAAAACCCGTGTCCTTACATACAAAATCGCACATCTTGTGCGCGGCGGTGTAAAACCCTGGCGTATCCTTGCGGTAACATTCACCAACAAAGCCGCCCGTGAGATGGCGTCACGGGTGGAAACGCTGCTGAATATCCCTGTAGACAACCTCTGGATCGGTACGTTTCATGGTATCTGCGCGCGCATCCTTCGTATCGAGGCCGCAAACTGGAATTTCAGGCGCGATTTTACCATCTATGACGATGAAGATCAGACCAGGGTGATCAAAAAAGTCCTGAAAAATATGGGCGTCACCAAGGACATGCTTCACCCCTCAAAACTGAAACATATCGTTAAAAAAGCCAAAAACGATTTTCTCTTACCCGAGGAGCTTGCGAATCTCACCTACGGCGCCGATGCCCAGCTTATTACGGAGGCGTACAGTCGCTACCTGCAGTCGCTTAACGATGCCGGCGCGTTCGATTTCGAGGATCTGCTTGTCCGTCCGGTTGAAATGTTCGGGAAATATCCCGAATCCCGTGAAAAATGGCAGAATAAATTCGATTACATACTTGTCGACGAATTTCAAGACACCAACAAAACACAGTATATGCTGCTGAAAATGCTGACCGGAAAATCGGGGCGGATTACCGTTGTCGGCGATGATGATCAATCTATCTACAAATGGCGCGGCGCGAATATCCGCAACATTCTCGGCTTCGAGAATGATTTCAAGAACGTAAAAACATTTCGGCTCGAGCAGAATTACCGGTCGACATCCGTCATTCTTGAGGCGGCGAACGGCGTTGTTCGGAATAATACAGGCCGGATGTCGAAACAGCTCTGGACAAGCCGAAAAGGCGGCGGCAACATCAAAGTCATCGAATGCTTCAGCGATACTGACGAGGCGGAACGTGTGCTGGACTCAATCGAGGCAGAACAGGCGGAAAAGGGGCTCCCGCTCAGCGATTTTGTCATCCTCTACCGGACAAACGCCCAGTCGAGGCCGTTCGAGGAGATGTGTATACGCCGCGGAATGAAATATATCATCGTCGGCGGCACAAGGTTCTATAACCGCATGGAGATAAAGGATGTTCTGGCGTATCTTCATTTTATCAACAATCACAACGATGCGGTGAGCTTTTCACGGGCGATTACTACACCGAAAACGGGTATCGGCGCAAAGACTGTCGAGGCCATCGAGGCGTTTGCGGCCCAAAACGGCATATCGCTGTACGATGCGCTCGGCAGGGCGGATGAGATTTTTACAGGCGTAACGGCAAAAAGGGTTATTTCATTCCGCGATATTCTCCAATCGACAGCGGATCTTCGTGGTACCGCCGGTCTCGACCGGCTCACGCTGAATGTTATCGACAAAACGGGCTACGAAAAGCATCTGGAAAAATACGATCCGGAAAGCGCGAAAGACCGTCTGAACAATATCAAGGAGCTTATCACCGCGATGGAGGAATTCGAGAACGTTACCGACGAGGACGATCTTACCGCGTTTCTAGCCGAGGTGTCGCTTGTGTCATCGGTGGACACGTGGGACGGGGATACCGACGTGCTGACACTGATGACGCTTCATTCGGCAAAAGGGCTTGAGTTTCCCTCGGTGTATATCGCCGGTGTCGAGTACGGACTTTTTCCGCTTCCATCATCGTTCGAGGATCAGGAAGAGATCGAGGAGGAAAGGCGGCTGTTTTATGTAGGCCTCACGCGTGCCCGGGACACGCTGCACCTCAGCTATGCGCTCAGCCGTATGCGGTACGGTTCCTATTCCGGCGGGGCGTCCATGTTCATCGGCGAGATACCCGGCAATATTCTTGACATCGACGCATCGGCGCCGCCGAAACGACGCCGTCACCGGAGATATCAGCCGGTGACAAAAACACTCGACTATGAGGACTATCCGCAGGAATTTCCCGATTACGAGGGCGACAATCGGTTCCGCCCCGGGACATTTGTCCGGCATCCGTCCTTCGGCAGGGGAAAGATAACCGCCTGCACAGGCACCGGCGACCAAACAACATTGACAATCCGGTTCGGCAGAAAAGAGCGTAAAATCCGCCCGAAATATGTTGACCTTGTCCCTGCATAACTATATTTTGAGAATAACCGAACCCCAACCCACGGTAGTGTTACGCTGAAACGGAGCATACACGGAGGAATAATGGCAGTTACACGAAAAGACGTCGACACCGCGGCAACCCTTGCGCGCCTCTCTTTCACCGAGGACGAAAAAGCCCGGATGGAGGGCACGCTGAACAATATTCTCGGATATTTCGACAAGCTTTCCGAACTCGATACGGAACGTGTCGAACCGCTGGCGCATATCCTGCCGGTCGAGAACGTAATGCGACCGGACGAGGTCAAACCCTCGCTCGATCAGAAAACAGCGCTTGAAAACGCGCCGAAACATGGCCGCGGACACTTTGTCATCCCGAAAGTTATTGAATAAAACATCCTACCAGAAAAGGCACATCATGGATACACGCATTATCACAACCGACAACGCTCCCGCGCCGGTCGGGCCGTACTCGCAGGCTGTGATCGCCGGACAGTTTGTCTACTGCTCCGGGCAGCTCCCGATCGATCCGGCCACCGGAGCGATGGTCACAGAGTCCATCGAAAAGGAAACCGCTCGGGTTATGGAAAATCTTGCCGCTGTTCTCGAGGCCGCCGGAAGCTCTCTCGCCCGTGCGGTGAAAATGACCATTTATGTGACTGATTTGGGAAATTTCGGGCGGATAAACGAGATCTATGGCACATATTTTGGAGATAATCCCCCCGCGCGGGCGACCGTCGAGGTCTCCGGTCTTGCAAAAGGCGCAAACGTGGAAATCGACTGTTTTGCGATTATGGATGATTAATAATTATATCTCAAGTATATTTTAGAAACCCTGATATATATAAAAGCGTTTAAAATATGCTTGACAAAAAAAAGAAAAATATTAAATTTATAATATTGATCTATAGTGCCCCTGGCAGTAAGCGTTACCACTTATCCGGGTAATGAAGAGCCCAGGGGCTTATTTTTTGTGAGGGAGAAGCACATGAACAAAATATTAAAAAAGAAAAAGCAGAGAAGTGATCAAGGAAATTGAAAATGTTTCCGGCATGAGAACAGCGGTATTGGTGGACGGATCATTTTTCTTGAAAAAATATCGAGAAATTTATACTAAAACATTAGATGCAAAAACGGTAGCAGATAAATTTTATACGATAGCACATTCTCATGTACAAGGGAAAAGTTTATATAGAATTTTATATTACGATTGCGTGCCATTCAATAAAAAAGTGCACACCCCAATTTTGAAAAAAGATTATGATTTTTCCAATACAATTACAGCGAAGTGCCGAAATGATTTTTTCAATGAATTGAAGAAAAAAAGAAAAGTTGCACTTAGACTTGGTGAGTTACATGATGGTGGCAAATGGACACTAAAACCATATAAATTGAAAGATTTGATAAAAGGAAAAATAACCCAAAAAGACTTAAAAGATGAAGATTTTTATTACGACTTAAAGCAGAAAGGTGTTGATATTAAAATTGGAGTAGATATCGCAGCACTTGCTTATAAAAAACTGGTTCAACAAATAATACTTATTTCCGGTGATAGCGATTTTGTCCCTGCTGCTAAAGTTGCGCGAAGAGAAGGAATAGATTTTATATTAGATCCGATGTATAATCATATCAAGCCATCATTATTTGAACATATTGATGGTCTTGTGTCTGTTTGTGAGAAACCGAAATTTTGGAACAAATGAAAAAAAATTTTACTACTCGTTCTCATACACAAGTCGTAGCACTAACTCGCCGATCTTCCCGAGGCTTTCTGGAGAGCATTTATCCGGTGTATCCTCAACAGTATGCCAGCTCGGATAATCGAAATCGATCAAATCGACCGCTTTGATGCCTCGTTCGATAAGCGGCACATGATCGTCAAGTATCCCCACCGTATCGCCCGAGACCGGTATACCGATTTCCGTGGCGTACGACACGACTTTCCCCCAAAGCGCCGGTGCCGAAGAGACCGAATAATAATCACGTGAGAGTGACAGGTTCTTGTCGCCGATCATATCGAGCAGAACGGCGAATTCGGGACGGTATGATGCCGGCATCGTGCGTGCGAAATAACGCGAACCAAGCAGCCACGATTCGTTGTTGCCGTAATCCCCGCCGTCCTCTCCGTCGAAAAGCACAATATCAACACCGCGCGGCGGTTCTGTCCCGGCGATGATCTCAGAAATTTCGAGCAGTACCGCTACACCGCTTGCGCCGTCATTCGCCCCCGGAACCGGCAGCATATGATTGGATTTATGGGGATCACGGTCGGCGAACGGGCGCGTATCCCAGTGCGCACAGAGAAGAATACGTCTGCTTTTTTCGGGATAAAACGATGCCAGGATGTTTTTCATGACAGTCTCTTTACCAGCCGACATGCCGGTGAACTGCTGCATCGAAACGCTGGCGGTATGTTCGCGGAGGATAGATACGATCCAGTTCGCCGTTTCCGTATGGGCCTCGGTGCCCGGTATACGCGGGCCGAACGCGACTTGATTCTTGAGATAATCGAACGCTTTTTGGCTGTCGAACGGTGGCGAAGCGGCCATGTTTTCGGCCGAACATGAAAACGTCCCGCAGATACAGACGAGTACAAGGATTTTAACTAATTGAAACTCATTTCGCACCATATTGACACTTCTCGTATTTTATGAATCTTTTTAGTTATATCTTTGGCGGATGAAAACGACATTTTAGCGCCGCCCCGGAATTTCTGTGAAAAAAAGTACTCTGCGCGCAGCGAAAACGCATTTCTTGTATTATCTTTAATCAGCGCCCTTTTTTCGTTACCAACTTTTCGTTCTGTTGCGCTTGCGTTTGTGGTATACTCCAGATTCAGATCAATGTCGCTTTTCAGTCTGAGCCGAGAGAGGAGCGGAATGTTGGTCGATTGATCGATCGAATATTGTATTTTTGTTGAGGTCCCCGTTGTACTCGTGAGTGATGTGCTGATAATATCGCCGGAAAGGTCTTTGGATTCGGCGTTTGAGCTATTAACAGAAAAGGATGCATTGAATTTGTCCATGACACGCGAACTGATGCTGACGAGCGGCGCAAACTTTAGCTCCCCTTTATCGGAGGTCGGACGAGCGCTGTTATTCTGGAAGCTGGTCATGTTCACAATCGCGAAACTCGAATTGAGGTTGATGTTGGAGAAATATTTCGTGACAAACGGAAAACGCTCGCCGAATTTATCCTCGACCCTGTTCCAGCTCAGCGCCAGATCGGGGATGGTCGAATTTTCGCTCCGCTCTTTAACCGAGGATGTTTCACGGTCTGTGGCGTCGAATTTCGTCGTCGCACTAAGTCCGATTTCGAGCGGAAGCAAGAAACGGGTTCTGCTTTGAAATGACTGAGAGTTCTGTGAGCTGTTACGGCTTGACACGACACTGCCGGAATCGGGCGGCGAAATCATTTCGCGTCCGAGGCGCTGAAAGATATCGGGACGGTCGCTAAGTCCGGAATAGTTAAGCTGTTCGCCCTCTTCGAACTCAAACGATATAGGGCTTACAGTCTCTGCGATGGCCATGACGATTTTTGTCCGAAGGCTTTCACCTTCCTCTTCCTCCTCCTCATCGTTTTCCTCAGTCTCAGCTTCTTTTTTCTTTTGCTCCTTCGTCTGTGTCTGAGATTGCGGCTCTTCAGGCTGTTGCGGCATGTTGGTTCTGTTCTGCTGTTTCGAAAAATCGATTATCTTGACCTCAGGCTCCTCTTCTTCTTGTTCCTCCTCTTCGGGCACTGCTTCTTCCTCTTTTTCCCCAATCCGGAACAATTCCCTCCATGTGGGGCGGTCCGGATCGACTTCCGCCGGTTTTCTCGGCGGTTTCGGGCGGCCGCTAAGCTTTTCCTCGAGGAAGTCGTTGAGTGCGAAATCGGCGGTTGCGGAAAACGATTTTGAGAATGCTACCGTTCGCGAACCAAGCTGACCGGAAAGGCTGAATTTCGGATTATTTTCCTCGTCGTAGACAATATCATATGAGTATTTATTCGTTGTATTCAAAAGCTCCG
>CAZCDQ010000004.1:24466-40240 GCA_964497605.1 uncultured bacterium
GACCGGTTATTGCCAGCTTGTTTGTCTCCGAATATGCCACTTCCTGTTTGTTAAGCAGATAGTCTTTCTGGCGGGTAATCTTGAGAGAGTATTTGACCGCACGGAACGGATCATAGGAAAAATTGAGATCCTCGTTGCTCAGCTTAGTTTTCTTCGGTGCCTCGACAATGTTGTCGATATCGGTTTTATAGAGATTTTTTTCGTCGAACGTATAATTGTAGTTTAGCGCGCTGGGCGTATAATTAAAATTCGCTGTCGATACCTTTTCACCGAGTTCACCGGGCAGCATAGGAAGCCATCCAAACAGTTCGAATCCTTTCGCTTGCGGTTTGACATCGTAGCCGAGCCTGAGCTGTTTGTTGTCGCTGTTTGTTTCACCGACGTTCGGATTGAGCGCATACCGTTCAGAGATGTCGAAATCAGCCGATACTTTCTCAAAAGCCCATTTGGTGATAAATCCTTTTGCCCCGGTAAGCGTTGGGTCGTTGCTTTTCTTGTAGGATATTCGCGCCTTTTTATCGGTGGAAGCCGTGCGGAACTGGCTTTTCTGATCCTCGGGAAGCACAATGTCTGAACCGCTTTTAAACATCGGAAGCGCATTACTTTCGGCGTAACCTGCAGAGATCGGCAGGCTGAGCCCCCACCGTTTCGGGGTAAACCGGTCAAGGTTCATACGAACCGAGGTATCCCAGCTTGTATCGTCCTGGCCAGTTCCTTTTTTTGTATTCATTCCGTGGAAATCAGCCGATTTATCCGTGAGTTTACCGGTAATTTGCATAAATCCGGATAGGTCGGTGTTAAAACTTGCCCGATAAGCGGAACCGGACATATCGCGCAGGTCGTCCATGCGGAGTTCGTCGAGCCAGATTTCATCGGTTAATGTACCGATACTCTGATTGTTTTTGAAACCGAACGAAATATTTTTTACATTATTCAGTGCAGGCCGTCCCTGAATAGTATAAGTTTTCTCGCCCACTTTTTTGATCAACGCATCCGCCTTGATATCGTATATTTCGTCATAGAGCGAGTCTTCCGCCGCCTCCACCAGCGAATCCGCAAATGCCTGCGCGGCAGCCGAGTCCGGATCGGTTTGAAAATACGAATCGAAATAGACCGCCTCAAGCGAATCTGCAACCGCTCGGACCGTCTCATCGGTATCGATATCGAATTCTTCGATCAGCTTCAGCGCGGTGCAGGTTGCGAAATCGATGTTGACAAGGTTTTTGTCAGCCCAGCCTCGATAGATTGGCTGACGGAATTCGTAGTAATTCTTCTTATCGCCGCCGAACCTTACAATAAATTCGTAATCGCTTTCACCGGCGCTCTCCGGCGGGAATGCATCGGGGCCGTGAACGTTCATTTTCAGTGATGTGTAGTCGGTTAAATCCATTTGTTCGAAATTTCGATAAATTAATGCGGTATTTCCCGGATTCAGGTTTTCTACCTCCAGCACAATGGACTGCTCTTTCATGCGAATTTTTGTGTCTCTGTCAAGCTCTCCTTTCACTCCCGGAGGTGAGGTATAATCAAGGTTTTCATGGGTATTCTTTGTAGATATTCGTAAGAGTTCCGATTCTCTGTCTGCGGTAACATCGAAACCGTCGGAATTGAAAATGCCCTGTTCGAGCCAGTTGCTTTCCACAACCTCGATCGAGGCGATCTGTATGAGGGTCGAATCGGTTCCGGTTATCCATAATCTTCCGAATTCAATCAGCGTTGAGTCCGGTTTATCAACGGTACCATCTCGTAAGGCGTCAGGATTGTTCCAAAGTGGAATTCTGAAAAGCCGCCAGCCGGAGGGATCCCCTGCGGGCACTGAGTCCTCGACAAGATATTGATCCATCTGATCGTCGAAAGAAATCGAATATTCGTAGTAGCGGTTCTGTTCATCGAGAATACCGTTGCCGTTGATGTCCTCAGTATCGGGAACGCCGGCGCGGTCGGAGTCCTGCGCATTTCCCTCGGTGCCGTTTATGTGTGAATAATCGTATTTGTTGTCAAAGCGCCAGTTGTCGCCGTGAGGATCGGGATTATCCTCCGTAGCGCCTTCTCCGCTGTCGAAAAGGCCGTCAAGCCCGGTATCCTCATCCTGAGTCAGTATATTGTCGCCCTGACCCTGTCCGGGGATTGGTTTGTCCTCTGTGTTGAGGATGCCGTCGCCGACAATGCTGTCAGGATTTTCCTTGTTGTAATGGTCCTCGGAGATCGATCCCAGATCGATTTTCAGCATACCTTTGCTGCCGCGCGCCCATATCTCGATAAACCGCGCCCGTGAAAGGTCGATACCGGTTCCCCAGAATGGATTGGTGATACCAGCATAACTATTGTCAGCACCCGCGCCGGGCTCGTCCGACTTATGATATGCGAGATTGAGCACATGCACAGTATTTTCTCCCGGGGTGGTTTCCTTGTTCGGCCAGATATCCTCGGAATCCACTCTGTCCCAGGGATTGTACCATTGCAGGCGTCCGCGGTAACCAAGGCCGGATCCAGCCAGGGTCGTTTCGTCCGGTTTCGACCCCGGGTACCAGTTCGTGCGCATAATCCCGAGTGGCGTGTTCTGCGATCCCTCGAAATCGTCGATATACACCTCGCCGTGAGTGTTGAGATTCGGAAGGCTTCGGGCCATTTCACCCTCGATGCGGATTCTGGAGGGCGTGCTGGCGATAACACCGGGCAGCATATCAACCGCAGTGGTCAGGATTTGCGGCTCGAAATTGAGATCGGTGTCGATATCGAACAGCATGGTGCGCGAGGGTTCCTGGCCGAGCCGCACACGTTTGTTCTTTGTCGACTCGTTGTTGAACAGAAAGACCGCACCGATCCTCGAATCGGCGTTGATTTCATATTCGCTGCGAATACCAAACAGCGTTTTCTGCATCGGCATAACCACTGCCTGATCCTGCCATTTGAAATCGAGGTTTGCGTTGGGGCTTTGCGCTTCCTCGTTCAGAAGGGTTATTTCTCCGGAAAAATAATTTATCCGGTAATCGGTGCCGCGTACCAGTTTGCGTCCGTCAAGAAGCACCTCTTCGGTATTTTCAAGAATACCGCCCATTCCGACAGGAAGCCGGATGGTCGATTGCCTGTTGGCTGTTTTCACTTCGAGATAGTATAATGAAGCCTCCTGTTTTTCCTTGATATTGTATGCATCGTATATCTCCGGAACATGTTCCTCGAGATCAACATCCACACCGGCAGGTTTTTCATCGTCGAACGGCCTGAGAAGCGGGAAAATCAGTTCGCCCCGGACCGGATCGACAAGTCCGCGGTTGAAATCGACTTTATTGTCCGGTGTTGGATTGCCGTTCTCGTCAACTTTATCCAGCCCGAGAATCTCAATGTACGGAACGCCGTTCTGTTTGTCTTTCGAGACGCCGTCTGTTGCCTGGCGGAATATCCGTATCTCGAGACCGTCCAGGTCGATATTCTGCTGCCCGAGATTGTAGACGTTTTTCCATTCGAGATCCCAGGTGTCCTCGTCGGTGGGACGCTGCCCTTTGCGTTTGATAAGTTTGAACGTGTTCATCGAATTGGGTTCGGTTGTGTCGTAGTCGAGTGAACCGAACTGTTCGCCACCCGCGGTTACCATATAAACACCGACAGTGTAATCGTCGGGTATTCGATTCGAGAACTGAATATAGCCGAGTTCACGGTTGACATAATAATTGCGCGGATCGAGCCGGTGAAAGAATCCATCCACATAGGCGTCGGGATTATCCTGTGATCGGTCGGTGAGCGACATGGGCCATGCCCGTCCCGGATACGCCAGAGTGCCTTCGCCCGAGTCGTTCATATTGCTCCCGTCGTTGATATACACTTCGAATACCGCGAGCGAATCGGCGGGATCGTAGAGAATACGGTCGAACGAATCGCGGTTTTTCGCAAACCGTTCGCGATATTTGAAATCGATGAAAAAGTATGTATTAGATTTATAATTATAATCTTTAATCTGTGTTGAGGCCTCCTCGGCGCTTCCGCGAAAACTTTTTGAGTTCGATTCACCTTTTTCCTGCGAAGCGATTGTGGTTATGCGAAGAGGCCCGATCTGAGATTCGGCGCGGATACCGAACAACCCCTTATGGCTCCCCGAATATCCTGCGAATGTTGCGCCCTGAAGGTTGAGCGAGGTGTTTCCGGCCTCGATGTATTGAACGATATCCTGATCCTCGCCCTGATATTTGAGACTGATGTTCTCCTCGAGATTTGAAAACGAGCCCGCGCTGGAATCCTGTTTGATATCGACAGTGATACGGTCGCCGATATTTCCTCGGATGGTAAACTGAGGCTCCTGTTTCATAGTAAGAGAGGGAAATGTCGAGTTTTTTGTTGTGGCAGTTTCTATCACACCCTCGTCGAACTCGCTTTTTCCGGAGAATTCGATACGTTCTTTACCGTCGATGTTGATATTCGTCGTACCGCCGACAAAGCTTTCGAATCCGGCGCCGACCGGAATGACGAAATTCAGATCAGTAATGCCTTCACTTTGTTTGTTGCTTTCCCATTCCGCCATGCTCTGTTTCACTGATTCGGACCAGAGACGTTCGCGGCCGAGTTCGAGGTTTTCGCGTATTTGATTTTCCAGCGGAACGAAATAGTATTTTTCTGCACGGAGACCGGTTATGGGAGATTCGGTTCGTTTTCGGACTTGCGAATTATCAAAATCGAGACTGTCGACCGTTGTTGTCTGCGGACTCAAAAATCCTTCAGGAGGAAGAATACGGGTGAACGACGCGCTATCGGGCTGCTCATGGTACCAGTCGCCGAACAGATTTTCGCCGGTGTAGAGAAACGGGCTTTTCTGCTCTTTTTCGAGTTGGCGCTCATACCATGAACTGTTAAAATAGTCAGCGGAAACCATATCGGAGAGGAATCCGGAGGCAAGTATGCAGCAGAATATAAAAAAAAGGACGTACTTATACATCGAAATAAGCCTTGTGCGATCTGAATGAGCAAAAAATGTACTTCTCTAAAAAAAACGCCGAATTCGGCAAACCGATCACGTTAAGCTATAAGCAGTCCTCCGTAAGGTATTAATATTCTTAATGTATTACAAAATACGTAATGAACGAATATTAATCAAGCGGAAAATCGATTACTCCGGTACTATATATGTCGGTAAAAAAAGCACTGTGCTAAACAAAAAGCGCCAAATAAAAATAATTACTTGAAAAAAACGGTATTACGTTTTACCTTATATGCATGTGCGAATAACGTATTTGACGACCCTTTAAAGAATATCGAAAGACTGGAAATGACAGGAATTCTCTATCATGACGATTTTATACATCATGATACCGGATACGGACATCCTGAACGACCCGAACGTGTTACTGTGATCAAAGAGGGGCTTGAAGCCGCCGAGTTTGCAGATAGTCTTGTCTGGGACACACCGAGACTCGCGACAAAGGATGAAATCGCCCTTGTTCACAGCCGAAAATATATCGAGCATGTGAAAAAAACATGCGAATCGGGCTCGAATTACCTCGATTCTCCCGATACTCCTGTGTCGGAGAAATCCTACACCGCGGCGCTCAGAGCCGCCGGAGCAATGATGACCGCTATCGACGGCGTTGTCGAGGGACGGTATGCGAATGCTTTCTGTCCGGTTCGTCCGCCGGGACATCACTGCCGTTATTCGGTCGCCATGGGATTCTGCCTGTTCAACAATGTTACCATCGGCGCGCGGTATCTCAAAGACAAATACAACATCCGCAAAATTCTCATTGTCGATTTTGACGTGCACCACGGTAACGGCACCGAGGAGATGATCTCCGGCGATAACGACATACTCTTTTTCAGCATCCATCAGCATCCCCATTATCCCGGAACCGGCCTCAGTACGGGCGTATATGCACACTCCGGCGGGATATTCAATTATCCGGTTCCGCCAGGCACAGGTGAAGACGAATATATAAGAGTGTTCAAGGGACAGCTTTCTGATTACGTGAATATGTTCGAGCCGGAATTTGTGCTTGTGTCTGCCGGTTTCGACGCTCACCAGGGCGATCCCATCGGTGATATCGAACTTACCTCGGAATCGTACTATAAATTTACGCAGCAGATCGCTCATTTTGCCGATATTCACTGCGACTGCAAAATCGTATCCACGCTCGAGGGCGGCTATAATCTCACCATGCTGAGAGAATCGGCGGTCTATCATGTCAAATCCCTTGTTGAAGCCGGAGCCTGAACGAAGAACGTCGTGCATGAATAACAGCGCACGTGTAAATCCCCGCGAATCAAAACCCATCTGTTATTTGTTCCCGTCGAGGTCGAAGTGAACGTACTGGTCATCAACTGCGGCAGTTCCTCGGTAAAATTCAGACTCATTGATACTGTGCATTCGGTTGTCTGTGCTGAAGGAGCAATCGAACGACTCGGATTGGACAATACCACAGTCACCTATACCCGCAGCGGCAGCGGCCAGGCTGCCGAACCGGCTGGTGTGACCGGTCATACGGATGCGGTGAAACTCATTCTTTCGCTTTTGACCGATCAGGAACGCGGTGTGATTGGAACTGTCGAAGAGATTGGCGCGGTCGGACACCGGTTCGTGCATGGCGGAATGCTGTTCCGGGAAACAGTCGAGGTGAACGGCAAGGTGCTCAAACAAATTGAAACGCTGCTCTATCTCGCACCGCTTCACAATCCCGCAAACCTGCTCGGCATAAAGGCATGCCGCGCCGCCATGCCCGATACACCGCAGGCGGTTGTGTTCGATACGGCGTTTCATGCGTCTCTTCCACCCAAGGCTTATATGTACGCCCTTCCGGAGAAATACTATCGCGAGCACGGTATCCGCAAATACGGTTTCCACGGCATCTCCCATTTTTACGCCTCGCGCCGCTCGGCCGAACTTATGAACAGATCGCCGGAGGAAGTGAAAATCATTACATGCCATATCGGCAGCGGCTGTTCTGTCGATGCTGTGCGGTATGGCAAAGCGGTGGACACCTCCATGGGTTTTACACCGCTCGAGGGGCTTGTCATGGGAACCCGCACCGGAGATATCGATGCTGCCGCGGTGCTGCATATTATGAAAAAAGAGGGGCTTACTCCGGAGGATGCGAATGAGTTGTTAAACAGAAAAGGCGGCCTGCTCGGTGTGTCAGGAGTGTCTCCCGATATCCGCGAGGTGCGCGCAGCAGCGGATGCCGGGAACGAATCAGCCGCGCTCGCGCTCGGTCTTTATGTCCACCGGATCAAGAAATACATTGCCGCATATGCGGGTGTGCTCGGCGGAGCGGATGCGCTGGTATTTACCGGCGGCGTTGGCGAAAACGATCCCGGTGTCAGGGCAGAATCATGCAGCGGACTCTCGTTTATGGGAATCGAGATCGATGAGGAAAAAAACCGGTCATGCCGCCGCGGTCACGATACGGAGATTGCTACGGAGGATGCGACGGTGCGGGTGTTTGTTGTTGCCGCCGGAGAGGAGATTGTGATAGCCCGTGAGGCCGAACGGATATGCAAAGAAAGAAGATGACAAAATTTTTCAATGGGTTATAATGAAAGACACTGCGGTCAAGTGTGGAACGGTGAACAATAGTTTGAGACGGATAAGCCGATGGTGAAACTGAAAAGAAATGCGCTGATTGTCATATGTGTGTGCATCGCTGCGGTTTGTGCGGCGGCAGCGTTTTTTATGCTCAGGATCGGCGGAAAACCGCAAATCACCCGCGTTGTCGGGGGCGAGAAGTTTGTCATTTCGGTCGAGGCCGGAGAGTACTGGTCGAGCAGAGTCGAGGGATCGCTGTTCAGCCGGAAACGCAACGCGCCTCAGATGGCATTCTGGCTTGAGGATTTGGACGGCAATTTCAAAGCGACGCTTTATATAACGAGAAAATCGGCGGTGAAGGACTGGCCGGATCAATCGTATACCGAGGGAATTTCAGACAGCAAGCGTCAGAAAGCATTGCCGATATGGACGTATAAACACATACGCGCGGGCATTCAGCACATCGAAACGTGCTCGCTGTGTCACGACAGGGTGAAATCCTCGAATAAATCTATCGCGAACGAACCGCAACTCGATGCGTTCACCGCGGCAACACCTATGGGAAGCTTTATCCGTGAAGTGAACATCCCTCCCGGACTCGAACCGGGACGGTATGTGGTATGTGCCGAGGTAAACAACGCAATCGACTACAACGACCGCTATCAGGCGGATCTTCCCGAAGAATTCAACCGCTCGAACGGCATCTCGGGACAACCCTCGCTGTTTCTCAGCGGTTTTGTCACCACCGGCGGCAAAGAGACAATCGCGGTGCTGAAGCTCGCCGGGCACGGTCACCCTGCGGGACTGGACGGCAATGTCTACAGCGACATGAGCGGAATAACGACTGCGATGAACATTATTGGCTATGCGGATGTACGATATATCCCGTAGCCGAAGTCTTCCGGTGCGGAGAACTTTCTGTAAAATGTGCTTGCGTATGAATTTGAAAAGTGTTATAATACATATTCAAAGTTGGAATTTAACCGAAATTCACACACAAAACCGGTGCTTTTTAAATTTTGTTTGGGGGTGTAGCCGTTAATGCCGGGAGTTATTGTTAAAAACGAAGAACCGTTTGAGAAAGCGCTGAAAAGATTTAAAAAAACATGTGAAAAGGCTGGTATTATTTCAGATATGAAAAAGCATCAGCATTTTGAGAAGCCAAGCGAAAGACGGAAACGCAAGCTGAATGCTGCAAAACGCAAGCGTATAAAAATCGATAAAGTCTTTAACAATAGGTAATCTATTGATTAAAGCATGAAAAAAGTAAGTTATTGGCGGTAGTTCATTATATTGGCTGCCGCCTTTTTGTTTTTCAGTTATTTTCGTATTGGGATGACCGGCATTATGTTATATAATACGGTATTCTATGTACGGAGCGGGCGATGGTAAACTATTTCGATATTTTCGTTTTGGGTATTACACTGGGGCTGTCGATTTCGGGTTTTTTCGAGGGGTTTGTCCGCGGTGTGATAAAACTGGCGGGATTTATTGCGGCCATTATCTTTCTGTGGCTTTTTTCGGACATCATTATTGAGCTTGCGGTCGATTCCCTGAATCTACCGGTGAAAATCGCGATCCCGATTATGCTCATATTGGTGTTTATCGGATCGGCCGCGCTGTTTTATGTACTTGCGGAAATTATTCATAAGATTATAACTCTCACACCGGTAAAATTTCTCGATTCCGGCCTCGGCAGCCTGTTCGGGCTGCTCAAAGCCGTATGCCTCGCCGGCGTTTTTGCGATGATGCTGTCGTATACGTCCCCTGGAACGTTTCTGCACAATCAGTACCGCATGTCCCAAACCGCCGGACCGCTTATCGGTTTTCTGAACACCGCGATCCCGATGATCAAATCTGCGATCATACCGGTGTATGAAAAATACGCCCCGTTGCTTCCGGAGCGTGAAGAGAAAGAAGAAGAAACGAATGACCTCCCCAATGTCATATAACAGTCACACCCTGCATGTGCTTGAATTCGGCTCGGTGCGCGAGATTGTCGCGTCGTTCGCCGATTCTGAGGAGGGACGGTCGTCGCTGGCGGAGATTGTGCCACTGAAAAACGCCGAGGATGCACGTAGACTCCTTGCAGAAACCGGGGAGATCATGACCGCGATCATGTTCGACGATGCCATGCCAGGCACCAACGTCCGCGATATCAGGGAGATATTCCCGACTCTCCGGGTGCCGGGGAGCATGCTCGATATCGAGGAAATCGCAGCGGTGGGAGACAATCTTGAGCTTGCCGAAAGCGTATCCGGCTATTTCGCTGAACGCGCCGAGAAATATCCCCGTGTCTCGGACATTGCTGCGGACATTGCGCTCCACGCCGATATATTGAAACGTATCAGAAAAACAATCACCCCGGACCTTGAAATCGCCGACAACGCAACGCCGGAACTTCAGTCAATCCGCCGTAAGCTCAATAAAACCAGGGCGAATCTCCGCAAGATTGTCGAAAAAAGCCTCGGCGACCTTTCGGACGATGTTGTCAGCGAACGGATTGTGACTATCCGGGACGGCCGTCATGTAATCCCGGTCCGCGATTCTATGAAAAAACAGGTTCCGGGCGCAGTTCACGACCGTTCACAGAGCGGCAAAACGCTGTTCATCGAGCCGCTTGCCACCATCGAGGGAAACAATCAGGTCCGTGAGCTTGAACTTGCCGAACGAGCCGAAATCCACCGCATTCTTGCCGCGCTGAGCGATGTGGTTGCGGAGATTGCGGACGATCTCGAGCGGAATCAGGATACGCTTGTGCGGCTCGACATGATAACCGCAAAAGCGCGGTTCGGCGCCCGTGCCGAGGCGGTAATCCCTGACATTACAAACTCGCCGTTCATCGACATCAAAAACGGCCGTCACCCCCTTCTCGACTGGAAATTTCGCAGGAACGGAGACGGCAAGACCGTTGTCCCGTTGAACCTGACTATCGGCGGCGAGACGAAAACCATGGTTATTACCGGGCCGAACGCAGGCGGTAAGACCGTAGCACTGAAAACGTTCGGGTTGCTTATCATGATGGCGTTGTCGGGCATTCCTGTGACTGCCGGGCCTGGCACGTCGGTCTATGCGCCGCCGGAATTCTTTGCCGATATCGGCGACGAGCAGTCCATAGAGGACGACCTGAGCACATTTTCCTCCCATATGAAACAGATCGTGCAGATTCTGAAAAATGCAGGACCGGAAACGATTGTGCTTTTGGATGAGCTTGGCAGCGGGACGAATCCCTCGGACGGCGAGGCGATTGCGCTTGCAGTGCTGAAAAAACTCACCTGCGCCGGCGCGGTTACCATTGCGAGCTCGCATCACGACGGGCTTAAGATGTTCGCACATGAGACCGATGAGGTCATGAACGCCTCGATGGAATTCGACACCGAACATCACATGCCCTCGTTTGTGCTCAGACCGGGCGTCCCCGGATCGTCATACGCCATCGAAATCGCCGAGCGGATGGGGATGCCGAAAGATGTGCTTCGCGAGGTCGAATCCATCGGCGGCAGCGAAAAAAAGAGCCTTGAGGGGCTGATTCTCGAGATGGAGGAGCATGCCCGCAGCGCCGAACAAGACAGGAAAGCCGCCGATAACGAGCGCCGGAGATCGGAGAAAGCGCGGAAAGAATACGAGAAAAAACTCGAGGAGATTACCGCGCACAAAAACGAAAAAATGGCCGCGGCGATAGCGGAGGCGGATAAAATTGTTGAGGATGCCAACCGCGCCATGGAACGGGTTATTAAGTCTCTGCGTGAAACGGGAGCCTCCCGCGATGCTATTGTCGAGGCGAAAACCGCAGTCGCCGACCTCCGCGTCTCGCTGAAGAAAAAACGGACAAAATCGAAACCGAACAAGAAAACCGAACGGAAACCAGTCGGCGGGCTTGAAAAGGGAATGACCGTGTGGGCGGAAAATCTCGGCGCCCATGCGGTGGTCGAGGATGTGCTGAGCAGCGGCGCGAAAGCCCGCATCCGTGTCGGGAAAAGTAAGGCATCGGTCGTGGTCGACACGAAAAACCTGTCGGAAGCGGACAGCGCCCACCGAGAGAAAGCGCCGAACGTGGTGATCAAGACGCCTGCACGCGAGGTGATGTCCATGGAGATCGATCTGCGGGGGATGACGTTCGAGGAGGCCAGTGACACCCTCGAGTTCTTTCTCGCCGATCTCAACGCCGCGGGACTCGATACGGCGCATATCATTCACGGCAAGGGGACCGGTGCGCTCAGGAGCAAGATCGGGAAATACCTCGACAAACACAAACTCATCGAATCCTGGCGGCTCGGCGATTGGAACGAGGGTAGTTCCGGTGTGACTGTCGCGAAACTGAGAAAATAATTAAATACAACCCCTCACACCTCCCAGAGGGGGCAAAAAAAGCTAAATAATGGTAAGTCCTCCGCCGGGGGATTTTGAAGGCTAATCGAAGAATATGTATACACGAGAGAATACGCGGCAAATCACTGTTAAAGGCGTTCCTATCGGTGGCGGCGCACCGGTGACCGTGCAGTCCATGACCAATACGCATACGACCGATATCGATGCTACCGTGTCTCAAATACGCACACTTATGTCGTCCGGATGCGACATTGTCCGGCTTGCAGTGCCGAACGCAAACGCAGCCGAGGCGCTGAGCGATATCCGTTCGGCCGTGGATGTTCCCTTAGTCGCGGACATTCATTTCAGCCACACGCTCGCAATCAAAGCGGTCGAGGCGGGGATCGACAAGCTCCGCATCAATCCCGGCAATATCGGCGGCATTGCCAAAGTCCGCGAGGTTGCCGCGGCGGCAAAGGAACATCATGTCCCGATCCGTATCGGAGTGAATGCGGGCTCACTCCGGGCGGACATTCTCGAGCGGTATGGCCATCCCACACCAGAGGCATTGGTAGAGAGCGCAATCGAGGAGGCCGATATCCTTGACGATCTGGCATTTCATGATGTCTGCGTATCGATTAAATCCTCGAATGTGCCCGACACACTTACTTCATATAAGCTTTTTGCCGAGAAGCGCGACCATCCCCTTCACATCGGCATCACCGAGGCGGGCACCCTCGGCTATGGCACCATCAAGTCGGCCTGCGGCATTGGCGCGGCGCTGTCGCACGGTATCGGCGACACGATACGGGTGTCGCTCACCGCCGATCCGGTGGAGGAGGTCAAAGCCGGGATCGCCATCCTCAAAGCCATGGGACTCCGTCACGCAGGCGCAGAGGTCATGAGCTGCCCCACCTGCGGACGGACTGAGATCGACCTCATCTCGCTTGCACAGCAGGTCGAATCGCGGGCGGCGTCGCTGAAAAGCCCGGTATCGATTGCGGTTATGGGGTGTATTGTGAACGGCCCCGGCGAAGCCCGGGAGGCAGATTACGGTATCGCCGGCGGCAAGGGCACGGGGATGCTGTTCAGAAAAGGCTCAGAGGTATCGAAAGTGACCGAGGACCGGCTGGTGGATGCGCTGTTTGAGATGATAGAGGGAGATGGAATGGAGTAGGATATTATGATAGAAATAGGTAAAATTATATCTTATCTTGACATGTGTCGAGAAGAAGGTATGAATTTGCAGCGGGGCATGAATTTTCGTCTAAGTGGTTCATATAGTGTAATTTTAATGAGTGTAAGACCAAATGCACCATATGCAGATAGGATTGAAGAAAATGGTAAAATACTTATCTATGAAGGCCATGATGTTCCAAAAAGAAATAATATTGAAAATCCAAAATTAATAGACCAACCAATGTATAATCCAAGTGGATCATATACACAAAATGGTCTTTTCTATAAAGCAGCAATTGCGTTCAAAGATAATAAGCTTAAAGCGGAAAATGTAAAAGTATATGAAAAAATAAAATCAGGTATTTGGGTATATAATGGATTATTTTCTTTGATAGATTCATGGATAGAGCGTGATAATAATAGAAAAGTATTTAAATTCAAACTTAGATTAGATGAAAATGAATATGTTTTAGGAAATAAACAAGCTGAATTTAAACTTGACCATAACCGAATAATTCCGTCTTCTGTTAAACTTGAAGTGTGGAAAAGAGATAAGGGCAAATGTATACAATGCGGTAATGAAGAAAATTTACATTTTGATCACATAATACCATTTTCTAAAGGTGGATCTTCTTTAGTTGCAGAAAACATACAATTACTTTGTGCAAAGCATAATTTAGAAAAAAGAGATAAAATTATGTAAAAAACTTCACTCGCCCATTTTCTCCGCAATACTCTCAATCGCCGCGGACATCTTTTCAACCGCAGTGACAAACCGTACCGCCAGCCAGAGCACGATACAAATAAAGACGGCATAAATCATAAAGCCGATAAAAACAATAAAAGCATTTCCCATTGAAAATCTCCTTTTGAGATAAGCACTGCGTTTTATCCCGTATCGTTTATTTTAGAAGTTTCGTGATGATTTCAGCAAGTTTGTTGCGCTCTTCCGCTATCCGGAAAAGTCTGTTTATATATAATCCGAGACCAATAGTAAAAACGCCGATTTAATATACGTTTCTAAAAACCGTTTTTCGGCGATTGTGAGATCGTTGTTCATTATGCTTCTCCCGCGTGATAAGACGTATGTAGGCAGTATAAATATCTCATTGTACTCACCCCGCGCACAGTCTCTTTATCTGCGATCAAACCTGACAGGCGCTTCCCCTCTCTACGAGTAGAGAGGGGATCGAGGGGTGAGTCATAGGAGACAAAAGAAAAATTATGTTAATTCTGTCTATTAAAAAAAATCCTGTCATCTGGCATATATAAGATAATACATCGAAAAACAGTACATTATTCAGCCGTCTATTCGTCCCCCTCAACCATCGGGACAAAACTTACGCTCATGACATTTTCGGTATGGAGTTTACCGTTCTTTTTTTTGCCGAGAATGAGCCGTTGGACACGATACTGTTCCCCGACCGGAATAATCATTTTCCCGCCCTCGCGAAGCTGACGTATGAGCGGCTCGGGGATGTCCTCCGGCGCGCAGGTAACAATGACCGCGTCGAACGGCGCTTTGTCCGGCCAGCCCTTGTAACCGTCACCGACCCGGACATGCACGTTGTCGTAACCGAGATCGTCCAGCAGTTTCCCCGCGCGGTTACCGAGCGTCGGGATCAGCTCGATGGTATAAACCTCGCGGGCGATTTCGCCGAGAATGGCAGCCTGATAACCGGAACCGGTGCCGATTTCGAGGATTTTATCGGATTTTTTCAGTTCGAGAACCTCGGTCATGTAAGCGACAATGTACGGCTGCGAGATGGTCTGGTTCTCGCCGATGGGAAGCGGGCTGTCGGTATAAGCAGAAGACCGGTATTTTGCGGGGACAAAGAGATGGCGGGGAACTGAGCGCATCGCGGCAAGCACACGTTCGTCCGATACGCCGCGGCGTTCAATCTGGTTGGACACCATCTGTTCGCGCTTGAGCGCGTACGAATCGGGATTTTCGGCTGGTGAGGCATGCTGCGGGAACAGAAAACCGAGGAGGAGCGTGAGTATGTGCATATTTTTCAACATGGTTTTTCGCGTTTATTCTGAGGTGAAGCTCTGTTAAGCCTCCTCTCCGCTAACAGGGCAGATTTCCCGAGGCTTCGGGACAGAGGGTTTTAAAATCAAAAGCTCATTCCGGGGTGATCAATATCTCTAACGCTACTATTGGGTAACGCGGCCTAACGCCGCCTTGTAATCGTTATATGAGGGCGCGTTTTCAGTTAAAAGGAAATGCGCTCTCGTCCGGTTCAGATCAAACACATAAAGGATATCCCTGAACAGGATCGGCAGTATAATTGAACCGGTACCGTCCTCGAAATCGAGATAGTACCAACCACTGTCGTTCAAACCGTTACCGCGTTTGTATGTGCCGGTATGCGATTCGACTGTGACCAATTCGCCGGTGTCGATGTAGAGCAGTGACTGTGTGTATGACACAGTATCCCTGCCGAAATTCCATGTGACCGCCGTGAGCCCGTCCACATGAACCCACTCTCCGGTAAGTCCTTCGGTGGAATCGGCTCTGACAAACGGCCTGCTGAACGCAATCGTCCTGACCGAATCGTTCACCGAGGCGACATAGAGAAACTCGACCGACGCGCTGTCCGAAAGGTCTTTGCCGTACCGAATAAACTCGTGATCGCCCATTTGGATGAGTTCGTAACTGTATGTACGGTAAAATAACGGTTCGGCATCGATTTTAACCGCCCGCATAACGCCGTCCTCGCCGAACGAATAATAGAAATTGCCGTTAAGCCACGAACCGGCCACAATGGCGGGATCGGCCCGTT
>CAZCDQ010000004.1:40250-43508 GCA_964497605.1 uncultured bacterium
TTGTATGTCGGACAATGCTGTCGCAGTCAGGATAATGCCCAAAACTGTAACAGTTAAGACAAGCTTTTTCACCTGTATGTTCCCGGAATTGATGTTTCGGTACTGTTTTATAATAGTATATATCGGCAATTTTGTCAATAACATGACCGGAAAAGGGATATTTTTACCTTTTGTATACGCCGAACGAACCTGTCCGGAGAAAGGCGCCGACAAGCATCGCGACCTCGGCGGTGTGGTGAATATTGTGGTGTCCATACGGCACAACCGTAAAATCGGACATCCCGTCGAACGGCACAGATTCCACCGGCACACGGCCGTCGTTATCCCCCTCGATAAACCTGCCGAGCAGGAGATTGCTGTCGTTGCCTGCAATAGCGCCGATCTCCGGCGGAGGTGTCTGAAGCGGTTCCGGGATATCAGGCCCGCCCGGCTGGATATCCTCAAGCGATCGGTACAGCGCAAGCGAGAATGGGAAGTATTTCTTCGCAAAGCCCGCCAGACCGGTCCCCCCGTTCGGTGTCGCAATCAGCACGCAACGTCCAAGGGTCGGCGCCCGATTCTGCGCGAGGAATGAACGGATAACTAACCCGCCCAGGCTATGGCCGACAAGATGGATGCGCGTATATTCCCCGGCGAGTTCCGTGAACGCTTGTTCGAATTGAGCAGTGCATTCCTCGAGGGTCCCGAACGTGGTCGGTAGCGTCGGCGATTCGGTATGATAGCCCGCGGCACGGAGATACGTTTCAAGTGTATCCATGTCGCGGGCGTTTTTATTGAAACCGTGCACAAGGATGACACACTCGTTGGCCGATTCCAAAGTTTCTGCGCAGATTGTCCCGCTTGTCAAAAAAATCGCGGCGGTGAAAGCTGCGGTGAGAATTTTTATATGCGTTTTCACCTCTTCACACTACTGTCCGATACTTTCGATGTAATCGATAAATATGTGCATGTTGTCGATATACGATGATGTCGAAATTGCCGGTATTTCGATGGAGGCGTGATCATCGTCCACGGACGGATTATAGTTATCGAATTTCACACCCGGCGGCGGAGGCGTGGTGACATCCATATCGAATACTTTCACATTCTCGACCCATGCGCCTCGTTTGTCGAGCGAAGCGATAAGGTTTTCGATCCCGGACGGCGATACTCTCTCGTGGGTGCTGACATTATCACGGCGCCTTACATATTCGGCACGGGCATCCTCCGGGGACAGCGCGGCGATACGTTCGTATTCACGGCGCATGGATGCGATATCGACTGTCCGGTAGGCGACATTGCTGTCCGGTTCGTTGGACTGCCGCCAGAGACCGTAACCAAGTTCGTTGACTTTATCCGTGCGCAGATTGTACAGCGGCAGATTGGTTCCGACCTCATACCGGCGGGCAAGTTTGAGGCGGCCGTCCTGCAGCCGTTCAAGCGCTGATTTCTCTAACCAGCCGAGCGCCGGCGGGATCGGTTTCAGATACCTCCGGTCGCCGGTCATCAGGTAATACCGCTCGAGTGCGCGAATGTTCGAGATTGTATACCGTGTCATATACCCCGCCGGTTCATGCGTACGGCCCCATGCGGGTACAAGGTCCATACCGTGCTGATCGGCCCATGCAGGCTGATCCTCGGGGCCCTGCGCGATAATGATGAAATCCATGCCCCGGCGGGCGGCTTTGAGATACCGTTCATCGCCAAGTTGTTCATATGCCCCGAACAACAGCTCGATATTGCCGGTAATAACCTCATCATTGAATGTATACAGCGAGGTGTAATCGGGAAGGCCGTCATGAACGAAATCGTGCCGGAGCGGATAGCGCTGCGGCCAGGCGCCGTTGGGATACTGCGACATGAGAATGAAATCCAGCGATTTGAGCAGCGGTGGGCGGTATGACGGGTCGAGCGTGGTCATATAAAGCCTGAACAGGAACTGTGCCGGTGCGGTCGTTGAGGCGTCGTCGAACGTGCAGTTGCCGTAATAGTGACGGTATTCCTCCATACCCCATTTGAAATTTGAAAACACGTTTTCATACCATCTTGCAAGCCCCTCAATATCGAAATCGATGAAATAGTGCCATCCGCCGAGGGGATGCTGGCCGTACACAAGCGCATTGGCGGCTCTTTTCGCGCAGTCGAGATAATACGAATCGCCGGTTGCGTCGTACAGGTCGAGAAAACAGTGCCCCATGTCGGGAGTTCCGCCCTGAACCCAAATCTGCGATTCACGGGCGGGAGCCTCGCCCCAGCGGCGCGACAGATCGGCGGAATATGTCCAGAGATACCCGCCGTTACAGGATATTTCGTTGACCATATAGCCGGTCGCACGTTTCATTGCGGCGACTACATCCTGTTCGGACGGATCGGCATTCGATCTAACATTCTGGACAAGCCCAACTGTGGCGCAGATGAGAAAAATACATACGGTACGGTAATATTTCATAATATCGCTCCGATTTTTGAGTTTGTATTGAAAGGGAATGATCGTGCGTTAAAAATTATACCGTTTTCAATATAATCTGAATATCTATTCTGTACAATAGGATTCTCCGGCCCGACACGGCAGAAACAGCCGTAAGCAACGAAAAATACTTTTTCTCGGCACGGCAAATGTGTATTTTGAATGAACGCCGCTGAAAGATATACAAATACAAGACGTTTATCAGAGGAAGCTGCCCTCATGCCGAAAGATAACATGGAAACGCTGAAAGGCTTAGTGAAAACGATCACGTTCCACAACGAGGAAAACGGATACGTTGTTGCAAAGATCATACCTGAGGGCGGGCGCAAAAACGACATTAAGACGGTGACCGGCAATGTCAAAATGCTCACAGTGGGAGAGACGGTCGCGTTCAACGGGTACTGGGTCAACGATAAAAAATGGGGCCCGCAATTCCGGTTTCACAGCTACGAATCCGTTGTGCCGACAACGGTTGAGGGTATCAAACGTTTTCTGGCATCAAAATACATCGAGGGCATCGGTCCTGTCTATGCCGAACGGATTGTGGACACGTTTGGAAAAGACACGATCCGGGTACTGGATGAATCTCCGGAACGGCTCACCGAGGTAAAAGGCATCTCGCCGAAACTGCGCGAAAGCATTGAAAAAGGCTGGGCAAGCCACCGTCAGATCCGCGACATCATGATATTCCTCCAGTCCTACGATATTTCCGCCGCGTACGCCTCGCGGATTTATGAGCATTACGGCGCCGAAACCATCGACAAACTCCGTAAAAATCCTTACCGTCTCATCAAAGATATCCGCGGTATCGG
>CAZCDQ010000005.1:0-7815 GCA_964497605.1 uncultured bacterium
TGAATTTTGGTATATTTAGCCTGTCTTTACCTTGCGTTCTCGGTGGACTCCGTATGCCCAATTCTAATGGCGACACATTTCATTTTGGTGAAGATAGTTATTCCAGTTTTCACATAAAGATGGTGCTTAGGACGCTAACTGTATCCGCATTCACATAACCGTTTTTTAGGCGAAACGATCCATTGAACCTCAGCGACTATTATTACGATCTCCCGGTAGACTTGATCGCACAGCATCCCGCCGAACCGCGTGATTCCTCGCGGCTAATGGCGCTCGATCCGGCAAATGACACGATTACTCACTCAGTATTCTCGAAGCTGATGGAATTTATTACTCGACGGGATATTCTCGTCGTAAACGATACAAAAGTGTTTCCGGCACGGCTGATCGGAAAGAAAACCGATACCGGGGGTACGGTCGAGATTTTTCTTCTTTCACGCCACGGAAACGGGATTTGGGATGCGTTGTCCCGTCCGGCAAAACGGCTGCGTTCCGGCATGACTGTCCGGTTCGGAGACGGCAGTCTAACGGCGAAAATCGTCGAGAAAGGAAAAGGCGGCAGTATCAGAGTGAAACTCGAGTCTTCGGACGATGTCGATGCAAGTATCGATATGCTTGGCAAAACACCGCTCCCGCCGTATATTAAACATGAACCGAACGAATATGATTCCGAGCGGTACCAAACCGTCTATGCACAGACACGTGGCGCTGTTGCGGCGCCGACCGCCGGCCTTCATTTCACACCGGAGCTACTGACCAGGATCGAGTCGATGGGTGTACAAAGAACCTCGGTGACCCTTCATGTGGGCATCGGGACATTCAAACCGCTGAATAACGAGGATGCCGCTCGCGACAGTCTTCACCCCGAATACTGTATACTATCGGAATCAACGGCTGAAATGGTGAATTCATGCCGGGGTAACGGCGGACGTGTTATCGCGGTTGGAACGACAACTGCCCGTGCGCTTGAAAGTGCCTCAAGCGGCGGCTACATCAAACCGTACGAGGGCTGGACTGATATATTCATTAAGCCGCCATATCGGTTCAGGGCAACAGATGCGCTTATTACAAATTTTCACCTTCCCTGTTCGAGCTTGCTTATGATGGTGAGTGCGTTTGCAGGACGGGAGCGGATTCTCGGTGCATACAATGAGGCGATTCGCACCGGATACCGGTTTTATTCATACGGGGACGCAATGTTTATTACGGAGCACAAACATTGAACGCATATGCAATTATAGCGGCGGGTGGAAGCGGCAGACGAATGGGCACCAATATCCCGAAACAGCTTCTCGAACTCGGCGGCATTACCATATTCGAACGGACGCTTATGCCATTTCTGCGGTGCCCGGATATCGACGGTATCGTTGTGGTTGCGGCGGCATCAGTAATTAAACATATTACGAACGTCGTCGAAAATCTTTCTGATACACCAAAATCTGTAACGGTTGTTCAAGGCGGCGCGGAGCGGCAGGATTCTGTCCGTAACGGACTCAATGCGGTTCCCGCCGACACCGATGTGGTTGTAATCCATGACGCGGTAAGGCCTTTTATAACGCCGTCACTTATCTCCACGTGTGTGAAATCGGCATATGAGCACGGCGCGGTCGGTGTTATGCGTCCGTTAAAAGAGACACTGAAATCGGTTTCCGGCGGTATTGTCGAGGAAACACTCGACCGAAAGAAACTTTGGATCGCACAAACCCCGCAGGCTTTCACACGAGCGCTTATTGCCGAGGCTCATGGTAAAGCGATTGAAAATGATATTACAGTCACCGACGATTGTATGCTGGTTGAGCGGCTCGGTAAATCCATTCATGTGATTGAAGGCAGCGAAATGAATATAAAAATTACGACTCCGGCGGATTTGAACATTGCCGCCGCTGTTCTTGAAGTATTTACACAACCGGAGGATACATGCTTAGAATCGGACACGGATATGACGCGCACAAACTCGAAAAGGGACGAAAGCTGATTTTGGGAGGTGTCGAAATCCCCTGGGACAGAGGTCTTATGGGGCATTCGGATGCCGATGTGCTTGCCCATGCTATCGGACATGCACTTCTCGGCGCACTTCGGCTCGGCGACCTCGGAGAAAATTTCCCTAATAACGATCCCGCACTGAAAGATATCAGTTCACTCGAGATACTCCGCCGTATCAAACGGATGATCAGCGAACGAAACGGTGAAATTCAGTCTATAGACACAACTATTGTCGCCCAGGAACCGAAACTGACACCATATAAGGAAAAGATGGCGTCGAATATCGCACAGGCGCTCGGTGTCTCCGAATGGTTTATTTCTGTGAAAGCTACAACGACCGAAGGCATGGGATTCACTGGCAGCCGCGAAGGCATCGCTGCTCACGCTGTCTGCATAATCGAGGTGATTTCCTGATGAAAATTGCTGTGTTTATGGGCGGATCCTCAGACGAACGCGAGGTTTCCCTAATGAGTGGCAAAGCGGTGCATAACGGGCTTACCGAGAAAGGCCATTTAAGCACGCTTTACGATGTCGAATGGGACGATTCCGATACGTTGTTCTCAGCCGTACGCGAATGTCTTGAGAACGGCACTGACGTGGTGTTTTCGGCCCTTCATGGCGGACTCGGTGAAAACGGCGGCATACAGGGCGTCCTTGAGGCGGCCGGTCTCCCGTATACCGGCTCGGGTATTGCCGCAAGCGCAATCGCCATGAACAAGGATGCCTCCAAAATGATGTTTGTCCAGTCCGGGATTCCGACTGCTAAATGGACATCCGGAACCGCGGACCGACTTGATACGGCGAAAATTGAATCGGGAATCGGCGTTCCGCTTGTTCTGAAACCGGTCGATCAGGGTTCGTCGGTCGGATTGTATGTGGTTAAGAGCCCCGGTGATATTCCTGCGGCGATCGAATATGCATCCCACTACGGCGATATGCTTATGGCAGAGAAATACATCCCCGGAAAAGAACTTTCGGTGCCGATTCTCGGCAGCGAGGTCCTTCCGGTTATCGAGATCAGGCCATCGCACGACATATACGATTACGATTGTAAATACAAACCGGGAATGACCGAGTATATCGTTCCCGCCGATATTTCCGATGCGCTTACTGCCGACATTCAGTCACACGCGAAACGGGCGTTCGACATTCTGGGGATCAGAGATATCGCGCGCATCGATTTCAGGCTCGACGAAAACGGCACTCCGCTTTGTTTCGAGGCAAATACGCTGCCGGGGATGACCGCAACAAGCCTTGTCCCGAAATCAGCCGCTCAAGCAGGCATCGAATTTCCTGAACTGGTTTCGAGAATAGCGGAACTCGCACTCAAACGAAAAGGATAATAACCGATATGACCATGAAAGTATATAATACACTGAATCGAAAAAAAGAGGATTTCGTCCCGCTGCACGGCAACCGTGTCAATTTTTACGCATGCGGGCCAACCGTGTATGACTATTTTCATATCGGCAATGCGCGGCCACTCATAATGTTCGATGTTTTCAGACGATATATGGAATACCGCGGGTATGAGGTCAATTACATTGTTAACATTACCGATATTGACGATAAAATTATTAACCGCGCAAACGAGGAAGGTATTGATTTCAGAGCCGTCGCCCGGAAATATTCCGACGCCTTTTTCGAGGGAATCGAAAAGCTCGGCGTGAAATCAGCCACCTCGAATCCCCGCGCCACGGAGAATATCGACACCATCATCGGGATTATAGAAAAGCTTATCGACAACGGGAAGGCATATGTTGCGGAGGGCGATGTATATTTCAATATTTCGTCGTTTAAGGATTACGGTAAATTATCAGGCAGAGATATCGAACAGATGCAGGCCGGCGCCCGTGTCGAGGTCGACAAACGCAAGAAAAATCCGTTCGATTTCGTACTCTGGAAATCCTCAAAACCCGACGAGCCCTCATGGGACAGCCCCTGGGGCCCAGGACGGCCGGGCTGGCATATCGAATGCTCGGCAATGTCGACAAAATATGCCGATTCAGATACTCTGGACATCCATGCTGGCGGTCAGGATTTAATTTTCCCTCACCACGAGAACGAGATCGCTCAGTCCGAGAGCGCAACTGGGAAACCGTTTGCAAAATACTGGCTTCATAACGGATTTCTGGATATCGAGGGTGAAAAAATGTCAAAATCGCTCGGAAATTTTCTCACTGTCCGCGATATTCTTAAAAAATACGATCCCATGGCAATCCGCACGTTTTTTCTGCTCAAACATTACCGTTCACCGATCGATTTCTCCGAAGAGCGCATGAAAGAGGCGCAGTCCGCATTCGATAGACTGGCAAATGCATACGGTAAAATTGTGCGCGTTCTTGCGAAAACTGATGAGAATGATTACAAAAATCCGGACAGCAAAACAATAAACGAAATCGCGGTGAACAAGGACGCAATCCTCGAATCCATGGACGACGATTTCAATACCGCAAAAGCAATGGGGCATTTTTTCGATATTGCAAAGATTGTCAATTCGGTTGGAGAAACCGACAAAAACGCGCCAGCAATCCTGACCGCCGCCCGTGAAATTTTGGACGATATCGGGACCGGCGTGTTCGGACTGGCGTTTGCGCGTGAGGTCGAAGATAAGGGATTGGTAGACAGTCTTATGAATCTGTTGATCGAGCTTCGGGCAGAGGCGCGCGCTGAAAAGAATTTTGCTCTCTCGGATACAATCCGCGAGCGTCTCAAAGATATCGACATCACGCTCGAAGACCGTCCGGACGGCACCTCCTGGAAATTATAGCACTTTTGAGATGTTCATACACTAAAAAGGGACAGCGTAATCCGCTGTCCCTTTTTTTATTCCTGTTGCAATCCCTGTAATCATTTACGGCCGCGTTTCTTGCCTGCGACCTTTTGCTCAAACGCATTATACCATTCCACAAGTATCGGCGACGCAACGAATATAGACGAATATGTACCGACTATAACTCCCACAAGCATCGCAAACGAGAAATCGTGGATGACATCGCCGCCGAACAGGAACAGCGATAAAACAGTGAACAGCGTTGTAAGCGAGGTTATGACCGTACGCCCAAGTGTCTGATTTACGGAGCTGTTCAAACTATCCGTATAATTCTCTCGCACACCTCTGGATAATTTTTCTCTGATACGATCGAACACAACGATGGTGTCGTTCAGCGAATATCCCACAATCGTGAGCAGCGCTGCAATAATCGACAGTGAAATTTCCTTGCCGAGCAATGAGAATATTCCGATCGTAATCAGGACATCGTGAACAAGCGCCAGCAGCGCCCCAATGGAGAATTTGAACTGGAATCTTACCGATATGTAGATAACCAGCACAATCAGCGAGAACAGGATTGCCCATAACGCTTTGCCTTTCAGTTCTTCACCGATGCTCGGCCCCACAAGCTCCTCCCTGAGAAGCCAGTCCTCCCGGTTCTCGGGGATTCGTTCGGAAAAATTGTTCTCGAGTGCGGTTTTGACCTTTTCCGAGGTTTCACTCATATTGCCGACTTTAACGATTCTTATAAGCACATTCTCCTGGCTTGAACCGATAAATTTAATCTCGCTTGTAGAAAGATCGGTACCTTCGACATCGACCTCGTTCAGCGCGTCTCTGATCTCGGCGATTGTCATCGGTTGTTCGAAATGGAGCTCAAGAAGCGAGCCGCCGAGAAAATCAATCGAATATTTCGGTCCGCCGTGGATAACGAGCGATATTAGGCCAGCGGCAATAATTAAACCCGAAAAAATAAATGCTTTTCTGCGGCCTGCTATAAAATTGAATTTCGAATTGACAAACAGCGCCATCATGCCCATGGAGACCTTAGAAAGGTTTATTTTATGGGTCAGAATATCGAATATGACTCTGGTTACAAAGAGCGCGGTAAAAACACTCGCAACGATACCGACCATCAAGGTAAGTGCAAATCCCCTGATCGGTCCCGTTCCGAAATTATACAGAATGATAGCGGTCAGAAACGTGGTGATATTCGAGTCCAGAATTGTCCACCGCACCCGGCGGTATCCGTTATCGACCGCAACACGTGTCGTGTTGCCAAGCCGCAACTCTTCGCGAATACGTTCGAATATCAGTACATTCGCGTCAACCGCCATACCAATCGTCAGAATTATACCCGCCATTCCCGGTAATGTCAACGTCGCTCTGAAGTAGGCAAGATACGCCAAAATAAATATCATATTGAGAATGAGCGCAACAATGGCGATAACACCGGCTGCCGTATAGTAGATGAGCATAAAAAACACAACGATAGTCATACCGATAATAAGCGCCATTCTGCTCTTTCGTACCGAATCGGCGCCGAGGGACGGCCCCACGGTTCTGTCTTCGATAATATCCACGGACGCGGGAAGCGCACCGGCACGAAGCACAATAGCAAGGTCCTGCGCTTCCTCACGGGTAAATGCGCCGGTAATCTGCGAACTGCCGCCGTAAATTCGTTCGGTGAAACGAGGCGAGGAACGAACCGTGTTGTCTAACACGATGGCAAGCCTTTTTCCGATATTTGAGCCGGATATCCGCGCCCATAGACGGACACCCTCCGATGTCGTTTCAAGATTCACCTGTGATTGTCCCGCCTGCATACCGGTACCGACCGAAACCCGAGCGTCTTTAATCATCTCGCCAGTCATCTCGCTCGCTTTATTGACCAAAAATAGTTTTCTCAAACCGTCATCGCGTCCCGAATCCTCCGGCCCCCATAACATCAATGCATCAGCGTTGTCGAGAATCCGTTGGATTTCAGGATCTTCCAAATATGCGTTTATCCGCGGAACATTTTCGGGAGCGACAAGCATGTCGAAACTTGGATCGCTTTCCCCGAACTGCAGATATTGCAGCATACTGGTAAATTTTTTCGTTTCATCCTCAGCAGGCTGTTCTCCGAAAAGATCAATTTCTGTCGAATCTGCAACCGCAGTCGAATCTGTCTGGCCGGAAAGGTAAAAATCGATTTTGTCGGTGATGAATTTTATATCCTCATCGCCTTTCAGAAGTTTGAACTCGAGACGCGCGGTCTGTC
The DNA here is from genome assembly GCA_964497605.1 of uncultured bacterium. Classification (GTDB taxonomy): domain Bacteria; phylum Latescibacterota; class Latescibacteria; order Latescibacterales; family Latescibacteraceae; genus Latescibacter. Next base: position 7,020 of record CAZCDQ010000005.1, read on the forward strand.
CGATAAGGTTTTTCGCCCGCTCGACATCGCGCATACCCGGCAGCTCAATAATAATGCGATGTGTACCCTGCCGCTGGACAACCGGTTCGGCAAGTCCGAACTGATCTACACGATTTGAGATGACCATCATCGCCTTATTTACCGCATCGGCAGCTTCCTCGCTGTCCATCCCCTCGGTGTCGACTTCCATAACAAGATGAATGCCGCCCTGAAGATCAAGCCCGAGATTCAACGCTTTGCCGCGCAATTGATCGTAATCACCCGGATCCATTTCATTAATTTCGGTATCAGATAGCGAATAATACTGTATCGACGGAATAAGTTTCCAGAGTGAGAACAATACGAGTATTCCAATAAACGCTAATTTCCAGGTGAGTGAGTACTTCTCCTTACTGCTTGACCGTAACGACGTGTTTCTCTGGGCCATAACTAAACCTTCCTTTATTGATTATTCTATTAATTGAAGCATATCTTTTACCGCTTTATTCAGTCCGACATATAACGCTCTCGCCATAATCGAATGACCGATATAAAATCCCTCGATTTCAGATATTTCGGCCACGGGTCTGATATTGGAATATGTGAGACCATGTCCGGCGTGAACGTTCAGACCTGCCTTACCGGCAAACTGCGCCGCATCAGCCAGTATGCCGCAATGCCTGCGGGCTTCATCAATATCTTTGGCATTCGCATATTCGCCGGTATGCAGCTCCACGCAATGAGCTCCGAGCGCTTTCGACAACTCGATCTGTTTCCTGTCAGGATCTATGAACAGGCTGGAGACAATACCTTTTTC
>CAZCDQ010000005.1:7825-42717 GCA_964497605.1 uncultured bacterium
TAGATAATTTTTCTCTGTTTCCGATTACATCAAGCCCCCCCTCGGTGGTGATTTCTTCACGCTTTTCCGGTACGATTGTAACCTGATCGGGCAGAATTTCAGACGCTATCGCAAGCATTTCATCAGTTGCCGCCATTTCAAGATTAAACGGCAGCCTGACCACCCGCCGAAGAATATCGACATCGCGATCCACAATATGACGGCGGTCCTCGCGTAAATGAACGGTAATACCATGTGCGCCTGCAAGTTCAACAAGTCCAGCGGCTAAAATCGGATCGGGCTCGTCCGTTTTTCTCGATTCTCGGATCACTGCCACATAGTCAATATTCACACTTAGATACGCCATGAGACATCACCTCTGTTCAGTTTGTAACTCTGTTATGTCCGGTATCTATCCCATACAAATCCAGTATCGCCATAATAATATTCTCAATCGATATATCTTCACCGCGGCTTGTCACGATTCGGCTGTTTTCGCCGCGCGGACCGTACACATACTGATTGCTCGATATGAACAGTGCCACAGTCGGCCGTCTCAATGCGACACTCACATGCATCGGCCCCGTGTCGCCGCTTATAAACATATCGCAACGGTCGATCACAGCGGCCATTTGCCCGACAGAAACATTTTTAAGCACCTCAAATCGGGCATTTGCGTGCTGTTTAATAATCCGAATTGTTTCATCTTCGGCTTTTCCGCCAAGTACGACTATTTTTACACCGAGGGACTCATCGATTTTATCAACCAGATCAGCAAAAAGTTCGGGTTTCCATTTTTTCCGTCCTTTTCCGCCGGGATGAATTGCAAAAAACGAATCGATATCGTGAATCTCATGGTCGTTCAGCCAGGTTCCAGCGAACGACCTGTCATCGTCCGACAGATAATATGTCATGGAATACTCGCCGACAATCGGCGACAGTTTATCAGCAAGTCCGAGTATCGCTTTGGACATATGCGTGTCTTGTTCCGGCTGCGGCAAAAGCACATTCAAAAACGAATTCGCATCGCCGCGGTCGTAGCCGATCCTGAAAGTCGCTCCGCTGAACGCAGTCAACAGAACATTGTTCAATGAGAAATGACGGCCATCAGAGATATCGAACGCAATGTCATATTTTCTGTCACGCACTTTTTTTATAAGATTGAAATAATTCCACGGCATCAACCGGGTACGTTTTTTCTCGAATTCGATAATATTGTCTACATTCGGATTTTCGGCAAGTACCTCACCGAATCCCTCTGATATCAGCACATCGAGTTCCGCATTCGGCAATGCTGCTTTCACCGCGCTCAAGAACGGCGACATCAGCACAAGATTTCCGAGACGTGCATCCTGGCGCACTGCGAGTATTCTTTGTATTTCCCCAGACCGGATTGCCGAACTATCAAGCGGAGCAGCGCTTATGAAATGTCCCAGTATGTGCCGGATACATTTCTTAGCGAACCGCTCGGAACGCTTCAATGGTTTCACAGTTTTATTATATCCTCAATCCCCGAAGAGAGGGCATATTTCAGTTCGTCATCTTCGTCATAAAAGACAAGCGCTTCCACATTTTCCAGCCGCTCCGCCAGTGCAACGCCCTCCTCTGGACCAAGCACAAAAATCGTTGTTGCAAGCGCATCGGCATCCATCGCTGTCTCTGTCCACACGGTCACTGAAACGCTTCTCCGTGCGGGATATCCTGTCGAGGGATCGAGAATATGATGGTACCGAACACCGTTCCTCATAAAATATCGCTCGTAATCCCCGGTAGTAGCTACTGCGGGGAGCGTGATATGATCGAGCACATAAGATTTATCCATCCTCGGATGCCTGAGGCCGATAATCCAGTCGTCCCCGTTTGATTTTTTCCCGAATGTATAGATATCACCGCCGGCGTTTATTAATCCCGACTTTACACCATTTTCTTTGAGCAACGAGATTAAGCTATCAACAATATAGCCCTTTGCGATACCGCCCAGATCAAGCTTCGTACCCTTTAAGCCGAGTTTAAGGGTATTGCCTTCCAGGGATACGGAGGAATAGTTTACCGTGCTGAGCGCACCGTCAATTTCGTCTTTCGCAGGAATACGGCCATCCTTATCGAATTCCCAAAGCCATTTGACCGACGCAATTGTCGGGTCGAATGCGCCGCCGGACTGCTCGTAGAAATACTTAGCGCGGTCAATCACCGTTTTCAGTTCCGGACTAAGTTCAAATCTTGTCCCCGCCGTGTTATTATTTATCCGCTGAAGTTCACCGTCTCCCTCACGCGGCTGCATAATGCTTTCAATACGCTTCGCCTCGGCAAAGACTTTTTTGAGCAGTTCTTCTCCATCCGCACGGCTGTCCACATACACTTTCGCGGTAACATTGGTGCTCATGAGAAATTCGGTCGATTCGATAAGCTTCAAACCGTTCCCAAACCATCCGCACGAAAAAAACCAACACATAATAAGGAGTGCGAACAAACCTGCAATGCTAATATATTTTATGCCTTTATTTCTCATTCAGGTATTATAACCGTCCGGTTCAGCCGCCAGTCAGTTTTGGCGGTTCATGAGCATATCGAATAACCGCTCAAAGGTATCGTGCGCCGGAGATTTTTCAAATTTCGACAGCATACCGCGCGCCTTATCAGTGTAATCCCGTGCCCGGCCGATTGCATATTCAATTCCTCCGTTCTTCCGGACAAACGCGGTCAATTCTTCGTAATCGTTTTCATGCGCCGCAAGAAAGGCCGAAGCATCTTCCAAACTCATATCCCTGAGCGAATAAATCAGAGGCAATGTTACATTTTTCGACGCGGCATCCAGAAATGTCGGTTTACCCATCGTGACGGCATCGCCCATATAATCAAGCGTATCGTCGACGATCTGAAACGCTGTTCCCAAAAGCTCACCCAACTCTCCTGCCATCGCCGCCTTTTCCACGTCACCGTCCGAAAGAATAACACCGAGTTTACCTGAGACTGCAAAAAGCGATGCGGTTTTATCGCCGATAATGCGGATATAATCCTCCTCGGTGATCATCCCGTCTTCCAACGTATCACAGATTTCGCCCTCGACCATCCGTTTTACAGACGAGTGAATAACATCCACCGCACCGTCATATCCAAGCTCGTTTGCCATGATAATGGCGTTGAGGAAAATTTGATCGCCGAATAAAATGGACACCTTGTCGGAATACTGTGCATTTAGCGTCGCACCGCCCCGCCGGATTTCGGCACCGTCCAGCACATCGTCGTGAAGAAGCGATGCCAGATGTATCGCCTCGATGATCACGGCAGCTTTGCGGACATCCTCCCACGATCCGCCGGCCATTTGCGCTGCAAGGCACATAAATAAGGGCCGAATCCCTTTTCCGCGTTTCGAAAACACTTTTGCGAGTATCGAATCGAGATCGAAACGCGAGGATTGGAACCGCGCTCTCAAATCGTCATAAACATCGGCAATAATATTTTCGGAACATGCAATATCGAATTTCAACCTTTTCCCCGATTCTTTCACATATTCAAACGGTGATTATCTCTTTGAATATAAGCCGTCCACCGCTATTAAACATGAAAAACGTTGATTTTAGATAATCTATAAAAATATTAATAATAGAATATAAAGTCAAGAATAATGAGTATGCGGAAGTATTTGTCACAGCAGTATAATACGGCGGAGACCGTTACAAAATGGTTTTTCTCCCAGCGAATCGGGCAACCCATATACTAACTTCATAAAGCAGAATAAGCGGCATCGCCATCATAATCTGACTAATCGGATCGGGCGGAGTAAAAATTGCACCGAGGACAAAAATGACAATAATTGCATATCTTCGATACTGGACCATAAATGTATGTTTTAACACACCCAATTTCGCTAAAAAATACGATATTAGCGGCATTTCAAAAACAATTCCGAATAAGAGCGTGAATTTGAGCATGTTTCCGACAAAATCGCCGATGGTAATCATCATATCGATACCTTCCATCAGAAATGCTTTAATAAAAGGAAGAATAAACGGAATGATGATGAAATATGCGATCGATGCGCCGATGAAAAAACAGATTGTCGCGGCGAATACAAGCGGTAATATCCATTTTTTCTCACGTTTATACAATCCAGGCGACACAAATGACCACAGAAAATAAAACACAAACGGAAGCGCAATCAACAGCCCCATAACAAACGTCATCTGAAGCTTCATCATAATGCCTTCCATCAATTTTGTTGAAATAAGGGGGATCTCGGCGTTCTCTGCCAACCTGATAATCGTCGCCCAAAAGTATTTTGTCAAAAACCAAGACGCGATCATAGTTGTAACGACAGCAATGATCGATTTCAGCATCGACCAGCGGAACTCCTCGAGATGGTCGAGGAACGGCATCTCACTGGGATCGCGCGCATCATCGTCCTCGTCATCTCTGTCAACGGGCACATCGCCACCGGAGCCGCCCGATGCTGCTTCGGTAGGCGCAGCCGGTACCGATGCCTCCGGGACGGTCAGCGCAACCGCATCGGAATGTACTGTAAAGTCAAGTGTTTCAGGATAGATATTGTCGATGTCGAGTCCGGCCCATAACGCCTCGGAAACGCCAGCCGGTTTATCGGTCACCCCGAGCGGATGGATAGAATGACGGCGATTGTCAGCAGCTATTGCGACAGCGGGAGCTTTGTCCGGAACATAGTATCTCGATACGGGATATTTCGATTGACGGGGAAAGTCGAACTGTTCGAGTTGAAGCTCAGCGCTGCGGTTCGAATCAAAAGTGCTTAACGATACAAGCGCGGGATTATCGACAATCGGCTCAAGTCTTGCGGGAGATTCTGTGGTCTCCTCATCAGGCTTGCCGCCGTATCCGTAATAATCCTCATAATCCATGCCGTATTGTTCATTATCATAATCGTCCATTGGAATTTCCGAGCATATCGTTACGGCTCCACATTGGTTCCTACATATCCCATCGCTCCGATGACATTAATCGCTTTCTCGGGACAAACATCGAGACATTTTCCGCAGCCGATGCATAGTTTGGGATCGATACGGTGCGTTTTACCGGGCTCACCCTCGATGCAGTTTTTCACCGGGCAAACTTCCTTGCATTTTCCATGCCCTTTGCATGCCGAATCAATCGACATATAGGGACGTTTACGCGCAAGGTCGATATAGGAATTTGTGGGGCATTTGTATTTCGCGAGAATCAGATTCGGGTTGGCGCTGTAATCAATGGAGGGCAGGAAATCGCCCATTGTAACCGCCTCGCTCTCGGACACTTTCACACACAAATTGCATGCAATGCAACCGACCGAACAGACGCCTTTCACGACCTTACCCTTGTCGTGAGAGGAACATGCCAGATATATCTTGACATCGTCGTCCAGAAGGTCAAAGAGATTCTTTGGGCATTCACGGACACATGCACCGCAGGCAGTACATTTTTCGATATCCACAACAGGCAAACCGCTGTCGCTCATGTGAAGTGCATCGAACTGACAAACCCTGACGCATGAGCCGAAACCGATACATCCGTATTCGCAGGCTTTCGGACCGCCGCCGAGAAATGCGGCAATACGGCAGTCTTTAATACCGTCGTAAATATATTTATCCTTTGCATTCTCTTTCGTGCCGTTACAGTGTAAAAATGCCACTTTCCGCCCGGAGGTTTTGATATCCTGTCCCACAATTTTTGCGATGGCCTGAGTGGTTTTCTGTCCACCGGGAGCGCAGAGAGTGGCGGATTCGCCTTTTGTCGCAACGGCCTCCGCATATGCCGCACATCCGGCATACCCACATCCTCCGCAGTTTGCACCCGGAAGCATGTCGAGAACTTCCTCGACGACAGGATTAACCTCAACGGCGAATTTCTTCGAAGCATACGCAAGTACGACGCCGAGAATGAATCCCAGCCCGCCGAGACTGACAAGGGCAAAAATCAATTCCTGATTCATGAATACATTCAACTCCTATTTCAGAACAAGTCCACCGAAGCCCATGAACGCCATGGACATCAGGCCTGCCATAATAAACGCCAGAGGAACACCTTTCAGCGGTTTGGGGATATCACACATATCCAGTTTTTCACGGAGTCCGGCCATGAGAACAATTACAAGCGTAAAACCGATTCCCGCTCCGAATCCGCTGATAATGCTATCGATAAAGTTTAATTGTTTGTCGATATTAAGCACCGAGACACCCATCACTGCACAATTTGTCGTAATCAGCGGCAGATATATCCCGAGGGAATTATACAGTACAGGCGAGGTTTTCTGAATAACCATTTCAACGAATTGCACCAGGGAAGCGATAACGAGAATGAATGCAATCGTTCTTAGATATGTCATATCGATTCCTCCAAACACATTCGATTCAGGATTTAGCAGGTATGTATACACAATCCATGTTATCGCAGATGCCATAGTCATAACAAACGTTACGGCAAATCCCATACCTACCGCCGAATCGAGTTTCTTAGAAACGCCTATAAACGGGCAGAGTCCGAGAAACCGAGAGAGCACAAAATTATTTATGAAAATAACGCCGACGAGCAGTGCAAAATAATGTCCTAAATCCATATTCTAACTCCAGATCAATTTTTTCCGGATTTTGTATCAAACCAATTGAAAAACGCAAGCAGATACCCAAGTGTCAAAAATGCCCCCGGCGCCATAATCATAAGAAGCACCGGTTTATATGCCTGGGGAAAAACAAATATACCATACAACGAACCGTTGCCGAGGATTTCGCGAACGGCTGATATGAGCACAAGGCTCAGTGTAAATCCCAATCCCATACCGACACCGTCGACCACCGAATATAGCACGTTATTGCGTGATGCAAATGCCTCGGCGCGGCCGAGAATAATACAGTTCACCACAATCAACGGCACAAAAATACCGAGGGCTTTGTGTAAATCGGGCAAATATGCGGCCATCAGCATCTCGACAATGGTTACAAATGTCGCAATTATCACGATAAAAATAGGAATGCGGATTTTTTTCGGCACAATCTTCCGTACAAGTGAAATAATAAAATTCGAGCACAACAGCACAATCGATGCAGCAATCCCCATCCCAAGACCATTTTTTACGGAGGATGTCACCGCGAGCGTGGGACAAAGACCAAGAATAAGCCTAAAAACAGGATTATCTTTGTACAGCCCTTTTGTAAATTCACTCACAATTCTCATAACTGATATCCAATCTATGCATTGATATATTATCTGTCGTTTAAAGAAATTCTAACGTATATATTTTTTTTATTTATTCACTTTACCAAATATTTTCGGCCGTGTGTAGCGGTCGATGATAGGCACGGCGATGTTCATAAGAAGAATTGAAAAACTAACACCCTCGGGATATCCGCCCCACAGCCTGATAACCGACGTAATGAGACCGCATCCGATTCCGAAAATAATCCGTCCCTTGAATGTGATTGGGCTTGTCACCATGTCGGTGGCCATGAAAAATGCACCAATGATGAGGCCGCCTGATAGAATATGAAACAACCATGGGCCGGTGAAATATCCATCAAGACCGCCGAATACCCATGTAAACAACCCAACAGTCGCAACAAAAGAGAAAGGAATTCGCCAACCAATATAGTGTTTATACATAAGGAAGGCAGCGCCGATTAAAAGCAGCAGTACGGATGTTTCCCCAATACATCCCGGAATCCGTCCGATAAACAAATCCATATACGAATCCGAAAGATCCGCAAGCTTCGAGGTTGCGGTGTTGAATGCTTCGATGGTTGAGCTTTCCCTGTTCATGATAATCTTGGAATTATCTTTGAGTATTGCGAGAGGCGTTGCAACCGTTTCAGCATCAAGGCCTTCAAAACCGTTCGGTTTGTGCCACGTTGTCATTGGAATGGGCCAGCTTATCAGGAGAAAGATACGGCCGAGAATCGCCGGATTTACCGGATTGTAACCGAGACCGCCAAATGTCATTTTACCGACTGCAATACCAAATACACCGCCGACAACCGGAATCCACCATGGAACACCCACAGGCAGGTTGAATGCCAGCAAAATACCGGTAATGACCGCGCTGCCGTCAAAAATTGTAAGCGGCTTACCCATCAGTTTCCCAAGAGCCGCCTCGGTCGCCACGCAGGAAACGATTGTCAGCACGATCAGCCACAGCGCGCGAAACCCGAAAAAGTAAACCGATCCAACAGCCGCCGGCAACAGTGCAAGAATAACCGAGTACATAATTTTCTGCACATCGGTTTTATCTCTCATATGAGGTGTGGCACTGACTTTGAACATTCTTGACATATTATAAAAACTCCAAAATTATTGTAACCGGACCGGGTTTATGTTGCCGGCTTTTCCTCTACAGCAGCTTGTTCAGCTTTTTCCTTTGCGCGAATCGCCGCAAGCGATGCTTTCCCGAATTTAATATATTCAACAAGTTTACGTTTCGTCGGACAGATGTATGAGCATGAACCGCATTCGATACAGTCCAAAATACCGTAATGTTTGACATCGTCCCAACGTTCGTTTTCAACAAGCATACCGAGCGTCGAGGGCATTAACCTCATCGGGCAGATGTCGACACAGCGACCGCATGAGATGCATGCCTGTTGTTCGCTGATATCCGCTTCGTCCTCTGTCATGACAAGAATGCAGGAGGAGCCTTTTACAATCGGTATGTCATCGGTAAACTGTGATGGCCCCATCATCGGGCCGCCCATGATAAGTTTCGCGGCATTTTCCTTATATCCGCCTGCTATTTCAATGAGATTGACCACAGAGTCGCCAATGCGCGCTTTGACATTGACCGGTTTTTCGACACCGTGCCCGGTAACCGTGACAATGCGTTCGATGAGCGGCTTCTTCAATGCCACCGCCTCGTATACGGCAATAGCGGTGCCAACATTCTGTACTACACAGCCGACATCCATGGGAAGTCCGCCGGCGGGAACTTTGCGTTTCGTAATCGCGTAAATAAGCTGTTTTTCGCCCCCCTGCGGGTATTTTACCTTGATTTTCTCGACCGATATACCATCGATACCTTTAACCGCGTTCTTCATGGTTTTTATCGCGACAGGTTTATTATTTTCGATACCAATATAACCTTTTTTACATTCGAGAATATCCATAAGGATTTTCAAACCCTCGACAATATCGTCAGAACGTTCGACCATACTGCGGTCGTCGCATGTCGCATAGGGTTCACATTCGACACCATTCAAAATAACCACATCAATCGGCTTATCAGCAGGCGGCGAAAGTTTGACATGTGTAGGGAAAGCTGCACCGCCGAGCCCAACGATGCCTGATTTTCGAATACGATCAAGCTTTTCTTTATTACTGAGCGCTGAAACGTCTTGTTTCGTATTGAGACCGCTTGCCCAGGAATTTTCTTTGTCGCTTTCGATAACGACGCAGGGAAGTTTTTTTCCGGAGGGTGTATTTCTCGGTTCGATAGCGGTTACCGTGCCGGAAACGGTCGCATGTACCGGAGCGGAAACAAATCCACCCGCCTCTGCGACAACTTCGCCGATTTTTACTTTTTGACCCTTTTCAACGATAACGTTTGCCGGGGCACCGATATGCTGGGATACAGGTAGGACAACGACTGCGGGGACAGGCATTTCAGTTATTTTACAGGTATTACTTAAAGATTTTGAATCATCTGGATGAACACCGCCGATAAAAGTACCTGCCATACTAACTCCATACTTCAAAATGTAAATATTAATCAAAATTCAAGTCACGTTAAAAATACGTAAGACAAAATAAATAGTCAAGAGCCTTAGGAAATATTTACTGGCGAAAACAATATTTTGCACATATTTCCATTAAATTCAAATTAGTTGTATTCGCGTTTGAGCCTCGACGCTTTCCCGCGTAGCTTTCTTAGATAATAAAGTTTTGAACGGCGGACTTTGTTCGAGTATTTCTTGACTATTTTAGAAATCATCGGCGAATTAAGCGGGAATATTCGTTCCACACCAATACCCGATGATATCTTACGGACTGTAAACGTTTCGGATAATCCGGTTCCGCGGCGCTGAATAACCGTACCGGAAAACACCTGTGTACGTTCTTTGTCACCCTCGATAACTCGAACATGAACGTCGACGCTATCCCCGGTAACAAATTCAGTAATATTGTCCCTGAGCTGACTTTTTGTCGCCTCTTGAATCTTGTGCATCGCAGTTTCTCCTCTATACAATATTTACATTATACTATTTATGTTCTCGTTTCTGAATCAAATCAGGGCGGCGTTCGCAGGTTCGTTTCACGGATTGCGTATGCCTCCATTTGCTTATTTTGTCATGATTGCCGCTCATCAAAACATCCGGGACATTAAGGCCCTCGAAATTCTTAGGCCGCGTATACCACGGGCAGTCGAGCAGATTGTTCTGAAACGAATCATCGATACCGCTTTCAAAATCGTGCAATACGCCCGGAACCAGCCGTGACACGACATCTATAAGCACCGCCGCTGCCGGTTCACCTCCCGACAAAACATAGTCGCCGATACTCAATTCGTCGGTCACATACAATTCTCTGAAGCGCTCATCGATACCCCGATAGCGGCCGCATATCAAAATAAATTCTTCCGACAGGCTCATTTTATTTGCAGCCGCCTGATCGAACGGTCTTCCCTGAGGAGTTAAAAGTATCACCTCGGGATTTTTATTGCTGCATATCTGAACGACCGATTTTAAACTTCTCGCCAAAACATCGGCTTTCATAATCATCCCGGAACCACCGCCGTATGGTGTATCGTCGACCGTTCCGTGACGGTCATCCGCAGAATCCCTGATATCGACCGGATTTATTGTAATAAGCCCTGATTCGATTGCCCGCCCAATAACGCCGTATTGAAAGAAACTTTCAAACAAACCGGGGAAAAGCGTTAAAATATGAATCGTTAATTTACTCATATTATTTCTTTTTCGGGTAACGCGGCAATCCTTCGGGTATTTTAACCGTCATCCTCTTCGCCTGTGTATCGATTCCGGTAATAAAATCTTTCACCGCCGGAACGATGATTTCCTCGGACTCATTCTCGATATAAATCAAATCATTTGCCGGCATCGTCTCCACAAGCGTCACGGTACCGATCTTCGCATTTCCTGCGTCAAATACCTCCATACCCTCCAGGTCGAATATGTAGTAACTGTCATCCTCAAGCTGGGCGACACTTTCACGGTGAACACGGATAAAAGCACCGGATAAAACCTCTGCACCATTTCTGTCGTCAACACCGGTAAATTTTATAACAACAGCTTTGCCGATGTTTTTTGTGTAAACAACCTCATAATCCTCAATGTTGCCGTTTTTATATTCAACCGAAACGACATCGAGATATTGAAACCGTCCCGAAACATTTGAGATTATTTTAACTTTTACCTCGCCTTTCAGCCCCCTGGGACCGGTAACACGACCCACGGCAACATATTCGGCGTTTTGGGAATCATCAGAGCATGTTTTATTCAGTTTTTTCAACGTCTTCTTTGGCAGGTTTTTCTTTTTCAGTACTTGTCTCTTTTTCGCCAGTATCCACGGAAGCGTTATTCGTTTTTACTTTTGACAAATTGTATTCCTGCATAATGCCTTCCCGGCGTAAAAGACTTCGCACCGTTTCGGTGGTTTGCGCTCCTTTATTCAGCCAACTCAATGCTTTCTCACGGTCGACATCGAACTTTAACGGATCGGCTTTCGGATCATAATACCCGATAATCTCTAAAAACCTGCCGTCTCTCTGAAATCGGCTGTCTGCCGCAACAATTCTGTAAAACGGGTGCTTGCGCGAACCCATTCTACGCAACCTTAACTTTACAGACAAAAACTATCCTCCTATTTTAAGTGTATCTCAGTTATATCGGAAACGTTCCTTTTTGAAACATTTTCATCGGACCGGACATTTTCGACATTCGTTTCATCATTTTCTGCATGGTGAAAAACTGCTTCAGTACATTATTTACATCCTGCAACGACGTGCCCGACCCTTTTGAAATTCGTTTTCTTCTCGATCCGTCGATAATGTGAGGATTTTCGCGTTCCTCCAGGGTCATCGAGAGAATGATCGATTCAATCTGGTTCATTTTGCTGTTATCGTTAAAATTCATGCCTTTCATTGCCTTGCCCATTCCAGGAATCATTTCAACAATCTGATTCAGCGGCCCCATCTTTTTCAACTGCTGAAGCTGGTCGAGGAAATCGGACATTGTCAGCCCCTCGGACATAATCTTATCCTGAAGCTTTTTCGCCTTTTTCTCATCGATAACTTCCTGGGCTTTTTCAACAAGCGATACAACATCGCCCATGCCCAGTATTCTCGATGCAAGTCTGTCCGGATGGAACTGTTCAAATGCATCAATGCCCTCACCGTTTCCGACGAAAAGCATTGGTTTTCCGGTAACCTCTTTGATCGACAGCGCCGCTCCTCCGCGAGCATCACCATCCATCTTTGTAAGAATAACGCCGTCGAATTCAACATATTCCATGAATCCTTTGACAGCGTTTACCGCATCCTGACCTGTCATACCATCTGCAACAAACAGGATGTGCTCCGGCTTCAGAACGTCTACAACTTTCGACAGTTCATCCATCATCTCGTTATCGACATGCAGTCGTCCAGCCGTGTCCATTATCAATAGATCGTAATCATGTTCAGCAAGCTTATCACGGGCACCGGATGCAATATTTAGGGGATTCGATTCGCCATCTATACCGTAAAACGGTATGTTATTTTTTTCAGCAAGAACCCTGATCTGCTCAATAGCTGCCGGACGGTGCACGTCTACACTTGATACGAACGGCCTTTTGCCCTGTTTGGCCAAAAACTTTGCCAGTTTCGCCGCAGAAGTCGTTTTACCCGATCCCTGAAGACCGCAGATCAATATCGTTTCGGGTGAACCTTTGAGGTAAAGGTTTACAGCCTTACCGCCTAAAATCTCAACCAGTTCGTTCTGAACTATTTTTACAATCATTTGAGCCGGCGTAACGCTTGCGATTACCTCTTTACCAAGCGCTTTCGTTTCGACGTTTTTTAAGAAACGCTTGGCAACCCTGAAATTAACATCACCCTCAAGCAACGCCCGCCTTATATCCCGAAGCGCATCTTTCAGATTCGCCTCGGTCAGCTTGCCCTGTCCCCGAAGCTTTTTGAATATTAATTCAAGCTTTCCTGATAATTCGTCAAACATTTTCGCCCTTTAATATTTGCAAAAACAGAGTATAAATATACTTAATACAATCTCTAAAAGCAAATTATTTATATGCGATTATATAATATCAGAAACCTATCCATACCCATAAAAAACAAATAGAGGACAGTTTGCACTGTCCTCTATTGCAAGGTGGAATAATAAAATATTATTAATGTCAAATCATTTGTATCTGAACGATTACTCCTCGATATACATGGTAAATGTAATCGGATACAACACATTCACGACTTCCGCAGGCCCTTTGACAATATTTGAGCCTTCCAGCGGCATGTCCTTAATGGGAGGGAATTTCATTCCCTGAATTACATCGAGAACGCAATTCATAAACGGTTCACTGTTAATCCCCTGAACTTCAATTACATTCTGAGAAATAATGGACCCGTCAATATCGATATTAAACGACAGAACCAACTGTCCTTCATCGACCTGGTTCCTTCTATAACGCTCGATAAAGCATTCTTCCAACGCGCCAATGTTTTCAGTTAGAACTCTGTCGACCATCATCGACGATCTGTCGTTATCGTTGACACGGTTATTAACCATCTGCTGAGGTCCGTTAATACCGACTCTAACTTGTTGACGTTCGAGCGCGGCAAGCTGCATTTCTCGTGTCACGGTAACTTTTTCGATGTGACGTTCGAAATTGAATGTCGCGGTTGTGACATCGGCAGGCCTATTAAATGCGTCGAAACGATACACGATATCATTCAACACAAGTTGAACACGTTCCACATCATCTCTCAGTTTATCAAACGATAATAACCCGGAATACGAGTCGCCGCGGAATATCATTTCGTCAAGGCCGTAATTTCTACCTCTTAGGTTACCAAGACGCATCTCATGGCGATAGTATTCGTTTCCCGACATGCCGCGAACCGAACGATAGTAGTTCTCAAAGCTGTTGCCGTATTTTGCAGCGGCAACGCTGAAAGTATAAGAGTGTAGTGTTTCACCAAGATCCGTCAGCAAAACAGCCTCGACAGGATCGATTCTCATTTTTGCAAACGCTCTGTTTATTACGGTAACTTCAAAAACGGTAAATCTGTTCGGAGTATATCCCAGATCGGGATCAACCCAATTTCCGTATGTATAAGGATTTGTTGAGTATACTCCCTTGTTGGAATCGTCCGGGAAAAGTGCATTAAGCTCTTCCTCAGTCATGTACTTGACCTCGATTGACGAATCACCGAGCTGGAATACTGTCGCTCCCGTATCCTCATCAAGAGTATAATCGGGATCGCTTTCAAATACCACCGGAGTAAGATATGAACTATATCTGATCTCAGGAGGATAAAGACAACTGCTGCCGATTATTAATATCGGCAAAAGCGCAGCCAGAAAAACCAATATTTTGTTCTTGAGACTTAAAAACATTTTAAATTCCACCTTCATTAAACAGTTTATACTAGCTCAAGTTTTGTTTACAAAACCAATAAAGAAGTTCTTCTAATCAAACCATCTTTCTTAATATTGATTACATATTAGTTTTAACACTACCGATATATGAAATCTTTAAATACGAAAACATTCGTTTGATTTCAAAAAACTTGCTCGAAAAATCAGATTTACAAAAACAGCATAACGGGATTTTTTAATAACTCCATTATTCCTCATTAACAGGATCAACAGCCATTGAAATTGTTTCGATATTTACTCCTCTCGCTAATTTCATCAGTTTTAAAACTGTCCCGTGCTTTGCACCGACATCTGCTTTGATAAGAAGAGTATTATTCGATGTTGTCTGCTTCTCGGTAAGAAGATCTGCATCAAATGTATTAATTTTAACAACTCTTCCATTAAGCGCGATATTATCATCCGCATCCAACTCACAAATTATCTGTCGTTTATCAAGCGTAACAGGATTATTCGCATCCGGCAGGACCATTTTCAACTGCGCAGGATTTTTGAAAACAGTCGTTACCATGAAGAAAATCAGCAGGAGAAATACACAGTCGATCAACGGTGTGATATTCAATCCCTCTTCATCTTCTAATACTGATTCTTTTCTATTCGTTGCCATAGTTTCTCCAGTTATTCTTCTTGCTGTTCCTCTTCAAACGCAAACGCCATCTGTTCGGCGCCCTCACCCTGAGCGACATCCATCGCATAGACAACATATCTATGTTCTGTCTGTGGATCACCCTGGATGATAACCGTTTTGTTATTGAATTCTTCCATTTTACCGCTTAAAGCCATCGCTAAGCTTGACGCAGCCACAGGCTCACCGGCAACGGTATATTCACCGGCTGCAGATATCCCGATATTGACATCTTTTTTCTGCTGCTGCTGTTCTTCCGATTGGTCACCTTCACCCGGCAAGTCTACAACAAGTCCCTTAACGTCAATAAAAACAGTTGTGACCATGAAGAAAATCAATAAAAGGAAAATACAATCAATAAGCGGGGTGAGTTCGACTTCACCTTCACCTATAACTGATTCTCTTTTCTTCCTTGTTTTCATTTATTTCTCCAATTATTCATTATTCTCGCTCAAGATATGCGAGAAGCGTATTCGAGAATGCCATTGCATACATCTCAACCGTAGTTCTGGCTTTATCGGCTCTATGACCAAGATAACGGTAAAATATAACCGACGGAATAGCAATAATGAGACCGGTCGCTGTTGTTATAAGTGCCTGTGAAATACCGCCTGCAACAACTTTCGGATCACCGGTGCCTGATTCTGCGATCGATTCGAATGCCGAGATCATACCCAAAATTGTTCCCAGAAGTCCCATCAAAGGAGCAATGTTACCGACCGTATTTAGAACTGGGAGGAAACGTGTCACATATGCCCGCGATGCATCATCAATCGTAATATGCAATTCATCTTTAAATTCATTCATTTCGGTCTGAGATACAAGGAATTTCGTAACGGAATCCTGATTCTCAGCATTTTCGTTCCGTTTAGAGCCACGAGCTCTCTCAAGGTCTTTTTTCTCAATTACCAGCGTATCATATCTTTTCAGCAAACGGGCAAAAAGATAATTAAGAATTCCTTTACCTTTCGCAACCTTGCTTGCGCATTCCTCCAGACCGCCGGTTGTAAGTGCATCTTCCACTTCTTCCAACTGTTTATCGGCTTTTGCAGAACTTGGAATACGTGAAAAAACAACAAAACGCTCAAAAATAACAGCAATACCAGTAAGGGCTAAAGCTAACAAACCCCACATCAAAGGACCGCCAGCTAAAAATAACTCTCTCATCTTTGAACTTCTCCTTTCAAATCCAATTTAATGTTTAATTTATTGCTTACTCTTCGTTTTCAATTTCAAGAACAGCCGCATCGTCGGAAAGAGGGCCGTAGAAATTTTTCAATGTATCGTTATTAAAAATTGCACCTACTTTAATGTAATACGTTTTCGATGTATCGTCCACATTGAACGTCGTGCTTGTCGTCAGCCCAGTCGGTTTATTAACAATACGACCTAAATCAAATAAACTTGAATCTGAAACAGACAATTGATACCCGATGACATCTGTCGCGTCATTCATTGACCATGTAACGGTAGCTGCCTGGGCATCAGAATTGTATTCCACAGCGACATTGGAAGGTTTCGGCGTTTCATATTTTCCAAAAGTAGGGGCGCTGTGGTCCTTACTGCAACCAATTGCAATAATGATGAGAGCTATTGCCGTTATTAATGTTAATATTTTCTTCACCTAAATACTCTCCTTACTTTTAGAAACTTTTTGATAATAATATACTCGGTTGTTTGCCAATCATTGTTGAACTGACAGTTAGTCTATTATTCATTGTGTTTGCTCTCATATTTTCGCTTGTCGAGGATGAGAATAAGAGCGCATCGACAATATTGTATGCATAAACAGCGCCTGCAATGATAATTGCCGCGTTTCGAGTCGACTGAAGGTTGTCTAGATCATCGCTTCTGGATCTCAGATCCTGATATTGTGCATAAGCATCTGAGTATTCTCCGCTGCCTTCCTTCGCAATAGCGTTATATAAATCCATATCCCGGTTATACACTTTTTTCTTAGTCTCGTAATTTTCGTGAGAATTGATAAAGAAGAGTAATGATGCGGTTTCAGCAAGGAAAAACGAAATTCCCTTGTATTTTTGTCCCGCAGTCATTTGCCCCAATCCGGGATAAACAATCGATAAGACAACTGCATCCTTTTTTGATATGACAGTTCTTCTCACAAAACTTTCTTCATCCTGCGCAAAAACTGTACTTACAGGTTGCAATAATAGAATTAATGCCAGTCCTGTGACAATAATTGTCTTCGAAATTTTCAACTTTACTTCCTCCTTGGGATATTAATAAATATATTATAACCTGTTCGCTTCAATATAGGCTTTATGCATACTTGCAAAAGTGAAAGCATCCTGAGATACATCTTCTCCAGCCTCAAATTTCTGGATAACAATATCATATACCTCAATAGCCTCAAGCCACATATTCATTGCTTCATAACAAATTCCGGCATTCGTTAAAGCGCCGAGTTCACTTTCAGTACCCGGATACTCTTCATATACAGTCTTGAATATCTCTGCGGCTTGACGATAGAGATTTTCATCCTCGTTTGTCTGGGCCTGATCGAAAATATTCCATCCTTTTTCGTATTCAATGTACGCGACAGTTTCATTGAGGTCTTGCAACGTTTCGGGCACTCTTTGGGCAACCTCAGTTTCAGGATACCGTTCCAATACCTGTTCATAATTGGTTATTGCATTCTGATAATCCTGAATATTATAGTAATAATCCGCGATACTAAATAGCGAGGTTGAGGCATATTCGCTGTCGGGGAATCTGTCAACGAGTTGCTGGAATGTCGCGATGGCGTTATCTTCCTGTTCAAGATCAAGATAAGCCCATGCTTTTGTATAAAGCGACTCAGCGACTTTTTCATGGTTTGAATATCTCGATACCAACCGGTCGAAACCTTCGACCGCTTCATTAAGATTCCCAAGGTTATATTCGCCATCCGAATAGAAGAACACTGCCTCTGGGGTGAATTCCGAATTTGGATATAAGCGTTCAAAATCTCTGAATGTTTGAACCGCTTCTGTAAAACGACGGCCGTTATAGTAACAGAATCCCATATAATAGTGTGCCATCGGCGTATTAGGCGTATTAGGAAATTCTGTAATAAATCTCTGGAAATACTCTGCCGCCAGATCGCGCGCATCCTCGTTTAAAACCATTTTTGTCAGATAAAGAACACCAATCTTAAGCAGCATATCGCTCGAGAAATAGGAATCCGGGAATTCTTCATAGCCATGATTATAATAATAAATCGCATTTTCGTAGGCAAATTGAGCATCCGGATCGGTCTCGGGCCGTTCAAGTGATTCATCTTCGAGAGCATTACCCTGCAACTCATAGGAATTTCCTAAGAAATAGTAGGCCTCCTCTTTATAAAACGCCTCCTGACCTTGCGGTTTTTTTCCCTCGGCCTCATCCGATTCAATCATCATTGTGGCATATCTCTCCAACGCATCCCAATCCTCACTTCGCGATGTGAGCTGTATCAGATTTCGAAGATATCCGAGTTTTTCGTCCACATCCTCAGCATTATTATAAAGATTGAAATACGTTGAGATTGCCTGTTCGCTGTTTCCGAGATTAACACTGATAAATGCAAGCCTGATTTCCGCGCTTTCCCGAATGCTTTCATCTTCACTCTGCATCAATTCTTTTAAATCGCTTTCGGCACGTGCATACTGCCCCTGATCGATATAAACGCCGGCACGCTGTACCGATGCCATCTCACGTGTTTCAGGGACATTCAGGTCGTATGCCGACGTAAAGTCTGCAATTGCCGCTTCGTAGTTCTCAAGCCTATTATTCGCATTTCCTCTCATAATATAGAATTGCGAAAGGCGATATTGACTTTCAATCGCATCTGGATTCTGCAGCGCCTCGGTCAGCACTTCAATTACCTCAGAATCCCTATTTTCACGCAACAATGTTTGAGCTGCTAAAAGTCGTGCGGTCGTATAAAGGTTTATGGTTTCGGTGCTGACATTTAAAAGATACGGTACAGCTCCGAGATCGTCACCCTTTTCAGTCATGCAAACACCCATCTCAAACCATGCGCTGTCAACCAACTGGCTTTCGGGATATTCGGTAATAAGCGTATTGAAATATTCAATCGCGGTATCGTATTGTTCCAGACTCCTGTATGCCCTGGCCATTTTACCGTAGGTAAACTCTCTAAAGTATGTATCCGGGAACTCTTCAAACAGCCTGTTATAGTATTCAAGAGCAGTATTCAAATATTCGTCTGTACCGTTTTCCTGATACGCAACACCCAAACGGAACAGAATCCGTTCTGTCAACTCCGTTCCGGGGAAATCATCAACAATACGCTGGAACGTGGCGATCGCCTGATCGATATTATCATTCCCGAGTTCTGTTTGATCCATTCTTAACATGCTGGCGCCCAACTCGTAATACGATCTGCCAAGCATCAAAAATGCCTCGTCCAGATTGAATCCGGCACGTAATGCGACTTCACTGTAATTATTAATGTAGTTTTGATATTCGCTAATCGCTTCCTGATAGTATTGCGGATCTTCCGAACCCTCATCAAAATATCTTTGGCAAATAAGCACCTGCATTTTCGCTGAAAGAATCTGATCGGGAACCTCGTCGATGGCATCTTCATACGACTGAATTGACTGGTCAAAATCACCCTGATCATAATACATATCAGCAAGGCTCGAATATGCCTGATAAATGAGATTATTATCGAAACTGAACAACTGCGCGACACGTTTATATGAAGCCTCTGCTCTCGGGTAATCTCCCGAATTGCCATGACAGGCGCCAATTTTCAACGCAGCTTTCGCAGCAAGTTCCAATGCAGTTTCATCGGTCAAACCGGCAATCTTATCACGCTGAATTTTTTGAATTTCCAATTCCGTCAATTCATCAATCCGCATCTTATCAACCAGTCTCTGATAAAAAGGTACAGCTTCGTCATACATTTCCTGGTCAAAATAGGATTCGCCGATTTGGAACAAAGACCTGTCCGCTTTGTTACCGGTGGGGAAACTTGTTACCAGCTCGTTAAACGTTTGAATGCTTTCATCATACCGTTTAGTGTCAAAGTATGCCCATCCGATATTGTACAAAGCATCCTGGACATAAATCGATTCGGGATAACGCTCGATGAGTGTCTGCCCCTCCTCAATAACTTTATCATAATCGTTGACAAGATACCATACATCGATATTTCTTTTTTGAGCAAGGACTTTCAATTCATCGTTTGTCGATTGCTCCTGAGTCAACGAAAAATAATCGGATGCTTTCTGGACATATTCCAACGCAAGCGCCCGAGCTTCCTCCCTCTCTTCATCGGTATATACATCACTTGTATCATTGGCCTTAACTAACTCGGCCTCAACCATTTTCAAATAGGAGTTTCCGGTTTGATATATTGTTGCGTCTTTAAGCCGTATCTGCATATCGCTGAAATTAACGACAACATTATCCTCATCGATAAAACGGCTCTCAACGCTACCGACCTGTTCGTACATCTCTATGGCCTGATCATACGCTCCGGATGCATAAAACTTCTGCGCAGAATCAAAGTCTGCATTCATTTGGTCGGGAGTAGGTATTCCCGAGACAAAAAACGCAGCGCTTGCCATAATTACTAAGAATACATATCCAATGTTCATGTCAATATCACAGCCTTTCGATAATTATTTAATAGTTCAGGCAACTATTATGAAATTGGTTCCAGACCTACAATTAATCTAACAAAATAAATTTTCTCTGTTCTATTATACGCCTGACGAGCCAATCCGTTGAATTCCTGCCAGGTAGTCTTATATCCAAAATTCAGACAGAAATCATACCCGCTGTAGAAAGATTTGTTTGATAACATTATAACAGTATTTCGTGTATCGTAATCAAGCTGATCATTCACTACATTTCTGACAGTAGCATTTAAACCGGGTAAGCCCTGTACACCCGCCCTAAATGTCGTTTTCATCGTCAGAGGATATTCAACCTTAACAATCGGATAAAAGTACTGTTCATGAAGTGTTCGCTCAAAACCATTCCCATTCGTATACTTTCTGGATAAATATTTTACCTGTGGCTGGATAAGCAAATCACGCATATAAAACCTATAATCAGCTTTATATATCTGCGTCCGATCGATAATATCGTTCTTTTTCTGATATGATGTCTCATTCTGATGGTTGATATCATATTTGAGTTTCATCCCAATATTCAGATTTTCAATCCTGAACAGATTCGTTTCAAAAAACGTTTTGCTTACATAACTGTCGCGGTATCTGAGCGGATCGTAATATTTTTCGGCTATTACGTCATCAATGATCGCATCCTGCTGCCCAGCATGATATAAATTGTATCCGTATGACGTCGAGTCAACAAGCGTTGTCGATAAATGACGCGCATATCTGAATACATCGTCCTGAATGGAATCGTTGACTTTTTTAAATGTCGTGGAAAAATTAATATCGGCAAAGAATGGTATAAATTTGTTATACTCTGCAATGCCGTACTTGACATCCGTTTCGCCGCCGGCGGCAATCTTGTTCATATCCATAATACCAAGCGTATATTTCCAACCCATATCATCGCCGTATGAGCCGAAAATATGATGTCCTTTTCTGTCAAGATCATACGGATAATCGGGTTTATCGTCATTTTCACGAACATCGATAACACTGTTGTTGTTCAAATCACGACCGTAATCATATTCGTCGGGATCAACATTATAAAGGAAGAACGGCTCAACATAATCGGGCATAAGATTATCGTTCTCATTTGTATCCGGCCGGTTATTCCCATTCTTATCCAGCCCGGGGTATACGCCGTTACGGTCTCTGAGCCCTGAATACAAATGAAAGTCCGGGTACGGATCCTTATCGTCGTTATCATCGACCGTGTCAATAAAAATGGTATGGTTCATAAATTGCTGGGGAGATGCTCCCGTAGGACTATTACCCCTCCCATACGGATCGCTTCTGAATTGCGTGGACCATGAATCAGCCATATCAGCATACGAAGGATCAACATTCATAAAACTTGTCGTGTAATCGGGGTCCATTTTGAAATACTCGAGTCCCAGTGTAAATTTACCGAGTTCTTTCATTAAATTCACATAATATGCATCTGCATTCTCTGTGTACTTGTTTGCTTTTTGGTGCGGATATTTCTTAAACCGAAGGTTTCTGCTGTACTCACCAATGAATTTCAATCCTTTATATTCGGTATCAACACGAAAACTCATAAGCATATTCGACATCATCTTGCCATGCCTGAATGTAACCCATGATATATTCGAACCGTCCTGAACATCGCCAGTGGAAAATAATACTTGTTGAAAGTATGTAGCCGATGATCTACCGGTTTCTTTCGGCTGAAAATCGCTTTTCGAATCCTGGTAAACCTCCGAAATGCTGAATATATAGTTATTATCGACAAGAGCTTTGAATTTAATATCTTTAATCTCGTCATTCTCAGGTATGGTGAACCACAATAATAAATAATCGCCGCCGTTACACTCGATATAGTTCTTGCCGTTATTTAAATCGGAAAAATCGATTTCAGGATCATCAACCTTCCTTTTTACAAGTATGTCTGCCGGAAGGTTACTTGTGTTTTTATATTCTTGATTGAACTCATTGAAATCGGGCACGCGATGGCTATCGAGAAAATACCTGTTCGTATAGAATTCCTTATTGGGGTCATCAGTTTGTCTAATATTGAGCCTGTCGCTCTGTTTATTGCCTTTTGAAACACCAACAAGGAGATCACGACGTGCAACACCGTTAACTTCCGGAAATATATCGTACAATCTCGGTCCGCCGGCATCAAAACTGCTTCCGTCCTCGAGCTTTACAACAAGCTGAATCGGACGAGGCAAACGGCTTGATCCATATGGTACATTGTCCGTCATTTCATCGGGAAGCGTGCCGGTTATTGAGTTGTTGCTCCTCGACTGAGTCGTATCCGAACGATAGGTATTAACATAGTTCGCAGAAACGTTAAAGACCCCGAGTTTTCTTTGAATGTGACCGCCGACCAAATAAATCGGCTGAGCACGATCCAGCAAATCGGAAGAAGATTGTACATATTCCTTAAAATACCAAAGCGGGAGGTCGGCCCGCGAGGAAATAAGTGATACCTGATTGTCAGAAAAACTCATATCCCACCGAATACCGTTCAAAGCCGCCATATCAACTGTTAACGGCGAAAAATTGACACGTATTCTGTTGCCGACAATGAATCGTGACGAAAAATTCTTGTTCGATTCACTCAAAACCACAAGCTCATCCAAATACTGAGAAAAATATTCGTTTTCGTCAATCGGATTCGTTTTCGTTAATAAACTGTTTGCTTCGGCTCCGCTCACATGCCGTGAGTTAATTTTTTCTTCGTCCCAGTGGAAGAGACTTACACCATCCATAATATAGTTACCGAAGTAATCATAACGGGCGTTCGATGATCTTCCAATTTGTGTTCGTCCGTAAAGGTTATAACCGTCACGTGCATAATTCTCTCTTTCCATTCCACGCTGAAACAATAAAGGCGATTCATTTGGATTTTGAGAAAATGAACTTCCGGCAAAACCAACCACAAGCGACATTGCCACAATCGCAATCGTATACCATCTCATTTTTCTTTTTATTTCCATTATCTCATCCTGAATTATAAGTTACTGTGAAGCCTCGACCCGTAAGGTAATAAAATATTCCGTATCACCCGCTTCAGGGCGACCGTAACTTCTTACCCACTCCTGCTTATCTCTTCTCATACCAGATGTCACAAGAAGATTGAAGCCCTGATAAAGAGTCAAAGTTTCAAATCCAAAAAACATTCTTCTTCTATTTCTTTCATTTAACTTATTTACAGAATTTCTGTTTACTTCCATCATGCCGGGGAAACCCTGCATGGCAAAACGCAAGACTGTTTTGGGAGCAACTCTATAATCAAACCTGAGAACCGGATAATAAGTATAAGAATGACCTCCGTTGTGGCGCATCGTCATATCACCGGTGAAATTAGATCGAATGTATTTAAATTGCGGCATAATCTTGAATTCTCTGATGCGTTTTTCTCTGATTATGCGAATACCGCGCCAAAAAACATCGGGGACAAGCCTGAAATCAGCAATTCTATACGTATAATCGATTTTATGTATAGACGTCGATGATATGATATCTCTCGGCGCTTTATACGTTTGCTGTTCATCAGAGCCATATACAGTCAAATCACCTAATCTGTTAATAGCATCATATTTGACATTATTGATAATATTGAGATTAGGGATTAACGTCAGATGCGTTTTCAGCATTGACGTATTATAGAGACTGTTTTTAAACGCCAGGTTATCGAATTGTCCTGTCCCACCAAAATATTGTCGATAATACTGATCTGACTGATAGGTATCTTTCACACGTTCAATCCGATGGAATACACCATATTCAAAAAGGTTTCCGACTCTTCGCATGTGTTCGAATTTCAAATAATCGGTCAGATTCCGGCCGGCGCGATATTCCTGTTCAATATCGTAATGACCGTATGTGAACATTGTTCGCTGGTAGGGCCTTAATTTCACAAAGAAATGTTCACCGCTCGAATCCTGTTCGTAGGGCAAATCGATCTTATCGTCATTCTCTCTTTCATCGATTATACCGTTATGATTGAAATCATCGCCAAATTGTATCGAATCGAAATAATAAGTGATGAATGGCTGACCGGAAAAATATGTATCGATGTGCTGGTTGCCTAACGCAAGGTCCCAATTGACATTCAAACCGGGATATTCATAACCGCCGGTTGTATGATTATGATCGTCATTGTCGTCGATCGGCGCAAAATACTGCATATATTCATTCGGATAATCGAATACTTCACCGCCGACACTCCATTTCCCGAAATCCTTTTCAAAATTGACAAACCACGCGCGGGAAGTCTTTTCATTTTGCGCTTCACCTTTAAACGTGCTATGAATAGGATATGCCCACAGGCTGTTATATTCGTTGAATTCCGCTTTCACATACAAACCGCGCCAGTTCAATTCCGCGTTCAATCCATACACATTCATACCGGTCAGACGGTCATATGCGACATCTATCCACTGTGTATTTGATAAATCGCCGACTTTTCCGGGAGCTTTTGCGCAATGCTTCCACTCATACCGGGGAAACCAGTCCTCACTACTGGAAAATTGGTCCGCCCATGCCGCATATGTATAATCATCGGCAGGAGCATCCCATTGACCGTAATTTTTCTGGCTGAAATCCGGGAGCGCGGCAACAACGTCGATACAATAATCATTCGCAACTCTCGCCCTGAAATCAACGCTGCGGGCGCCGGCGGGAATAAGAAACTCATAAATAATCGCATCGGTGCCTGTTGCTGTTAAATATCCCTGCGAGGCGAATTGTTCTTTCGGGCTCAAATTCGAGGGATCTCTCGGATTAACGTTATCCCAGTAATACCTTCCCTGAGGGTCCGCCGGATCGTTAAAGTCTTGGATATTTACATATCCTTTGACACCCGAAGTCGTATTGCCTTTCTGGAACATCTGGTTAAATATTTCTGTTCTTCCCCGACTATCAGTATCCTCCAACATAGTAACAAACCAGGATTTATCACTATGCATATAATTTTCAAACCGTTGGTTCAGGGAACTTTTCGATTCATCCGACTCGATACCCCATAGCGGATCAATTGGGTTAAATGTATCGTTAGAGAATTTGTTTACATAGAACATTTTCGGTATTTTCAAAGCCCGCTGAGGAATCGGAGCTACTTGACCGTCAACTACCGCTTGAACCTCATATACAACAGCATTGGCATTCGAATCCTCAGGGGAATCGCTTGTAATGATAACGTACATATAGCGCGGCAGGTCGTTCAAACTGATACTATTGGACCCTTCGGCAATATCAATATTCGAAAATGCCGTCGTACCGCGCTGATTCATAACAAACGAACCGCCGAGTTTCATAATATCGCCGAGTACGCTTTGCCAGTGCGCGCCAAGAAGGTTTTGACTTCCAACATCGGCAACAAGAGTGAAGTTATTCTTCCTCGACGATGCATCCCACCTGATACCTCGAAGATTAGTTCTTTTTAATGTCGAGGGAGTAAAATAGGCTCGCATATTCGTGCCTATCATAAACTTTGTCATCCAGTTCGAGAACTCATCCGAAGATATCATCAAATTATCGAAAATATTGACCCGAGAATCAAAATCTTCGTTCGCACCTGCCGACGAACGGTCCCATGTCATATTATATATATCACCGCCGGGGAGCATGAAGTTACCGAGCTTATCAAACGAAAACGGATCAGCTTGACCATGCCAGACGGGATTAACATATTCTTCATCAAATTCACCAATATTCTGGGCCTCGATCAAAGTCGGCGTTTCGTTGTAATTCCTATAATTATAATCACTAAAGTTTTCGTACGACGCTCCCCACCGTGGCCTATCTTCTCTCGAAATAAAACCCTGAGCTAAAGATACAGGTGTCAAGACCAGCAGTATCGTGCACACGCACAATAAACTTGTAATTATTCCTTTCATAAAATATCTCTTTTTCATAGGTATTATCTATCCTACTTTTTTAACGTCCTTAAAAAGAAACCCCGAACGATACATAATGTCTGCCGCCAGACTCTTCATACGCGACCGGCAAATTATATGCATAATCGAACATAAGCGATTTGAATACGTATCCCAGACCAAGGTCAACGTCCGCTTTTTCAAGTTCGTCGGCAAAATCGCTGCCGTAAATAAATCCGCCTCTCACCGTAAGGTCTGAACCGGCTACGGCGGATTCGGCGCCAACGCGGAAAATCGTTTCCCCGTCAACAGTTGCAACATCACCGCCGACAAGCACATCGTTTACCTCCGCAAGAAGTCCAAGACCGACTTCTATCGGCAGTTTACCGCCGTCATCGCCGGATTCTGAAATATTCGGCATAATAGCGTCTTTCACATAGAGACCTGTCGTTAAATTATCAAGACCCATCATCGCTCCGAGCGCATATGTTGCGCTTAGGTCGAGAGAAAACGCCGTCTTGGAAAGATCGTCATCCTTGCCGGCGCCCGTTCCCCAGACAATATCCTGACCCTCAGCGGCCCATCTCATAACCTTAAGATTACCGCCGATAGCCAGCGCATCGCTGAGCCTGACACCGTACCCGCCGCTGATAACCATATCAGACGCAACGTCGATACCGCCGTACGAAATACCTAAACCAATACCGCCGTTGGCTCCCGCCGACGAAACGATATTTATCTGAGAGGTCATCAGATTGGAAATAACCGCAGCAGGTTTTCCGTATCCGATACTCACCTGTCTTGACTCGATATTCGACAATCCTGCAGGATTATAAAAGTAACCTGCGGCATCACCGGATTGAGCAAGAAATACTTCACCCATTCCCATACCTCTTGCGCTCTTACCCGCAGTATCGAAGAAGGCAGCTTGCGCAACAGATACTGTCAATAGAACCAAAATGGCAGAAAAAACCACTATGGCATTCAGCGAACGCTTGATATCCATCTTTTCCATACCTTTGTTAATTATACTCGCCATATCCATTTACCTGTTAAATTATGCAGTTAAAATAAACTACGTACATTATATGTAATAATCTTAATATGCGACAACTACCGATCCGTTTTCAATCACATTACCTTCATCAGTGTCTGCAATAACCTGATAGAGATAAATTCCGGGAGGAACAAGTTCATTGTCCTCATCCGTACCATCCCAGTAGCCCGGCATACTCATTGCACCACTTATATCCCCGGCGTCGGAAGCGGCAAAAGCATCAAATTCGCTCGGCGAATAATATTCACCGTCGAGAACCGTCGATACCAACGACCCGCTGGGGCTATAAATTTTCAATGTAATATCGGTGCTAACCTTGGCAAGCGTAAATTGAATGACTGTAAAATCGTTTTTACCGTCACCATTTGGTGTGAAAACTTTGGGAACAGCCTGAACATTGCTCAGGATGTCTGCTATCAATGAAGTAACAACAACGGCGTTTGAGCCTTCGCTGGCGTTCTCCCAAACTTTGATAGCCCCGGCGCCGTCATTCATAGCACTATTTGAAATAAATGCCTCGAATGTATGGGCGCTCTTCAACAGTTTCGTGCTGAAACCGATATTTAACATACCGGAACCGTCACCATCAATATCGGTTATCGCCGTGTCGAACGTAATATACAACGTGTCAACGGTTGACGAAAACGCCATTCCGTCGCCGACAGTCAAAGTGTCGTTAGCATCCAGTGAATAAGCAAAGCTCGGAACAGAATAACCGGGAACGGCAATTGCCACTTCTTTAATATTCTGGCTCGCGAGAGATGCGACGGAATTAATATCATATTTTAACGAATAAACATAGTCGACTTCATCGCCCATGGCTACTTCGTTAGGAGTGATATATCCGACTGCATTCGATACCGGCTGGTCGGTAGGTGAATAGTCCATCACAAAGCTTCGGAATACCGGCGTCTGAAGAATATCATCCGTTTTAAGAACCACTTTATACCGGAAATGCGTGGCGGGTTCGGGGGAATTAACCATAAACGAACTTTCAACTCTGCCTGTTCCGTCGGCCATATTGCCCTCGGCCCAGGTGCTCGGAGCGCTGTCCGCACCGTTTTTCGTCTGGGTCATAACGATAACTTCCGTACCGTCCGGCTGATCGGCAGTCCATGACACCATACCGAAGTTCTTATAGGTATCATCTGAACCGAAATTTTGCCAAGATGAAACGTATTCGGCTTCCAAAACATATCCCTGGCCGAAAACCATCACCTCGGCCACCTGAGGAGTCCCAACTCTCGTTTCAGTAATTTTATAGCGAACGTAGCGTGCCCATTCAGGCGGGAAATCAACGGAATAATTATCGTATCCGCCCGGGTTCGTTTCACCCTTGCTGTCCGGAAGACCGATATCGTGAATAATACCGACTTCCTCCCAACGATAGTCATCAAGAGAAATCTCAACGGAGTATCCGCGGAATGAAGTCTCGTCAAACTGCTTGGGATCGCCGCCGGTAAATACTGTCATCTTATTGACTTTGTAAATCTTCCCGAGGTCAATCTTTTTCGTGTTGTTGAGAACATTAGACTGATATACAAACTGGGTTCCCAAATCACCGTCAACCATCTGGAATTCTTCAGCGGGTTGGCCTTGCGCAATATTTTCGCCCTCGATGTTTCGTAACGCAATACCGCCGTCGTCGTCATAACCGATATCGACATCCGTATGCAGATATCCGGCAATTACCTCAACGTCCGTGGAAAACACATGCGAAATATCTTGCATCTCACCTTTGAATTCGCCCTTATAGGCGCGATTCATATGGGTATAATAATTTGTGTCTGAAAACCAACCGCCGTCAAAATTATACCAATCATCGTCACCGAGATTCAGCTTAGTCGTATCATTTTTGACATTCTCGTCAAACGTCCACCACGCAACCGGAACATTTTGCGGTTGGGTTCCGACCGGAATACTTTCCGATTTTCTCTTCATTGTTGTGGTTCCGAGCTGATCCTCCCCGGCATCGATATCAACGATCAAGCCGTTACCCAAGCCTAAACCGTGGTTTGTTACTTTTACTCCAACCAAAATCGAATTGGCACCGCCCACATTGACTGTATGCCTGTCGACAGTCGTATAATCACCGTCGTTCGCATCGCTATATTCTACGCCGTTCACATACAGCACGTATTCGTCAACAGCCGTGATATCGATGGTAATGTCATCATTGTAACCGTTGAGAATACCATGATAACCGGACAGTTCAGCCAAATAATAAATTACATTCGTCCAGGACGAATCCGCAAACGTAGCAACTGCTTCCGTAGCAGCGGAAGCAGGACTTACCATAGCAATGACCAGAAGCATTGACAAAAACGATACCATTGCACAGTATTTAACGCACTTAAGCAATGTAACCTCCACTCTGATTACCCGCTACATCCCGGGAGTTTTCAGAAAAATCCGTATTCACATAATTTTAGTTATTAGAAATATCACTAAATCAGCAGGAAAGAATTCCACCTCCTTACCCATCCTGCGTCTTCGAATAATAATGTTTAAAAGTTTAAGATTATAATACATAAATTGTTTTTATTCTTTTAAAAATAGCTTCGTATATAATAAAAGCTTAAAATTATCTTGTCAAGTATAAATATTGACTTATTCAGAATTTTTTTCAAAACATCGGCATCCCGAAACATTATTGTTTCCTATATGGATTAAGTATCAGATTTATATAATTGTATTATAATAACTTATTATTTTTGACAGATTGTTTTAGCGGATTGATTTTTGCTTATAATTATTTTTTTATAAATAGCATTATTTTTAATATATATTATGATATAATGAGCAAAAAATGTGTCATTTATTTAACTGTCACCAGTAAATATTAACATAATTCTATACGTTTCTTAATAATGAGCTGTACGTTGAACTATAGTATTCTATCCGTCCGTTTTTACGGTGTTGCAGCAAGAAACATCATTACAGGTACATCGGATAATAAAGCGGATGAGGCGCTGGAATATACTATTTGAAAAGGAGTCTCAATTGAACGAATCGTACATACCTTCTTCTCGCAGAACATTCATGGGTACCGCCTTATCCGCTGCGGCAGCTATACCGGTCGCTTCCTGCAGCGATCGTTCATCACTAAAACTCGAAAGCGTACCGGGCGTAAAACCGCGAAATGTCATTTTCATTCTTAGCGACGATCACAGGCACGATTTTATGGGATTTATGGGAAAACCCCGATTCCTTGAAACGCCGAATATGGACCGCATGGCGCTGCAGGGCGCTCATATAAAAAACGCATTTGTCACGACCGCTCTCTGCTCACCAAGCCGTGCATCGATTATAACCGGACAGTTTTCTCATAAGCACCGTGTCGTCGACAACAATACGCTTGTTCCGCATGGGACAGTCTTTTTCCCACAGTACCTTCAGGAGGCAGGTTATGAAACCGGTTTTTTCGGGAAATGGCATATGGGCAACGCTGACGACAATCCCCGTCCGGGATTCGACAAATGGGTCAGCTTCCGCGGTCAGGGAACATATAGAAATCCGGCGCTGAATATCGACGGTAAGCTAATTGAACGTACAGGATACATTACCGATATTCTCACCGATTATGCGCTTGAATGGCTGGACAGGGACAGAGATAAACCGTTCTTTCTGTATCTTTCGCACAAGGCAGTTCATGCGTCATTCATACCGGCGGAACGTCATTTGGGGAGATACGACGATGCCGAGTTGGAGTATCCGTCGACAATGGCCGATACCGCGGAGAACTACGCGGGAAAACCACAGTGGGTTAAAGAACAGCGGAACAGCTGGCATGGTGTCGATTACATGTACCACGGCTCGATGGATTTCGATACGTTTTACCGGCGGTACTGCGAGACACTGCTCGGAATCGACGAAAGCATCGGCCGCATCCTCGACCGTCTTGAAGAAACCGGGATGGCAGAATCCACACTTGTTGTCTATATGGGCGATAACGGATTCAGTTTCGGTGAGCACGGACTCATCGATAAGCGGCACATGTACGAAGAATCCATGCGGGTACCAATGCTTGCGCACTGCCCGGAGCTTATACCGCCGGGAACAATTGTGAACGGGATGGTGCAGAATATCGATGTTGCCGAAACAGTTTTGGACGCCGCCGGACTAAAGCCGCCGGAATATATGGACGGCAGATCTTTTATTCCACTACTCCAGGGAAAAGAAATTCCGTGGCGAGATGCCGTGTTCTACGAATACTATTGGGAACGTAATTTTCCTCAGACACCGACCGTGCATGGTATTAGAACCGACCGTTATAAATATATCCACTATCACGGCATCTGGGATACCGACGAATTGTATGATATCGAAAACGATCCCGAAGAAAGGCATAACCTTATCGACAATTCCGAATACAGTAAAATAGTAAAAGAACTCAATACGCGATTATTCGACTGGCTCGAGGATACGGATGGAATGCTCATTCCCCTTCAGCGCGACCGGGGCAACAAGATGGACAAGCGAAGACCGGCAGAATAGATGACTGAGAAATAAGTAAAGCAGGTAATTTCTAATCGCGATCGGCTGAGATATGAAAGATTTATAAAATGTAATGAACTATCCCGGACTGAACTCAGGGGAATCCTATCTATCAAATATTGTATACACTATATATATGTTATATGTGTTCAAGGATGTCTTTTCATCGGGGGAAAGTATCGGCGTATTTTTGTATCCACTCAACAGCAGCTTCCTCGCCGGAGAGCTTCCGTCCGTCTTTTTCAAGAATTTCCTTTTTATAATGCTCGATGTAACAGACCTGCTCGATCATACGGAGGTTATATTCAGTACGTTTTTCTTTGAACTCGACGCCAACATCGTAGCAATGATCGTCCTTTTCCTCAGCTTCACGGCACCAGATAACGATACCATCCGCTGAGAAAACAGGCTCATGCACCGGAATATCGATACGAATGAATGAACCTGGTTCAATATACCTGCACGACCGGAATGACAGACCGCCGTGGCTGATGTCATTCAGATATTCCTTTTCGTTATTTACCACATTACTCAGCTCATACTGAAGCGGTATGTCGGTCGGGTGACGGATAAATTTCCGCATGCTGTTTACACTCCTTGCTTATTGAAGTTATTTCATGCTCAAATACTTCTTAGCAAGTTGAGGGATAAATATCCCTATTCTATCTGTATGATATTCAATATTGAATTGTTTTTTCACATATTCCAGCGTTTTTGAAATCGTAAGGAATCCATCGCTGTTCACAAATGTCCTGCAGTAATATTCTCCCCAAGTTGTGGTATAGATGGTTGTATACTCGTGAATTCTTTTCGTTTTTCTGCTTAAGTTGAAATTAAGAACAATATACATTTTCAGAACCTTTTTGTTCTCAAGCAGTGCTTTCGGGCCAATATTCGAGGTTTCCTTTTTAGGGAAAAAATCGTGTAAACTGCGGATGAGATCAACAGTATCCTGCACTGAAATCGGTGTCGGGTTCGGCATAAGTTTGAATAATGTCGTAGGATAATAAAGGCCATTATATACAAACCAGATTGCAATTTCCTCAATCCGGTCCATTTTTTTCAGGATTTCCTCGCCGCTCTTCTGTGTATTTAGGCCGGATTTCACTTTGCGGATCAGATACCACGATTCATACCCACTCTCATCCTGATTCAGCCGTAGATATAACTGTCCGAAAATCTTCTTACCGTGAACGAGAAACGGCAGTGTCTCGACCTTATATTGCTGTTTTGAAAACTGTACGAACATTTTCCGGCCGAGAATTGTCATATCCTGTGGCGTTATCGTCGTATCGGCAGAATCCGATTTTTGAAGCTCGATGCTCAGCTTTTTGTAAGTCTTTATCATATAATTACTGATTTGTGTGCCAAGCCAAAGGATTTTATCGAACGACCATTGATTGATATTTCCCAGTTTCATAGATTGGATTTTCTTCCAACTCTCACCTTTCATAAAATCCTTAATAAGCCGTTTTTTAGCGCCGATCGCCAATTTTTCAAGCTCGTTGAAAGAATCCTCGCCCATTTTAAGATAAAAACAAATCAAAATCAGCAATTCGACATCGCGCTGCTTAATGTTCTGGTTATATTTCAGCACCTCCTCGAATAACAGAAGATACGGATCTTGACTTAAAAGTTTTCCCCATCCCGACGCCCATTCCGATTTCAATTTGTCGCATAAAAGAAATTTCTGTCCCTTATCCTGGATATATTTTTCAAGGAGTGACATTTTAATAACCGATTTATAGGGGCTTTTTAAACTTTTAAAAATCTGCCAGATCGTTGCGCCGAAATATTCACCCATCGGAATTGCAGAAATGCTTCCGATGTCCAAATAATCGATCGGGAAACGTTCGGTAATTGTATTGTAGTATTTGTAAGTTTCGTCGTCTATCGCAGGCGGAACGACTGCCCATAACGGGATTTTCCCGGCAATGTGAAGCATAGTTCGGTAAAATTCCTCTTTCAGAATTTTTCCCTGAGCCGAACCTGAGCTTTCCTGATCGCTTTCTCCATAACGGTCTTCACGAACACTCGGGAGATCGACAACAAAGAAATGGACCTCGGTTTTGAATTTCTCATCGGCAAATTGTTCTATAGCATGCAGTTTTTCGCTGAGACGTTTAATGTTTTCCCTACCGAGCTTTTCCTCCTCCAGACATACCCAGCAATCTATATCGGACCCGTACACCTGGGCAATAGAGCCGGTGCTGCCAATGGCAAAAAGAGCATCAATGCTTTTCTCCTTTTTCAGGATAGGCTGTGATTCGTCGACCGAAATATATTTTTTCGCAAGCTGCAGTACCCGTTTACTCGGATAATAATGGCAAATACCTGCCGGCGCCTCTTTTACCGGATTGTCCAACGGAAATAATTCCAAGCTGGTATGTATGAAGAACGGCAGTAGTTCAAATAAATCTCCCTGTTCAAGACTCAATGTATCGACGGCAAGCTCGGTTTTTCTGTCGTTATATTCGAGAAATTTCTTACGCTGAGACTCCACTTCGTCTGAGAGAATAAGGATTTTAAATTCCTCGGCATCCAGGTTATTTCCCTCAAAAAAGGAATCTGGTATCTCGAGATCGTATATTTCTTGAGCGGGTGTGTTCAACGATGCATTATTTGTCGTAGTAGTTAAAAGATCGGTCT
>CAZCDQ010000006.1:0-40797 GCA_964497605.1 uncultured bacterium
GTATCCGGCGGCCGATCCCTTCACGCCTCAGCGTGCGATGCAAACGTTCCTCGGTTTTCTTCGGCGTTATCTTTTCCTCCAGCGAACGCGCCAAAACACTTACTTGGACAGCGTACCTCTTCAACATTCCACTCAGCAGCGCTCCCACATTCTTCATACAAAGAAAGAACTGGTTTCATCATGTTTCTCCTTGTTGAAGTGTAATTAATTTGATATTCTTTGGAGAAAGAGCCAATTGCAAAAGTCACAACTTCGACCGATTTTTTTAAACATATCCCTCTTAACAAAGAGGATGTCCGAAGGACATGGGGATCATATGAATTAAAGTGTAATACTCTCAATCTGCCCCTCTCCTTTTAAGGAGTGAATGAAAGGATGAGGTTTTCTGAAGCTTCCAGTATTACAAGCGTATTTAGCTGGATAAGAGAAAAGGATATCCGGGTGAAACATATGATGTGGCATAAAAATTATCGCTTGACATCTTGACACGTTTTTGTTCTATTACAGTATTATTCGATATGCAGGAAAACAGTTCCCGTTCCACAATGCAACCAAATGAGTTTGACAACACTGTGACCCGTCGATCATCCACATAGAACGGCTTCGAGCCGTCCTTGGTAGAGGTGATGTCATGAATCGCTCGATCAGATTTGCTTTCGGATTATTGTTTATTGTAACGGTAATAGTGAGCTGCATTTTTAGCGGTGATGAATCATCAAATACCAATGACGAGCAAACGGAAGTGACCGTCTCGGGTACTGTTGCCGATTCTACGGGAGCCGGTATAGGCGGGATCACTGTTTCCATGATATCATCGCCCGACACACTCACCACGACAACCGCCAGTACTGGGCAGTATTCGTTCCAAGACGTTTCACCGGGCACCTATCAGGTAATCCCGGAACATGAAAGTTATACATTTACACCGGCTTCGCAAAACATAACGGTTGCAGACAATGCGGTGACGGTCGAATCTTTTCTTTGCATGCCTGCCACCGATACCGTTTCCCAATCACTCATATATGGCATTATTCGCGACAATCGCGGCGAACCGCTGCCGGACGTTGTACTTACCATAACAGAAACTGCGGCACAGGGTGCGACTGACAAAGAAGGGTCGTTTGCGTTTCAGCATGTAGAGAGCGGCGCATACACCATCGTGCCCGTTCTGGCGGGATACACCTTTTATCCCCCTTCTGCCGAGGTTACCCTTGCGGATGACAATGTACAGGTTGACTTTATAGGTGTTGCCCAGGGCAGTTCCGGTTCACTTGTCAGCGGCTCGATAGTGGACGCGGAAGGCCACGGCATACCGGATATCGAATGTTCGCTGACAAGTGCGCAGGACCGGTTTATTGCGGTTACCGATAATGACGGTATATACAGATTTTATGATGTTCCTCCCTCGTCATACGGATTATTGGCAATATCCGGCGGATATACCTATATCCCAGAGTATTTGTCAGTATCGGTGGACGACACCGATGTAACATGTGATTCCATCACGGCGATTCCCGCCGGCTGTAACTGCTCGTTCGATGTGTTCGGCATGATTAAAGATCAGGATGGATCAGGCATTGCCGATATAACGGTAACGCTTGCTCCGGCCAATATCAATGTTACAACCGATAAAGAGGGATCGTTTTATTTTGCTGATGTGGTTCCGGGGAGTTATACCCTAACTCCCTCACTCGATGGTTACGGATTTTCGCCGTTGTCGGCATCGATCTCTGTCATTGCCGCCGATGTCCGTAGGGATTTTACCGGTGTCGTTAATACAGAGGGATACCTAATTACGGGACGTATTGTCGATACCGACGGCAACCCGGCAGAGAAAATCGAAATATCGTGCACCGGTCTTTCCGGACGCGAAACAGACAGATCCGATACCAACGGCTATTATCAATTCACTGATATGAATCCCGGTGTTTATCAGCTTCTTCCGATCACGCTGCCTGATACAACCTTTGTTCCAGAATACCGTACGGTGACAGTTCAGGACAGTGATGTATCCGTGGAGGATATAGTTATAACTGTATCACAGACCGGATATCAAAGTATTATCGGCCGAGTCGTCGATGTCTCGGGAGATGGGCTCGCAGATATATCGGTCGCTCTTTTGCCTTCCAATGTATTGGTAACGACCGACAAAGAAGGCGGGTATATGTTTGACGATCTAGATGACGGCCTATACCTGGTTTCGGCGGTAATGGAGGGCTGGCAGTTTACACCGCCGCTATTGACAATCACCATTGAAGGTGAGGATGTATTAGCTCAGAATATTGTGGGTAGCCAGGGTGCTGGCGGTACTTACGGTGTGTATGGGATAATAGTCGACAGCAACGGGGACGCGTTCGCAGATGTGGAGGTGAGCCTCTCACCCGGTGACAGGAGTTCAACCACGGACAAAGAAGGTAACTACTATTTTTCATCGGTTGCCCCCGGTCAGTATACGGTAACGCCGGTAATGAACGAGGTCGTATTTAATCCTCTATCGTATCCTTTGACAGTCGTAGATCAACCGGTATTTGTTCCCCCGTTTATGGCTAATACGGAAGGGAGTGGTGGCCACGGCGGCGGTGCCGGCATTCGCGTATACGGCCGGATTACCGATGCGGAAGGCCACGGTGTCTCAGGTGTTCAAATCCAGATCGGCGGAGGGGACGTGGAACTGAACATGAACACCGATGATGAAGGGAACTATGCGTTTATCGGCATTCCGGACGGACAATATACTCTTGTACCGGTACCCTCAATGCAACAGGCATATTCGCCGCCAATGATGCTCATCACCGTTGCCGGTGATGATGTAGAAGCGAATTTCACTGTCCAGGGCGCTGAAGATGATCAATTACATACAATTACTGTAAACATTAGCGACAGTCAAGGATTGCCTATTCAAGATGTTCTGGTAACGCTTGGCGGCGGACCGGCGACACAAGAACAAGTGACAAACGAAACGGGCACTGTTACATTTACCGGTCTTGAATCAGACAGTTATTCGGTAACTCCTGTGAAAACGGGTTGGACGTTCAATCCTCCGACACAGTTCGTCGTCGTTACAAATATGGATATGATAGCGGATTTCATCGGCTCAGAGGCAACGGCAGAGGCGTATTCGATTGCCGGAAGTGTGCTAAATGAATCAGGTTACGGTATATCGGGTGTTCGTATTATGGTCAACAGTGTAGACTTGGGAATGCCTGTCGGCTCCGCGACAACACTGCCTGACGGTCAGTTTGTGGTTACCGACCTGTTTGCCGGTGAATTCAATGTCATACCCTCAAAAGAAGGCTATTCTTTTACTCCGGAGCTGCAGACTGTTACAATCGAAAATGCACCTGTATCTCTTGAAGATTTCATTGCGGTACGAACCGATATTCCCGAAGAACAAACGGTTTCGACTTTGGTTACCATGTCCGGCGCAACGCTTTCTGTCCGAAACCATCTGGGCGATATCATCGACCTCGAATTCACGCCGAGATCAGTCATTCAGCCTGTTACGGTTACTCTGACAACACTTGCAGAGCCGCTGACTATTCCGCTCTCAACGAGCACGTTCCCCGGTATCCGGATCGAACCTGACGGTCTCCTTCTGAACCGTCCGGCGAAATTAATGGTAACATTTGCCGATCCACCCGAAGACAATGAAAAGAATACACTGTTCTGGTCGTTACAGGACGATTATATACTTCCGATCGGCGATCAGGTAAACTCAAACGATACCGTACAGGGCGAGATATACCATTTCAGTGAATATGGCGCGGGTATCGGCACAAGGGAAGAAATATCGGCGCAGATTCAGCGTGCCGCATTAACCGGTATACCCGCTGAGAAAGTGGCAATGCCAGCATCCGCAAAGCAAACCTGGCAGGGAAGTTATACACAGGTCAATGCGCTTCTCCACTGGGCGAACATGGCTATGGTGCTGGGTGATAACTTCGCAGCAAAAAAAGCTCTGGAGGAGGCCAAGAAAGCGTCCGAAAAATCGATAGATGACTTTCTCAACGAAGTTGTACCCCCTGCTGATCCGTGCGATGATTATTTCGAAACGGTTGACAAGCTACTGGCATTAGCTACAAGTCTGGGATCGGAAGGAAGCGATTCATACAATAGGGGGGTTGAAAAGTGGAAGCAGTTGTATGACCAGTGCAAGGTCAGGATGATACTCGAAATCGATTACCATCAGGTGATGAATGAGGATGATTATAACGACGATATGCGATATCAGGGAAGCGTGACATTCTATGCCCCGTATTTCGGGCTTAAGGATGGCGAAGATTTCGGAAAACTTGAGGGCGTCGGCACCTGTCTGCTTCAAGGAACCGGCAGCAGCGAAGACTGCACGTGGACCAAGGTGGGAACAGTTAATATTACTCTGAATGGCCAGATCACACTCGATGATACCGGTGTCGCCTATCTCGAACTTACATTTATTGATGAAGTCGAGTATTCCAAGACGACTATTTGCCCCGATGAGACCTGGACCCAGGACGTCAGTTTTTCATCGGAGCCGTACACTGTCAGGATAAAAGCGGAAAAAGACAATAGTATCAATCAGACAAAAACAATTAGCGGCACGACCATGAACATCACATATACCCTGAGAATACCCGAGTGACGGATGTTTTTGAAAAATAATATTTGTTTTCCTGTAAAAAAAGCTTGATACTTTACCGAACGTTTTGCTTAATTCTTGGAATAATTATCCGCTATATGTCACTGAATGCTCAATTGCTACAATTTTACCTTCTCCATCAAAAAATCGGTAAAAAACGAAATTTTAATATTGATCAAACCTTGGAAGCAGATCAAGATTTTTTGAATATATTGATTATTGACAAGCACAAATTGCTAATGGACTAATTCGGACTGAAGTCCGGGCTATCAAACCGTAGTCAACTCAGGCCATCAAGAAATGAAAGTTGAGCGGCATATATCTTTTTGTACTCTTTGCCTTGTTTCTCAACATATGCGCGGATCACTTCTTCATTCACATAGGCACCAACGGTATTGATAAATATCCTACAGTCCAGATGTGGCCATCCCAGAGCTTCTTTTTCACCTCTGGATTGTTTTTATATATTTCTCGTGCCGTCGCCACTTTTACTATTTTGACAATACTGGATAGCGCTATGGTCGGTAAACTTTGTACAAGAAAATGAACTTGATCTTCATCAGTTCCAATCTCTACAAAATGTATTTCGTACCGTTCGCTTATCCCGATGCATGTGTTTTTTTAAGCGTTTCCTCTACGGCCGAGGTAAATACTGCGCTCCTGTATTTCGCAGGGCAGACTATATGATATAACAGGAGATTCTTGTTATGTCTTTTCAGGATGTGTTCGCTTATCCCGAAAATATAACCCCGGACTTAAGCCCGAGGAATTCATTCGATTAAAATAAATTGAACTTGGATGAATTCTATTCCGTCATATATTACAAAGAGACTGATATTGCATTGAATGATGAAACTCAAACATGCCGCCGGGGGCACATTGACTGACGAGAGTATCAGCGAAAATGTCCTGATCGAACGAATGCAGGCCGGGGATCATAAAGCCGTCGATGAGATTTTCGCCCGTTATAAAAGCCCTTTGTATGCATTCATCATACGGGTCATTCGCGACACCGATACCGCAGAGGATGTTTTTCAGGAAACATTCATAAAAATGGTGCGGTACATCGGGAATTTCAAAGGAAAATCGAAGTTCTCAACCTGGCTGTTTCAGATTGCGATGAATCAATGCAGAGACACACTGCGGAAAGGGAAAAACAAGACGTTTGTGCCGGTGGATGATTATGAGAACATGCTTTCAATCGAGCCCGACGCCGATCCCTACCGGCTGATGAAATCACGGCGGGTCAAAAAAATCGTCGACAGCCTGCCGGATAAAATGAGGGAGGCCGTCGTGCTGAGATATTTTCACGATATGAGTGAACAAGAAATTGCGGCGATCGTCGGTTGCCCGGAGGGAACGGTAAAAAGCCGCCTGTTCCGCGCTACCGGAATAATACGAAAAAAATGGGAATTATCCGAAAGTTATACTATGAAAGAGGGATGCTGATGGAACAATCGTTTGACAAAGAACTGCGCGACATACTCTGTGCATATGACGTAGGCGAACCCGGCATGGATCTCTTGCAGCGTACCAGACAAAGCATGCACGAGGAACTGATTATTCAGACCTCGCCCGCGGCTATGACAGCACAGTCGCAGACCCGATGGGCGTTTCTGCTGGCGGGGCTCGCGATTGCGATGAGTCTTTGTATTTTCTATATGTTGACGGTCGGTACAATTTTGTGGTTCGTTTTGCCGGCGGATATTTTTGTTTATCTCCGTCACGCCATGTACGCTTTTACCGCCGCCGGAGGCAGTGTACTTGCGGGTATACTTATCATGATGATTATAAAACAATTACAGTCACATCAAACTTTGAGGACATCCCATGTTATGTAATTTAATTTTATTTGGAATACTAATTGAACAACTGCTGCAAGCCGCAATAATTCTGCGCGCACGGCCGAAAAAGCAGCATATATATGTAAATGACGGACAGTATATATAGGAGATAAGATGATGGAAAACGGTATGAAAAAATGTCCTTATTGCGCGGAAGAAATCAAAGCAGAAGCGATTAAATGCCGTTACTGCGGCAGCA
Organism: uncultured bacterium; assembly: GCA_964497605.1. Classification (GTDB taxonomy): domain Bacteria; phylum Latescibacterota; class Latescibacteria; order Latescibacterales; family Latescibacteraceae; genus Latescibacter. The sequence goes on from CAZCDQ010000006.1 coordinate 6,662, forward strand.
GCCTTGTCGACAGAAAAATCAATCTCGATTTTCTCAAGACACCCGGCTACTGGCACCGTGTCGACGAGGGTAAAAAAGTTGCCGGTGTCTGCACCGGCCTTGCCGCTCAGTTCGACGCACCGATTATCATCATGCCGCTCAGGCTGTTTTTTATTCTGACAACGATATTTTACGGATTCGGCTTAATACTCTATATTCTGCTATGGATTCTGATGCCGGCGCCTGTCGATCACAGCAATACAGTTAACGCGTATATTACCACCGAGCCGCCTGCGTCGAAGCCGGCCGCTCAGCCTCCAGCCGAGCAACAGAATGAGACATCGCCTGCGGCTGACAAATCCTCAGAAAAGAAACAGGAGGAGGGTGACAGCTCCTTTGAAATCGAGGAAGTAACCGACGCCGGACAAAACTCCGGTGAGGATACAACCGATGCCGATAATAAATAATACCGCCGGAAACAGCCCTTTTATAGGGAAGCCCTGTAGAATTCGGCACAGAAATCAATACCGGAAAGAGGAGTGAAAAGCGCCCAATGGAAACGAATGATATGAAAAAATGCCCGTACTGTGCGGAAATGATTCAAAAGGACGCCCTTAAATGCCGTTATTGCGGCAGCAACCTGAATAAGTGGGACGCTCGACGGAGCGGATTGTCCGCGAACGACTGGCACCGTGTGCGTGCGGGTAAACGTGTTGCGGGAGTCTGTACCGGCCTTGCCGCTCAGTTTGGTGCGCCGCAGCTTGTATTGCCGCTTCGGCTGTTTTTTGTGCTGACAACGATCTTTTACGGATTTGGATTAATACTCTATATCGTACTCTGGCTGCTGATGCCGTCCGACCCCGAGAAGAACGTATACTCGAAATCTGATCAAACCGGCGACATTGAAGTCGAAACGCAGGAAAATCCTCCTTCATCTGCATCAAAAAAAACCAGCGCGGTCGATTTGGCGATTTCGCTGTTTCTCATCATTGCGGGCGTACTGTTCCTGTTTGCTTTTTTCTTCAACACGCACATATTCCCGCTCTCAATTTTTGACTGCCACATATCGTTCCCCCACATTGTTCGTCCGCATTTTGTCGGCCCACTGTCATGGGCGCTACCGTTTAGTATTCTGACCATGTTGACCGTTTTCGGCCTGTTCATCCTATTCATCGGCGGGCTGAAAATCATTCGTTTCTTTGTCGGATGCGGGTTGGTATTTTTTGGCACCATATTTCTTCTGATATTTGTGCCGTTTTTACCACTGATGTTTCCGGGTTTGTTGATTCTCGGAATATTGCTGGTTATCATTGGCGGGCTGAAACTATTGTTTTAGCTGAGGTAAATGCGTCATCTAAAACACGGTCATACATGGATGACATACTCATTTTTATTGACAATATCGGTTAAATTTCGTACATTTACAATGTTGTGCGGGCCGATGTAGCTCAGCTGGCCAGAGCTTCTCACTTGTAATGAGGTTGTCGGGGGTTCGAATCCCTCCATCGGCTCCATAATATAATTTACCGAATTCCTCATCCCTGTTATACATATTACCTCGAAGATCAGCTTTTCTCTTTGCTCCTTAAAAACACAAGCGCTAAAAAGACTGCATAGACGCTGGCAAAAACTTTGATACCGATTGCGATATTGCTCCACATGATTGTCCCGCCGGAAATAAGTCGGAGCGTATATTACTTGTGAGGAAGTTTTTGAAAAATGCGCCGTGTGTAAATCCCACCAACGCAATTAGGAGAAAACCAAATGCGCCGAGGCAATCCATAAGCGAGAGTTTCCGCACCCTATAATAAGTTTTTTATCCGTTCCAGTAATTCGTCAGGATTTATCGGCTTTTCAAGAAACTCATTGCTATTAATAAATTCCGTATCGATAGAAAAACCGGTCTGTTTGCTGATTGACGACATAAAGATGATCGGAATCGTTTTGAATTCGGTATCGTTTTTCAATTTATACCCGATATTAAATCCCTCCGTCGTGGTTTCCATCATGACATCGAGAAGGATTAAATCCGGCCGTTCATGTTCGAGCATCCGCATGCAGGTGTCGCCGCTGTCGGCGGTCACTATTTCATAGCCGTATTTTTCAAGCATAATGGCGATCAACTCAACAATTTCGATATCATCGTCAACAACCATTATTTTCGTTCTACCAATCATTGCATTCCTTTATCAATTGCAGCAATTTTCTCCCTGTAGTGCCTGAATAGTTTCCCGAACAGAATCGCACGACAATAACATACCTGCGGTTTTCCTAATACTCACGCTCACCTCCGGCGAAATATCTTCGCCGAACGCCGTGGATTTCGGCTGAAATCCGAGGATGAGAATATCTGCAGATGTTGCCTTTTCGAGAAATTCTGTGAACAGCCGAAGTGACCCGTGTGTCGATGAACTCTCCTTTGCGATTACCCCACTCGCAACAACCATAATATCGCCGGGATTTCCCCCAAAATCCATCGTGTCTGCAATGATCACCGTATCGGGACGCAGTCCCGCGATAACACCGGTATAATTCTCGGGAGTATCCCCGGCATTTATTACGTCAAACAAGGCTTTTCCTGCCGAATTACCGTTTTTCAGTAACTGCCCAAGCAGAATTCCGGCGCCGTCATCGCCGCGCAGGTCGTTTCCCAATGTCACAATGACAACATTCTCGTCAGGCAATGCCATGTGATAATTCCTTTTATGCAATGATAACAGATATGAAAGCAGAATGTGAATGATATTAGGTTAAAATCATCACCATTCTTCTGTGAGATAGACCTTGCGGCGGCAATCGGGGCAAAGGATTTTAAATAGGTCTTCACGGGAGGGCTTTCCCTCGCTGAAAGCAGTTTGAATGTCTTCTTTTTGTGAGAGTTTTTCCATTCCGGCGAGTATCAGCGTCGGATTTGCATAAGCAAGACTCCCAAGGCGTTTATACAGCCAGTTAAGGTGATCTTTCGTTCCGACAATATCGCCGCACATTTCGCAGAGCGCAAGCTCTTTTTCAACACTCACAAACATGTTTTCTCGGCTGAGATCAGCCAGATCGTATTCGGTCGTGTAATCGATACCATTCTCCGTTGTGCAGTATGCATGGCACTGACCGCAGAAATTGCAGATATCGTACCAGAGTTTCATTGTCCTCGTACCCGCTTCGACATCGTCGATGATTTCGATTGACCGCGAAGGACAGACCTCGCTGCATGCGCCGCATCCGATGCAGATATCGGGATCGAACTCCGGTTTTCCGCGGAATTCTTTCTGTGGTTCAAGAATTTCCTTTGGAAATTTCGATGTGTACGGTCCCTGGACAAGCAGGATTTTTATTGCCTCCCAGAGTTCACGAAGTTTCGGTTTACGCATTTATCACGACTCCATAATTATGGATTTCATTTAACGTTGGCATATTCATCGACAATACTGCTTTCACACAGTTTCACTCCCGCCTTGTGCGCCGCCCGCGCAAGCGCATGTGCGGCGACCGGTGAGGTCAACAGTATGAACGCGGCGCAAAGAAGCGCTTTTATTCCCGCGGCGCCTATTCCCATGACGAACGCGAGACCGATGAGAATCATGCATGTACCGAGCGTCACACACTTTGTCGCCGCCTGAAGTCGGTTGTACACATCGGGAAGCCTTACCAGCCCGATACATCCGAAAAGATCAAATAAAATGCCAATAATAAAAAATGCCAATCCGATATTTTCAGTCATCGTAGCTTCGTCCTTCCAGATATTTTGCGAGGGCTATCGTGCCAATGAAACTTAAGAGCGCCCAGGTGATACCGATATTCATATAAAAGTCTTTCCCGGATATCCATGTCAGCATGGCGCAGAAACCGACCATCAGCGTACCGAGTATATCGATCGCTACAGTTCTGTCGGGCGCGGAGGGTCCTTTTGCGATACGGAACAGGCAAAGGAACCCGGAAAAAAGAAGTATAAGCATAAAAATCATTGGCCAGGAAAAACCAATCTGATCAATCATTCGAACACCTTTTTGAGTATTTTTTCAAAACGGCTTACGATAATTTCGGTCTGCCGTTCAGGATCGTCAACCGTAATATTAATCCAGTGAATATAGAGATCGCTGCCGATGATGTCCACTGTCAGCGTACCGGGCGTAAGAGTAATCGAATTGGCTAGGAATGTAATGCCGAGATCGGATTTAAGTCCGGTGGTGACTTTAACAATCCCCGGCCTGATGGGAACATCGAGATGAAGTACCCGATATGCAACATCCAGATTCGCTTTCACCATGTGGATGAAAAAGACAGGGATATAATAAAAAAACCAGATTATTCTCACCGGACTCAGCATCATGGCCGCGTTGTCGAAATAGATATGTGACAGGAATACAGTACATATTAACGCAATGATAAGCCCCGCAACGATATTCTGAATATCGGCCGACCAGGTAAGAAGCATCCAGACCGCAAATGTTACGAGATAATACATTATTTTTTTCATTATAGCGACCCCAGCACATTAATGATATACATGCTCTTGTCCGTCAGCACCTGCTGTACCGGTTCGATAATATCAATGAAATACGGGCACGCAAGCCCGAATCCGATGCAGAATAGGGCGAGAATCAATAACGAACCCCACATGGGTGCGGGAACTTCTTTCACTTTCTCGAGTTTCGCGGGAAGTTCACCGAAAAATGCCATTTTCTGCACCTTTATAAACGATACGATTGTCATAAAACTTACAAATATTGTCACCGCCGCAAGATAATACGCGGCAGGTCCCATAATGTCGGCGGCCTGCACTGCGGCAATCACAATAATCAGTTTGCTGAAAAATCCGCCGAACGGAGGAATCGCGGAAATCGACAGCGCCGCTACAGAGCAGGTTCGCGCGGTCACCGGCATCTTATTCCACAATCCGCCGAGTTTTTTTAGATCCCGAGTCCCCGTCGCGTATTCGACCGCTCCGGCACAGAGAAACAGAAGAGATTTGAAAAACGTATGATTCAGTGTGTGCAGAATACCGCCGATAATCCCAAGCGGCGTTCCGAGACCGATGGCAAATATGATGTATCCCATCTGGCTGATACTGTGGTAGGCCAACAGGCGTTTGAAATCCCACTGTCCGACTGCAAGAAAGACGCCGCCGACCATCGACAGTACACCAAGCGTAATGAATATCACTGACACCGAATGACCAAACCCGAACACATTGAAAAATATCCGCGCCAGACAATATACACCAAGCGTTTTAATGAGCAGTCCCGAGAGCATAGCCGAGATCGGCGCGGGCGCGGAAGGATGCGCGTCGGGAAGCCACGCATGGAACGGCATGAGCGCGGCTTTGAGCCCGAATCCCATAAGGAACAGTGCGGATATCAGTTTCACCATCGTACCCGTGTCGCCGCTCAGAACCTGTCCGATATGCGCGAGATTCAATGTCCCGGTAATCGAGTATGTCAGCGCGATGCCGAACAGAATAAAGCTCGATGCGATCCCGCCGAGAACAAGATATTTGAACGAGGCCTCAAGCTCCTCGCTTTCGATCCCGAATGCCACGAGAGCATATGACGATATCGAGGCTATTTCGAGAAACACAAACATGTTGAACAGATCGCCTGACGCGATTACGCCGTTCATGCCGGCGACCATCAGCATAAGCAGACAGTAGTATTTCACAGTGCTTGTAAAACGCCGCATATATTCAAGCGAATATAGAACCACGAGAAAACTAACCACTGCGACTATCAAATGGAAAAATACAGTCATGGAATCGGAATACAGATTAATTCCGAAAGGCGGATTCCAGCCGCCGAGCGCGTAAATGAAAGTATCTTCGCCAATTCGGCCGAATGCAAATAGTACTAATAAACCGGTCGTTACCATCGCAATGGTATCGGCAAGCCACGCTCTGAACAAACCGGCAAGAGGAATAACAAATGCAGCCCCAAGCGGCAGCGCTATGAATAACGGAAGGATGTGTTCCGAACTCATCCTTTCAATCTCCTTATCTGAAGAATGTCGAACGTCTCGTATTTTTCAAACAGTCTGAGACACAGTGATATAACCATAGCAGTGGTACCGAGTCCAATTACGATCGAGGTGACAATGAGCGCTTGCGGCAGGGGATCGACAAATGTCATCGCCTCGCGCGCAGCCTTTTCTGCATTGGTCACAATCGGAGCCGTTCCGCCGCTCCGGTATCCAACCAGAATTAACATGAGATTAACCGCATACTCAATAATTAAAAGCCCAATCACGATTTTCACCAGATTCTTCTTCGCGAGAACAGCGTATACGCCAAGTAACAGCAATACGGTACACAGAACATACGGACCCATATCTATCGTCTTTCCTTTGTTGTATCGTCAAAATTAAAAAAGGCATATGCCAGAAAAATCGCGAAAAGAAACACACCCACCTTGATCCCGACAATCAGGTTGCTCCATAAAATGGTTCCCGCCGATAAAAGCCGCATCGGCTCACCCTCGGGCAGGTAGTTTTTCAGCATAAATCCACCAAACAGTCCAATACAAATAAATTCAAACAAGCTTAGTACCCCAAAACTATCCCACACATGCAATATCCGTGACCCCAGACTGCCCTCAGCTTTTGATGTTCCGAATGAGAGAATCAACAGAACAAATCCCGCCGCAAGTATGACTCCTCCGGCAAATCCGCCGCCCGGCGCAATATGACCATACAAAACAATACTCGCGCCGAACACAACAATGAATCCAAGCACCAGCCGAGAGATTGTTTTAACAATGACTGTCATTCCATTCATAAGTCCCGCCTTCCTTTCTTTCTCAGGATCGCAATCGCACCGACAATCGAGGTGAATATGACCGTCGCCTCGCCGAGTGTGTCATACGCTCTAAATTCAAGAAGGATCGCACTGACTAAATTTCCGGCGCCGGAAATGGAGAAACCCTCGTTTATGTACTGCCGTGATACACTAAGGATTGGCCTCCCGAATTCGGGCATTTCTTTATAAGCTATCGCAGCAACCACAATGAACACACCTGCGAACACAAGCCCTGCGGCGGTTGCAAAAATCTCGCCGTGGCGGTAACGGTGAGCAATGGTAACATCCTCACGGACTACAATCAGACGGATAAGCATGATAAGCGCGATAACCTCGACAGCCACCTGTACGATCGCAAGATCGGGCGCACCGAGGATAAGAAATATGATAGAAAGCGCCATTCCCATCGCGCCGACCGAGATAACGCTTGAAAGTAAGTCTTTCGTCTCGATGGCGATGATCGCACCGATTATCATGAACACGATTAGTCCGTATAAAAGTATCATCTCGTCCGTTCCCTATCTCACAAGATAAAATATTATGAATAACAGTCCGATCAATACGAACGCCGCATACGTCGACACAACGCCGTTATGAATATACCGAAGAACATCGACTAGTTTCCCGCCGTACCTTCCGCCGAGAACATACAGATCGAATACGCCCCGATCGGCATCGTCATAGATTATCTTCATCGGAGCAAAATCATGAATAGTCTCGTAAAATCCCGTTCCCGGATACCGTGTCAGTTCCTCATCCAATTTCTCGCCGCCAATAAACCGTGTTGTCGAACGGATTTTTGATGTTGTCGAGACAAGATAAACCATATATCCTGCCGCCAGCGAAACAATCATAAGCAGCGTTGCAAGGGACGGACTCCACATCCCTGTAACAGTATCGATCATTGCGGGAGCATCGACGAATTCCGAGGAAACCATCGGTCCGATGATATATTTCAGCGGAATCTGGGCGAATATACCGAACACGACACAGAGAAGCGCAAGCACAATCATCGGCAACGCCATCGAGAATCCAACCGATTCCACCTTTTTCAGCTTCTCCGGTTGTTTTCCGAGAAAAACCGAGTATATAACCTTAACAAACGACGCCAGTGTCAGCGCGCTGCCGAACATCGCGGCGAGAAGAAATACAGGCTGCCCTATTTCGATCGTTCCCTGATATACGAGCCATTTCGAAGCAAATCCGTTGAACGGCGGCACACCGGAAATGGCGAATGACGCGATAAGCATCGCAACAAACGTGACCGGCATCGATTTCGATAACCCTCCAAGCTCCTCAAGTTCGGTCGTGCCTGCCTGTTTTTCCACCGCACCCGCGCCAAGGAACAGGCAGCATTTGTAGATGGCATGATTCAGCATATGGAACAGTCCGCCGACAATACCGATCGCAACACCGGTGCCGATCCCCATCACCATATAGCCGACCTGACTGACCGCGTGAAACGCCAGTAGCTTTTTCAGATTATGCTGCAGAAGCGCCATCATGACTGCAAGGATAATGGTCACTGCACCGATAATAAGCAGCAGCATTTTTAGTCCGCTGTTCAGCGCAAACATATCGAGCGAAATCCTTGCCAGCAGATAGATGCCGAGCAGTTTATCGAGCGACGCGGGCAGATATGCCATCACACTTGCGGGAGCGCTTTCGGCGGCTTTGGGAATCCATGTATGTCCGGGGATCGCGCCGGCTTTAACAAGCGCCCCGATAAGAAACATGACATAGGTCACAACCATGAGCGCCGAATCGACACCGACTGCATTAATACTGCTCATCTGAAGCGTCCCCACAATATGCCACAGCATCACTATACCCAGCATGAGTGCACAATCCGAAAACCCGATGATTACAAATGTCTTACCCGCCGCATCGCGCGCTCCGCCTCCGCCGATGGTGATAAGGAAAAACAACAGTAGTGAAACGATCTCCCAGCCGATTAGAAAAAAGATCAGGTTATCGGCCAGAATAGCCGCGGCGGCTCCTGCGGCAGTCAGGCAAATATAGCCGTAATACTCGCCAAGACGGTCTTTCCCTTTCATGAAACCGAAAGAATAGATAACCACAAGCGCTGCGAATACGGACGCGGCAAACAGGATGAAAGAACTTAGCGTATCGGCTCTCATATCCGCAGAGAATGAAAATCCCGAAAGTGTGAACCATATCCATGAACCGACAATTTCTTTACCGCCAAAGAATATCGCACCAGAATACACCGCCGCAATGACTGTTCCGGCAAGGGCAACGGTCTCCCGTATTCCTTTGAGCGCTTTCGGGATAATCAGTATGACCGCTCCGGCAATCAAAGGGACGATGATAGGCATAAACAAATTATTCATTGTCTACGGTTCCTTTTATTACTTATTAAGCTCCGCTATAAGCTGTTTTGCTACCTGTTCGGCCGTCGGAATTTCATCTTTATGATTTTTATACCGTTCTGTCTTCTTTCGGGACAATTCAACCAATTCCTGACCCGACATCACAATATTGTTTGTATCTTTCTCCAAAACCGCCATTCTTTCCGTACAACAATAACATGGGTCAACCGCAGCGGTAACTAATGCCACATCGGAAATTGTATGGCCGATGCAGGTGGCCTTATATGATGGAATATTCATATAACTCGGTGCTCTGATTTTGTGACGCACCGGTGAATTACCGCCGTCCCCCCGAACATAATGATAGACCTCTCCGCGCGGCGCCTCGGCATGCCCGATACCTTCCCCGGGAGGAACAGATTTAATTTTTGCATCGATCTGCCCATCGGGCATATCATCCATACACTGTTTAATAATTTTTGCTGATTCAATGATCTCAAGCAAACGTACAGCCGCTTTGGCAAATACATCGCAACTGTCCCAGGTGATAACATTCCAATCGATTTTATCGTATGCGTCATAGGGGTCATCAGTGCGAATATCATCGGATATTCCGGAAGCCCTTACCGTCGGGCCAACTGTTCCATATGCAACGGCATCCTCTTTCGTAAGCACTCCGATACCTTTCGTGCGTGCATGGAGAACAGGATCGTCCAGCACCGCGCCGACCAGCATTTCGGTAGATTTTATTACTTTATCCATTTCTTTGTGCACCCAAGGGAAATCGTCGTTATTTAAGTCCCGGCGAACTCCGCCCGGTTTCATCATCGCATAATGGTTACGGTTTCCCGAGAGTTTTTCGCAAACATCGAGTATCGGCTCGCGGTATTTCCATGCCCACATAAAAACTGTATCATAGCCGATAAAATGTCCCGCGAGACCAACCCACAAGAGGTGGCTGTGAATTCGCTCGAGTTCACAAATAATCGGACGGATATATTGCGCGCGTGGGGGCGGCTGTACATCACAGAGATCTTCGACTCCTAAAACGTAAGCAATCGGATGTGAGGTAGAACAGATACCGCATATCCTTTCCACAATAAAGGCAGCCTGATCCCATGTTTTCATAGAACTGAGTTTTTCTATCCCCCGGTGCATGTAACCTATATTGATTTCAGCATCGACTACTGTTTCTCCCTCAACATACAGCTTGAAAAATTCCGCTTCCTCAAGCAGGGGGTGAAACGGGCCGAGCGGAACAATCGTTTTTTTCATTTTCCAGGCTCCTTGAAGTCACGTCGTAACGGATAAACTCCCTCGGGCCAGCTATCTGCCATAAGAATCCTGTCTGGATTCGGATGGTTTATAAAAACTACTCCGAGAATTTCGTGAATCTCACGCTCGATCCAATTTGCGGCCAGATAAAAGACCGCGATTGACTCGATTTCCGGTTTTGGTTTCGATACTATCGTCTTTAACGAAATAATCTGATGCTCTTTTGGGTACATGAAATGGTAGAGAATTTCAATTCCGTTTCTCGAATCAACACCGGATGCGATACACAGCCTTCCGCCAAGGTCATCATACATATATCGGCAGATATCCGGCACATCGCGTTTATCGATAGTTACATACACTCTGCGTTCGTTTTTCACAAACACGTCCTTCAGCGCGTCCGGAAATTTGCTTTTTATTGCGTCAAGGGCTTTCGCATCGGGCATATCATCATTCTCCTACAGGGTTTGCAGCGCTTTCACAACGCCGAGAATCATCGCTTCAGGTTTTGGCGGACATCCCGGCACATAAGCGACAATGCCATTCGGGTCGATCTCTTTCACCACTTTATCGAGCGGCCCAACACAGTTATAACTATCGCGGAACATGGTCATCGTAAGGGCGCATGAGCCGATTGCGAACACAATGCACGGTTTTGCGGTCTGCTTGTACAGCTCGACAAATCTCGGCAGCACATGACGGTTGACCGATCCTGAAACAAGCAGTGCATCCGCATGCCGCGGACTGCCGACAAGTTTAATGCCAAACCGCTCGACATCGAACCGCGGGGTCAGAAGGTCGAGGATTTCGATATCGCAGTTATTGCAGGGAGACAGCGCGACATGATACACCCACGGCGATTTCTTCAGTCCCCACATGGTCAGGCTCATTATTTTTCCCCCGATTTTATAGCAATAATTCCTTTAACCGTTACAATCCAACATACGCCAGCGCAAGACCGATCAGCGCCAGCACAGTCATTGTGCCCCAGAAAAAGCTTACTGCCTGATCGATTCGTACCCGCGGATTCGTATTCCGAATGAGCACAATGAGTACTATTATCGCAACGTATTTCAACACCGCCCAGAGAATTGAAATCCCTTCGAGACGTATCCCCCCCATCAACATCGCGACTATGAACAGCGGCATGACCGCAAGCATCATTGCTTTTGTCATTTCGATAACTGCGAGCGGAGGTCCGGAATATTCGGTGATAACACCGCCCATGATCTCCTGCTCCGCCTCGGGCGCGTCGAACGGCACAAACCCCAATTTTGCCTGTGTGCAGAGCAGAAGCACAATAAACCCGAGTACACCAGAGATACTTGCGATATTTACACTGCCCATGACTTGCGAATCGATGATGCTTCCTATACTGAAATCGAATCCCGATTTCATAATAACCATAATAACAACAATCAGAAACGGCAACTCATAGCCAAGCAGGAGTTTCATCTCTCGTGACGCTCCGACTGCGGCAATGGGATTTCCCGAGGCACTTGCACCAATAATCAGACCGGTCGCGGGAACAGTCAGCAGATAGACCAGTACAATCACATCACCGACAAAACTCTGATCCGGCCAGATAAGGACATGAACAAGCAGTACCGAGGCAAGAATCATACCCGCAAATCCGAATAACGGCGCCAGCAAGAAAACAGTTCGTCCCGACCCCTCAGGAACCAGTGTCTCTTTACCAAGCAGTTTGAGTATATCTGCAATCGGCTGGTACCACGGCGGTCCGACACGGGCATGTACCAACGCGGTCACCTTACGGTCGATCCAGCTTGTAACAAGTCCGAGAACAAGCACTCCGACAGCGATTAAGATGAATTTAACGATCAACATGATTCCGGCCACAGACTCTACACTCCGCTTTTATGTTGCATTTATCATGATTCCCGATTCCGTCACGGTCTCCGCACAATCGACTTGTATCCTACCGCATGCGAGCCGAGGACCATCTCACCCTGCTCAACGTAAGCATCGGCGACTTCCTCGTACCTGAGCGCGCCGGTCGGGCAGGTTGCGACACATGCCGGGTCTTTATTATCCGCAAGCCTCTCGGTGCACAGGTCGCATTTCCCCATGGAGAACACCGCGAGCTTCATGCCTCTGCTCAGGACACCGAACGGGCAGGCAATTACACAGCTCTTACATCCTGTACACCGGAATGAATTACGGCGAACGATGCCGTCCTCGTCCCGTGTCATTGCCTCATTCGGGCACGCCGCCACACATGCCGGTTCCTTGCAGTGCCTGCACACAACCGGAAGATTACCCACACCCTCGACTTTGGCGCTCTGAAGCGTGAGCGTATCATTACGTACCCGGTGGCAGGCAACCGAATGAGACTGGCATCCTATGCACAAATCAAGCTGGACAAAAAGCTTTTTCACGATGCATCCTTTTTCTGCAATTGCATCCACGCCGTATTATCGGTCAGTGAGCCGTCCGAATAGCTCAGGACAGTCGACCTGTAAACAGGCTGTGGTGTTTTATGTTCAATCTCTTTCAAAAGCGAACCGATCCGGCTTTCCGAGGGTTCCGTCCTCATTATATTCGTCTTTACTTCGCCTTCCGAAAGGGTTTGATTCTTTCCCGCCACAAGTTTTCGTATGATATCGCCGTATGAAAGCGCTCCTCCCGTTGGTTCGAGGACCGGCGTTCTCAATTTCCCGTTATATGTTCCCGCCGTTTCAAGCCAAAGTGCGGTCGGCATAACAATGTCTGCAAGCGTAGTCGTTTCGTTTGCGAATGGCGCTCCCGCAGCGATGAAATCAAGATTTCCACGGATGGTTTTCGCATCATTTTTCGACATACCTCTAAAGATATCCGCACCTAGTACAAGAAGTGAATTCAACTTCTCGTCCATCGCGGCGCCGATTACATCCGCAACTGATTGTACTTTACCGTCCGTTTCGTTCAGACCGGCAACGATACCCTCGGCATTGCCATAAGTGTAAAGCGAGAACAGCTTTTTGCCGTTTCCGGCCGCCTCTACAATCAGCGAGGCAAACTCAGCCGCGACCGGATCCTGTGATTCGATAATCACAACCGCCTGATCGGCTTTCACAAATTTCTCCGCAAGGGCTTTTACCGCGCCATCCTTAACCGCGGGATACGATGTTCTCACCGCCTCTTTCCACAAGGGGCCGCTGTATCCGGACAGATCGACGACCGCTTTCAATAGTTCCGCAAGTGTCACACGCACGTTTCCCTCTATATGGGTTGAGGCAAAACGCGCTGTCCGGTTCGGCGATTCCGAAACAACCGCAAGCGTATTCGCTCGATGGGCATATTTTGCGTTCAACGCTGGTCCCGCAATGACCGGGCCAACCTCGAACGGATCGCCGACCGCAATCGTGCATTTCGATTTTTCGACATCCTCAATCGTTGCCGGCTCGCCGGTTCCAGATGCGGCAATTGCTCTCAGAACCGCGTCGTCCCCGGTCGCGAAATGAACCGCAACGCTAGCGTTCAGGCACTCTTTCGCGTACATAATTGCCAAAGAAACATCCTCGAGCGACGCATCGCCACTGAGAACGACCGCAGCCGAACCCTCCGACTTCCCGAGCGCTTTCGCTGTCGCAGATATTGCATCCTCCCACGTAATGACTGCCCCTTTTTCAGTCGGCTCACTCAGCCGCATGGGATGATTGAGAAGATCGAGCATATAATTTCCTTTGCTGCACAAGCTGCCGCTGCATATCGGATCGTTCGAAAGATATTCAAGGTTGACCGCTCCACCGAAATCGGATTCGATCGCGAATCCGCATCCAAGCGAACAGAACAGACAAATATTTTCCTGCGATTTCATCATACGTTCGTCCCTTTACATACCGAACACATTGGAACAATCTTTTATAAGCTCGTAATTCATGTCGGGGCCGTCCTTGCACAGATAATAGGGGCCGATGTTGCATCTGCCGCATTTTCCCGTTCCGCAACTCATCCGTCGGTTCATAGACAGATATATTTGTTTCGGTTTATAGCCGATTTCCATAAGTTTCATTGTTACAAATTTCAGCATGATCTCCGGACCGCAGGAAATCGCGCAACTATTTGAAATATCGATATCCACATTATCCAGAAGCGTGGTAACTACCCCAACATTGCTAGTCCATCCCGGTGCCGCAACATCGATGGTGGGTGTGAATTCCACATTGGGTATCTTGGCCCAGGAATCATACATGCTGCGGTATACCAGATCGTTCGGTGTCCGTGCGCCGTATTTGATATAGACTTTTTTGAAACTGTCGATTTCGTCGAACAACACATACAGAAGTGATCTGAGCGGAGCAAGCCCAACACCGCCGCCAACAACCAACACTTCCGTTCCCCGAAGCTTATCGATCGGATAACCTTTTCCGAACGGACCGCGAAGGCCCACCGTGTCGCCAGCCTTAACCGAAAGCAATTTGTCGGTGACTTTCCCCATACGCAGAATGGTAAATTCAATTGTTTCGGTGCGGTTGGGCGATGATGACGGTGTAAACGGCGCTTCGCCGACACCCGGCATTGTCACCTGCATAAATTGTCCTGCTTTGAATTTCATTTCCTGTTCGGGCCGGATAACGACCGTTTTAATCGTTGGAGTTTCCTCGATCACGTTTCCCACTGTCCCGGTCAGGGGCATATACGGATTTTGAACGTCGCTCATGTTATTTTTTTGCTCCTACGGTTGACGAGTCGAGCGCTTTCATCACTTTTCTCATGTCGATTTTCCCCATACAGCCTTCGATACATCGTCCGCAGCCACTGCATGCCTCAAATCCAAAGTTTGTCGGAAAATAATCGAACTTATGGAGGTACCGGTGACGAAACCGTTCCATCAGTCCAAGACGCGGTGAACCTCCCCCCGCCATTTTAGAATATCCGGCGTAGGAACACGCGTCCCATTCCTTGATTCTACTGTATGTGCCGGATTCATTTTGCCGGTCGTACAAAAGGAAACAATGACAGGTCGGGCATGAAAAAAGGCATGCCCCGCATCCGATGCAGGCGCTGACATGCTCGTACCAGCCGTCGCTTTCGCGCTGAATTTCGAGCAGTTCCTGGCGGGATTTCGAGAGTTCGTATTCTTTGTTGATATCTTTAACTTTTTCTTTTGCCGCCGCGCGTTTTTTATCTCGTTCGGCGATGAGTTCGGCCGGAACATCAGCAAACAGTTCCTTTTTTTCCGCGACAATGTCCACACCCTTGTCGGAACCGACCTCAACGATATAGCCGTTATCTGCGCTGCTAATATTCAGATCGAATCCCTCCGCTGCATACGGCGCAATTCCCGCAAGCGTACACAGGCAGTTCTCGCGGGGATAATCACAGTCTGCGGAAACGATAACTGTGTTCGCGCGCCTGTTCTGATAGAAGATATCTGTAAACTCCTCCTGAAGAAACACCGCATCGAGCGATTTCACAGACTCAACATCGCATGCCGCCGCACCGACAATTGTTACAGGTTCGTCGGACAGCGCCGGTGTATCGCCGCTTCCGGCCGGATATTCAGCGACTTTGGTTCGGCCAGCAAACAGAAACGTTTTCAACGGATCGGATGGACGGTATCCGCGGAACACGTAATCATCACCCTCAGTTCGTTCAGCATAGGGATAGCGAACGATTCCCTTGTGGTCTTCAGCCTCTCCTGGGATATAAATTTTGCTATTTTTTCCCAGGACATCGAGCAACCGCTCAAAATCCGTGCCGCTTATGAAATATGTTTTGGCATGATCACTCATTCTGTCATATCCCCAATCAGAGCTTAATCTTGTTCCGATTGCTGTTTTTTTGGCAGATGAACAGTAAAGCTTGTTCCAACATCTACGGTGCTGTCAACAGTGATATATCCTTTATGGGCATCGACAAACTTTTTAACAATCGCAAGCCCAAGGCCAGTGCCTGTTTCCTCTGTCGATGTAACGGACCGCTTTCTGATATTGCTAACACGGAAAAATTCATCGAACACAAATGGGAGCATTTCTTTCGGTATACCGATCCCGGTATCCGAAATGGTAATAGAAATCATATTGTCTTCGTCGCGGACGACGGTGTTTATCATTCCGTATTTGCGGTTGTATTTGACCGCATTGGAATAGAGATTGAGAAAAAGGTGAACCAGAGCTTCGTGATTTCCGACAATTGTCGGGAAATCCTCGGGAATATCGATTTCATAACGAATATTCTTTCCCTGGGCTATAAGTTCGATTACGCCGGCCGCTTCATCGAGAATCTTCCTGATATCGACTACCTCGACTTTTTCGAGGATTACGGTTTCCTGAATCCGCGCCATTTCCAACCATTCGTTTACAAGCGATAAAAGCCAGTTAATACGCTGCTTGCATTGTGTAAGTATTTCGTGCTGTTTCGATTCCAAATCGCCGGTGTAGCCGCCAAGCAGCACCTCAATATACTGCTCGACCACAACAAGCGGGCTCCGCATTTCATGGGTTATAATTGATACGAAATTTTCACGGATTCTCTCATTCTCTTTCTGAAGCCGCACCGTCTCGACCATAAGGCGCCGCTTTTCCATGGCCCGATCGACAATGATGCGAAGTTCATCGGGAGTAAACGGTTTCGGAAGAAAATCGGACGCGCCCTGCTTCATGGCCTCCACTGCGGATTCGACTGTCGCGTATCCGGTAATAACGACTACGATGATAGACGGATCGAGCGAGGAGATCGCCCGTATCAACCCGCCGCCTTTTTTTCCGGGCAGTTTGAAATCCAGAAGAACGATGTCCGGCCGTTTTTCCCTTACTAACGTCAACCCCTGTTCAGCGCGATACGCGGCATATATGCTATATCCCTCGCGCGACAGAACCTGATTGCAGGAATCCTGCATCGATTCTTCATCGTCAATTACGATTATAATTCCGGATTTCTTACCGGCGCCGTTATTTTGAGCCATTGTTCTGAGCGTTTGCCCTCCATTGCCGGGATTAAAAATGTCGTATGCCGATACTCCCGCCTCGAACGGGATACAGAGAGATTCCTGTGGTTGGCAAGTTACCATTTTGTAATCATTGTCATATATATTTGAATTGTTAATCATTAAGTATTTTTCTATACGCAATTCTAATGCCTGATTTTCGAGCTGACGGTCATAAAAACGAATTCCGGCCGCAAAATGCTATTTTTATAATATCATGGAAACTGTATATTTCTCTCGGTGACACTGATATTGCTGAAGATAGAGCGTCAATAGCGGGGAATAACACCCCACAGACGGGGAATATTTCCCCGTCTATATCGAGGTTCGTTGGTAATGCATTGCTGAATGTCGGATATAATTTGCGGAATACGGGTATAAGCGTGCGAACAAAACAGGCTATTGAAACGTTATTTCTTGTTCATACAGCCGGTATTTCCGTATTTTGCTTCTGAGTGTTTTACGGTCAATGCCGAGCGCGGTAGCTGTGCGCGATTTGTTGTAGCGGAATTTCTCAAGCATACATTCGATATGTTTCTTTTCAACATCCTCGAGTTGCTCAAGCTGCCGGTGTTCTGCAAAGAACTCGGGGGTGATACATGAAATCCCTTTGAAAATTTCGAACGGATCTACTTCTCTGTCCTCGCAGAGCGCAACCGCCCGTTTTACCAAATGCTCAAGTTCGCGGATATTTCCGGGCCAGTCGTAATTGATCATCGTGTTCATGGCTTTTCCGGATACTCGCAGGGGATAACCGGAATCCTTTTTACGGCGGAACCGTGTCAGGAAATGTTCTGCAAGAACAGGGATATCCTCACGCCGTTCGCGAAGCGGCGGAATATAGATCGGTATCACATTGAGACGGTAAAAAAGGTCCTCTCGGAAACGTCCGCTTTTAATCTCGTTGTGCAGAAACTGATTCGTCGCGGCAAGGATTCTCACATCGACCGGAATCTGAGTTGAGGAGCCGACTCTGGATACCCGTTTTTCCTGAAGGGCCCTTAATAGTTTGCTTTGTATGCCGTAGCTCATATTTGATATTTCATCGAAAAACAGCGTTCCTTTATGGGCAAGCTCGAATCTTCCAACTCGGCTTGCGACGGCGCCGGTGAACGAGCCTCTGCTGTGTCCGAAAAGTTCGCTCTCGATAAGCGTATCGACCAGGCCGCCCGAATCGACAGTCACGAAATTTTCATTTCGGCGTTTACTGCAATGGTGCAGCGCCCGCGCGACAAGTTCCTTGCCGGTCCCCGTTTCACCTGTGATGAGTACGGAGCAATCGGACATGCCGGCCCGGACAATAAACTGTTTCAGTTCCGTAATCACCGGACTCTTGCCGATAATCGCGTCGATACCGACACTATTGTTTGGTTCGCTTTCACCGACAGAAGACTCACCGGTGTGACGTTTCTTTTCAAGCGCACGGGCGACAACGGTTCTGAGCTGATTGGGAGTGAATGGTTTGGGAACGAAGTCATACGCACCCATTTTCATAGACTCCACCGCATTTTCAACGGTGGAAAAACCGGTTACGATGATAACCGTGCATTCGGGATTTTTTATATGGATCGCTTTCAGCACATCGAGGCCGCTCATGTCCGGCATTTTCAAATCGAGGATAACCACGTCGTATTTCTGCGATTCGAGACATAACAGCCCCTGATTCCCATTTTCAGAAAGATAGACATTACAGCCCTTTCGCGACAGTATCTGGAAACATGAATCGCGAATCGTAGGTTCATCGTCAATGACAAGGATATTGAACGGAATTTCCATGAGAACCTCCCACTTCTCTATCGTTTGAAATTATTTTTCGGCGTTTGTGAATACGGGAAGCAGGACAGTAAAAATCGCGCCGCCGCCAGACTGGTTTTTCGCGGTGAGCGATCCACGGTGACGTTCGATAATACCGTGACTTAATGCCAGACCGAGTCCTGTCCCGTGCCCTTTGAGCTTCGTGGTGAAAAACGGATCGAAAATATTATCAAGGTGTTCCTCGGATATTCCCGGGCCGGTATCTTTAAACCGGACACTCACCATACCGCGGTTTCCGTTTTCACTGTCCGCCCCGGTGACAATCTTCAATTCACCCGAATCCTCCATAATTTCCGCGGCATTTCTGATGATATTCTCGAATACTTCCTGAATCTGAGATATATCCGCTTTCACAGTGGGGACATTCTCCCCAAACGCTTCTATCACTCTGATATTTCTGAATATATCCTCACTCCGCAGATTACTTAACGCCTCGGTTATAATAGTATGAATATCGACCTGTTCAAATTTCGGTTGGCTTTGACGGGCTATGGTCAGTAATTTCTTTACTATATTTTTGCACCGTTCGGATTCTCTTATGATTTTCTCGATATTCGGATAATTGGGATCGTTCGCGGGCGTGTCCTCACGAAGAAGGTTGGAATATACGATAATACCACCAAGCGGATTGTTGATTTCATGCGCCACACCGGCGGTAAGCTCTCCGAGCGATGACAAACGTTTTGAATCTTCGATCTGACGATTCAGTTCCTCGATTTTCCGTTCACGATTTTGAACTACCGAAACCAGGTAATCGATAGTATTGTTGAGAATATCCGATAATTCCTCCTGACCGAACCGCAAGGGAATATCCACAGAATCGACAGATAATTTCCGGGTTTTGTACGCCCGTTCGGCAATCGGCCTGAAATACCGGACTGTCAATATGTAGGAGACGATCGATGCGATGCCGGAACCTATAACAATGAATATAATGACGAGTCCGAGTCCGACAGCCGAATCCGCAGGCGAAACCGTTTCAGCAACTGTATACGCAATCGCGGCAAATACAACAGTAATCACAACAACCGGGATAAAATGAATCGGTAATAAACGTGCCATCACAAACCCCTGAGCGGTGAATATTTTCCTCTTTCGTTTCTGCACAAGATGTTCTGCGTACCTGCGAAACATGGGGAAACAATCTTCGGTTTATATGCCGATAATTTTCGATACCGTTTTCTGAAAGGTGACCGCATCAACCGGTTTCTCGAAATAGTCCTCTGCGCCTGTCCGAGATAATCTTCCATATTCCCGGCGGAGAAACCAATTCCGGTTTTCTCGCCAATAGCGGTCAGCATGATGACCGCTATTGGGGCGGTACCGTTCGTTTTTTCAATTCACGGATTCAGCACAATTATTCTTTTCTGTTTCATGTGTTGACAGATCATGAAAAGGATGAAATTATATCAGTTAACGACTGCAGAAAAGACATTGACAGTCATGCGCATCGCCTCACACTATTGTTATAATATTTTAATTGTCTAAAGTCAAGTTTTTTTGAGGTGTTCGTCACATTTGTCGAACCGGTGATGTGCGGTTCATTCCCCCGATACTTTTTGAAACTAATGCGTGCAATGTTTCGGCATCGATCGTTATTTCAATCTTGGCTTCGGATGGTGTTTCCAGATAACCCTCCATATCGTATGCCGAAACATTTTTATTTGTTTTCAGCAATGCTTGTAAGCAGAATCGAAAGAAATGTCATTTGTTGCGCTCCTTTTTGAACCGCAACCAGCAAACATATTGCACATTCAGCATATCATGCTGTTCTGATATTGCAAATGCCTTTAGCATGCAAATCAAGCACAGTTCCGCATAGTGGTACCAAGAAAGCGAGAGAAATCATATGTCATTTATTTTAAGACGCTTAGATGACAGATAAATTATAAATACCCGTGCAATAAGAGTTATTTGAGAATGGGAAAGAGAATTTTGACGTATGTATTGTCTTGAAATGCAGTTTCTGCTGTTTGTTTAAAAGACCGGAATCACAGCCAATCATGCTGCAATCCCGGTTTCAATACTGCATTTATCAGGCGAGGTCGAATCGGTCAAGATTCATGACCTTGTCCCACGCCGCCACAAAATCCTTCAGGAACTTCTCCTGCGAATCCGCGGAACCGTAGACCTCCGCCACAGCCCGAAGCTGGGAATTCGAGCCAAAAATAAGGTCGACACGGGTTCCTGTCCATTTGAGTTCGTCCGTTACATGGTCGCGGCCCTCGAACACGTCACTGTCATCCGAGACTGGTTTCCATTCCGTGTTCATGTCAAGCAGATTCACGAAAAAATCATTGGTGAGCGATTCCGGTTTGTCGGTGAAAACACCGTGACGGGTCTGTCCGACGTTTGTATTCAGGACACGCATTCCGCCGATAAGCGCTGTCATCTCCGGCGCGGTTAGCGTTAAAAGCTGCGCTCGGTTTATAAGAAGCTCCTCCGCCGAAACGGCATATTTGGCTTTGAGATAGTTGCGGAAACCGTCCGCAACCGGTTCGAGCACAGCAAACGATGCCGCGTCGGTCTGCTCCTCGGAAGCGTCGGTACGTCCCGGTGTGAACGGAACAGTCACTTTGTGAGCGGCATTTTTAGCCGCCTGTTCGACGCCTGCGCATCCGCCCAGCACAATCAGATCGGCAAGCGATACTTTCTTCCCGTCCGGCTGCGCGCTGTTGAATTCCGTTTGGATTCTCGCAAGGATATCAAGCACTTTCTTCAATTGGGCAGGCTGATTCACCTCCCAGTCTTTCTGCGGTGCAAGGCGGATACGGGCACCGTTGGCGCCGCCGCGATTATCCGAACCGCGGAACGTGGAGGCCGACGCCCAGGCGGTCGAAACCAGTTCAGATACTGTCAGTCCCGAGGCAAGGATTTTTTCCTTGAAATCGGCGATATCCTTATCGTCGATAAGTTCATGGTCGACTGCGGGCACCGGATCCTGCCAGAGCAGTTCCTCCTCCGGAACTTCTGGGCCGAGATAGCGTGAACGCGGGCCCATATCGCGGTGGGTCAGTTTAAACCATGCCCGTGCAAACGCATCCGCAAATTCCTCGGGATTATCGCGGTAACGACGAGCAATCGGTTCGTATATCGGGTCGAAGCGCAGCGAAAGATCCGCTGTGGTCATCATCGGCCGGTGCTTTTTCTTTGGATCATGCGCATCAACAATCATGTCCTCCTCATCCACGTCCTTTGCCAGCCACTGATTCGCACCGGCTGGACTTTTAACTATTTCCCACTCGTATTTGAATAACGTGTTCAGATAGCCCATATCCCATGTAGTCGGTTTCGGTTTCCATGCGCCCTCGATACCGCTGGTGATCGTATCGCCGCCTTTACCGCTGCCGTAGCTGCTTTTCCAGCCGAGCCCCTGCTCCTCGATGGGAGCTGCCTCCGGCTCGGGGCCAACATGTGTCGCAGGACCGGCGCCGTGACATTTGCCGAATGAGTGTCCGCCGGCAACAAGTGCAACAGTCTCTTCATCGTTCATCGCCATACGGGCAAATGTTTCGCGGACATCACGGCCGGACGCGACCGGGTCAGGATTGCCGTTCGGTCCTTCCGGGTTTACGTAGATTAAACCCATTTGCACAGCAGCGAGCGGGTTTTCGAGGTCGCGCTCACCGGAATAGCGTTTATCGCCGAGCCATTCGTCCTCGGCACCCCAGTAAATGTCCTCTTCCGGTTCATAAATGTCTTCCCGTCCTCCGCCGAAACCGAACGTATTAAATCCCATCGATTCAAGGGCGCAATTCCCCGCGAGAATCATGAGATCGGCCCATGAAAGCTTGCTGCCGTATTTCTGTTTGATCGGCCAAAGCAGACGGCGCGCCTTGTCAAGATTTGCGTTGTCCGGCCAACTGTTCAGCGGTGCAAGACGCTGGTTGCCGGTGCTCGCACCGCCGCGGCCGTCGCCCATGCGGTAGGTGCCCGCGCTGTGCCACGCCATACGGATGAAAAGACCGCCATAATGGCCGTAATCAGCCGGCCACCAGTCCTGTGAATCGGTCATCAGCGCGTAAAGGTCTTTCTTCACCGCCGCCAGATCGAGTTTATTAAATTCCTCGGCGTAGTTAAACTCCCTGCCCATCGGATTGCTTTTTTCACAGTGCTGGTGGAGAATTTTGAGTTTCAACTGGTTCGGCCACCAATCCTGATTCGAGGTACCGATTGCGGGAGTGGGTATTGCCGGGTTTTTCATTCCGGAATTCTTCTTATCTTCATTCATTATGGATGTCTCCTATTATCCTCCTATTATCCTTGACTACGAACACTGCAATCGCGAAAATATTTTTTGGTGCAGATTAAATAGTATATCTTTTACATTCATTCATTGAATATACCGTTATTAATGACATTAATATTTGATAAACTTATCTCCAGAAGCGCCACAGATGCTGCATTTTTCAGGAATAAATTTCTCAATGTTCCCGCAAACAGGACACAGATAATAAAATATTTCTTCTGTTTGATCAAGATTTTCTAATGCTTCTTTGTAAAGCTTTGCATGGACTTCTTCTGCTTTCATGGCAAATGTAAAGGACATGAGTGCCGCTTTATTTCCTTCCTCTTCGGCTACCTTAACAAAGTCAGGATACATGTCTTGATATTCGTGGGTTTCGCCTGCAACTGCATCTCTAAGATTATCATCCGTTGATGCAACTTTTCCTGCAACTTCAAAATGTTTTAGGGCATGTAAGGTTTCCGCGTCAGAAGCCGCCCTAAATAACTTGGCTGCATTTAATTTTCCATCTTTCTCTGCCTTTTTGGCGTATGCCAAATATTTTCTGTTTGCTTGGGATTCTCCGGCAAATGCCTCCATGAGGTTATCGATTGTCTTGTTTTTATTCACTTTGTTGTCCTCCTTGTTTATTATATGTTCTCTTGTAAGGATTTCTATTAATCTTTCCACTGCTTCTTTAGGGAAACCAGTAGGTTGATCACTTTCTAATAAGGATTGAATAAAGTTGTGAACATTTTGGCTTTGTGGAAGCATATAGCCCGATTCACGCAATAGATCTTCAGCCATAATTCGATTAGACATTCTCAGCGCCTTGGCAAGTTTGCGCAGAACAGGATTTTCAGTGGTTTTATAAATATCTGCAGCTATTTTTTCCTGTTTTGTTTTACTTGCAGTTAACGATAACAAAACATTCTTGACAGCGTCTGTTTTTTTCTGCTGAGATGGGAATTCCTCAGGAATCAAAGAAATTGCGCGGGATGGGCAAGCATCAACACATAGTCGGCATCCATCAAGACATTTAGAAGCATCAATCTGACCTGTTTCTGTATCTGTTGCTCCTGTAGGACATATAAATAGGCAGAGACAATCTTTTGTACATAAGCTAATATTTCTAACAGCATGCACTTTATTTTTCCCCCTTGATCTCAAAAATTTTCTTATTTTGTACTTTACAAACCGGACAAATCTGTGGGGCTTCATCACCTATGTATAAAAATCCACAAATTTCACATACATATACATGAGTATTTTCCAATAAAGTGTCCTGCTGTTTTTCATATTTGCTAAGAAGAGAACTCAGAATTCTCGTTACCTTTTCTCCCCAGGCAAGCGCCCTGAGAGCGCCTCTATCAGATGCGTCAGATGCAATAATATTTGCTTGCGTATAGCCTTTAGCCAAATCCTGTTCGATTATTGCGTTAAGATCCTTTAATTGGTCTCCATTTTCAGTACTATTTTTTGTTCTATAAAATTCGGCTAATTGGTTGAATAATTCGGCCTCTTCAATCCTATACTGTTTTGTACATCCTTTTGAAAGGTTGGAGCACAATGCGCTAACTTCTCCGAAAGATAACTCTCTTATGCTATCCTTTTCAATTTCTGAAGCGCTTATTTCCTGTGCCTCAGGTTTTCTGTTAATGTGCTGTTCCGAAAAATCAGCTTTCATTGCGCCACACAAAGGACAAGTCCAGTCCTCCGGAACATCTTCCCATTTTGTCCCAGAGGAAATACCTCTTTCACTATCGCCAACAGCTTCATCGTAAACGTAACCACAAATAGAGCATACGTATTTTGTCAAAAATAATCCTCCTTCAGTTAAAATCTAATTTTTCATAATAACGAAATCAATATTCATTATACCATATTCATGTTCTATAATTACTCATAAGCATCTTCATCGCATTTATCACAATGCCCGAAAAATTCCAACTTATGGTATCTGGCATGAAATTGTGTCGTATTATTCACCATTTCATTCAGCGAATGATCGATCGGCAACGCTAAATCGACAATTTTACCGCAGTTTTCGCATACGAAATGATAATGGAGACCGGTATTCGCCTCAAAACGGTCGAATGTGCTGCCCGCTTCAATCTTTTTCACCAATCCCTGTTCGATAAGTATATGTAAGTTACGGTAAACCGTACCCAGGCTGAGATGCGGATAATCTTTTTTCAGCCGGTTAAAAATCCAGTCGGCAGTCGGGTGCATTGAGGTGCCGCGCAGAATTTCGAGTATCCGGTCGCGTTTTTTGCTTTTTCTAAATTTTCCCAAAATAATCCTTTGAATCAATAATCGGAATGATTATTATTAAAGTAATAGTTTTTTTTCTTCTTTGTCAAGCATAAAAAATTGTTATATATTTAGAAATAAATGTTAGTATGCTGATAAAACATGTCTTAATATTCGAGGGAAACTATGAATAAAACATGTATCCTGTACCTTGCGGTTATATTCATATTGATGTCGCCAGCAATTTCTTCGGCGCAGTTTTATAAAGTGTACGAGTATACCACGGCCGAGGCCGGAGAAATCGAGCTGGTATATTGGACGACATATGTCCCGTCCAGCGGTCAGAACTACACGTTTTTCGGTGAAGATTACTCGCGGGAAGGACTGTTCGCCCAGTCGCTTGAGATAGAGTACGGTCTCAGCAACAAATTGACAGTCGCCGCATATGTGGATTTCGAGAAGCCCGACGGGTCCGACATGAAACGGACCAGGATGAAAGCTGTTATGGCCCATTACAGCTTATACGATAAAGGCAGCCGTCCGGTCGATATCGGATTGTATTTAGAATATATCCTTCCCCGGGTCGGCTATAAGGATTCCGAGGAAATCGAGTTCAAGGCGATTCTCGAGAAAGATATCAGTGATTTTACGGTGACGCTGAATCCGACATTTGAAAAAAAGGTGAGCGGCGAGGTCGAGGAAGGGATCGAGTTTGCGTTCGCTGGAGGTGTTTACTATAAAAGAAACCTTTCTATCATACCCGGTATCGAATTTTATTCAAAAATGGGAGAACTACGGGAAACAAGAGGTTTCGATGAACAGAGCGCATTTATATTCCCCACTGTCAATATTTTATTTTTACAGAATTTCCAATGGCATGTCGGCGCGGGATTTGGACTTTCAGACAATTCGGACGATATCCTGCTGAAAAGCATTCTGTCGTTTGGATATTAAAACGGTTTATAACCGAAGCGCCGCATATCTTATCACTTTACATAACGGAGTGCTATAATGAAAATAAACGGCAAGAAACATATTATTTTGACGCTGTTTTGCGTACTGTTGGCGAGCGTTTTAATCGCCCGGGCAGAAGAGGCAGAAAAGCAGCATATCCCCTATAATTATTTCGACAATCCGCAGGTTTGCGCAGGCTGCCACTGGGACAAATTTACCCGTTGGAATGACTCGCAACATTCGAAAGGTATGACCGGCGATTTTTTCCAGCGTCAGTTTTATGAGTTAGTGCTGCCCTCGCGGTCGTTCGACAAGCGGCTCGAGAATGTTCATGAGGGATGTATCGGCTGTCACGGGCCGGGGTCGTTTCTTGCCGGCGACATGATTCCGAAAGAGGCGAACACGCTCGATAACCGCTGGAACCAGGGCAACGGTTACAAGACGCTTGCCGACCGCGGCATATTCTGCGATTTCTGCCACACGCTCGACGGTTTCCAGAATTCACCGCCGTTTAATCATGATTACATATCCGCGGCGACAGAGGAGGTTGATCCGAAACGGGGCGATCTTGAATTTCCGTGGTCGCCGTTTCACGAGACAAAACGGTCGGAGCTTTTTGAGGCCCCGGAAATATGTGCCACCTGCCATAACGAGCAAAATCCGTTCGGTGTGTGGGTGAAAGCGACAGAGATAGAATATGCTGACAGCGAATATCCAGGGGAAGGCATCGTCTGCCAGACCTGTCATTTTCAGACAATGGGCGGCCAACCGGCCAAAATGGGACCGATCCGCCCCCACAACAGCGACCACTGGCTCGGCGGTGGATTCTCGGGATTTGTCGAGGGTGCGGCGAAAGTTAAAATCATCATGGACAATCCTGAAATCAGACCCGGCCGCGACGTATCGTTTACTATACTTGTCCACGGTACCGCGACTGGTCATAAATTTCCGACCGGCTCGGTCGAGGAGCGGGATGTCTGGCTGCATGTTACCGCTCATGACGGCAACGGAAATGAAATCGCTCATATACCTGTGCCGGTTAATCTGAACGACCCGAACGACAAATACTTCATAACCTCTAATGAGCGGGTTGCATACCCCTCGCACAGCAGGCTGTCGAAACCGTTTGCACGCGATTCGCTCCCTGAGGGCGACCGCCTGTATCACAGCGCGTTTATCGATTCGGACGGCGAATTCACCTATGCACAGTGGATGGCTGTTGAGGAAATTGAAAACCGGCTCGACCCGAACGAGGAACGTGAGGAACATTATGTCTGGTCGGTACCGTCAAGTCTCCGTAATGACGCAGTATATCTGAGAGCGGTGTTGAACTACCGGAGAATGCCCGATTCGTTTGCGGATTTTCTTCGTATCGACCGGCGGCCTGTTATTGAAGTTTCGAAAGACGAGATGAAGCTGAATGTCATACGATGACAAGGTTTTTTTAATCCTCGGAAACTATCACAATATACTCTCTATGAAAATGAAAAACCGCCGGTTTTAAATTTGACCGGCGGTTTTTGCATAAGAAAAATCTGCCATAATGCTGACACTTCGAAAAAAAAATGATTTCCCCGAAATACCTGAATAATGTCTCGTAAATAATTTAACTTACCGCAACAAATCGTACGGCAATCATTTGGTTAATCACTATATTTAATTTGCCTTAAATAATTAAATCCTTTATTTTTACAATATCTTACTACGGGGTGCATTAAATTGTTTACATTTATGTGGCTGCATATCGAACATGTTTTTCTTGAAAATACTGTTTGACAATATTAGGTTGTCGTTGGCGACTCCGCAGGTATTTTCGTACATTCGATATTAATTTCTGTAGCATACTATTTATTGCACTGAGTAGTAACACAACAATCATTCGAATTATCCAGTCGCTCCGCAGTCTTTTTATGAGCCCGCGGCGGGAACATGCTATATGGAATCAGGGAAAAAAGAAAATTTGCCGACTTTGCATATCGGGGTCGGAGGAGCGCTTGTCACCCTTTCGCCGCTACCGTTTATGCTTGCATTTTTTGGCTCTGAGACAACGGTTCCGCCCTATTGGCGTCTGGGATTAGCCTTATTATCGGCAATCGCAAGTATTCTCTGTTCATACACGCTGTTCAGAAACCAGAAGCTTAGCAGGATTACCGGAAACATAGCAGCGCTGGGAACATTCGGTACCGCATTACCGTTTTTAGTAAGCAATCCGTTCGCCGCACTGATCGGGACAATAGCAATGATTGCTATTATTTCGGGATTAGCAGATTTCAGGCCTGTGAATTTTAAGCCAAAATATTTTCTTCGCCCGGAAGCATGGTTATACAGGGCTTGGTGGTCGGCGCTGATGATTCCGTTAATAGTAATCATATCAAAAACCGGATATGGAACGGTATCGTTTGTCTCACCTTACATTATCGAAATATCACTTGTTCTTTCGCAAATTCTGTTCATTATCTGGATTGTAAAATCCAAAAAAAATCGTTATTTTCCCCTGCCTATACTCTGCTTTGTCTTCCTTGGTCTAATCCACGCACTCTCTGCAGTTCAATATATATCAAACTTGGCGTTTCTGGCTGGTTTGGTGATTGTAATTATTCTCCCCCGGCAAGGGCGCATTATTCATCCCCGGGATTATTGGTGGGATATTTTTCTGAGTCATCCCGTACGAATACTTTTTAGTTCATTCTTCACGCTGTGCGTTATTGGCAGTTTTCTGCTTCTCATACCTCCAGCAAGCGCTCGGGGTGTTATCGATTTTGTCGATGCGGCTTTTACTTCCGTGAGCGCGGTGTGTGTCACTGGACTTATTGTATTGGATACGCCGAACGATTTTACACAGCTCGGCCAGTTTTTCATTCTGCTTCTGATCCAGCTCGGCGGTCTCGGCATTATGAGCATTACGACTGTCGCGTTTCATGTCATGGGACGGCGAATCAGCCTTCGTCACGAGCGGGTATTGACTACGATGACAGAAACCTCTCACAAAGACCTTGTTGCATCGCTTGTTACTATTCTTAAAATGACATTTTTTGCCGAACTTATCGGTACAGTTGTGCTTACTCCGTTATTTTATGAAAGCGGCGACTCGCTTGCTTCGGCTTTATGGCGCGGCACATTCACTGCAATTTCCGCATTCTGTAATGCCGGATTTTCTCTGCAAACAGAAAGTTTGCTATTTTATGGTGATAATGCTGGGATTCTTCTCACGGTATCGTCACTGATCATTTTAGGCGGACTTGCTCCCGCAACAAGCCTCCTGCTCCCCCGCTGGGTACGGGGTAGGAAAACACCTATTCCTGCCCGGATTGCGTTTATAATGACACTTGTTCTCCTTGTTTCCGGAACACTTTTTATGCTGGCATTCGAATGGGATGGCGTATTGGCAGGATTACCGTTTGGAGATAAAATTCTGAATGCATGGTTCCAGTCGGCTACACTCAGAACTGCAGGATTTAACTCGGTCAACATTGCACATGTTGCACATCCAACATTTATTGTAATGCTTTGCTTCATGTTCATCGGCGGCAGTCCCGGAGGAACCGCAGGCGGAGTAAAAACAACAACTGCCGGAATACTGATCCTGACTTTCTGGTCAAATATTACCAGGTGCGAAGATGTTGTTATGCAAAACAGAAAAATCGGATCGGTCACCATTTATCGCGCTATAACGATTGTAATATCGGGACTCTTTTTGTGGATTATGGTGGTGCTTATGTTGGAGTTGACACAACAGATACCGGTGAGAGATATTATTTTTGAGACCACCTCGGCGATCGGCACGGTAGGGCTTTCGACCGGTGCGACGGCGATGTTGGATGAGATCGGGAAAATCATTATTATGGTCACAATGTTTGTCGGGCGGATAGGCCCAACGGCGCTGTATTTGCTTATAAGCGAGAAAGCATCTTCTAAACTCTCGCATTGGCCTGAAACAAAAATTACGTTAACCTAAACGCGGAGTTGTTCATATGGCTCAACAGGTATTGATCATAGGATTAGGACAGTTTGGAATGTCGCTTGCACGCACATTAACCGAAAAAGGCGCGGAAGTTCTTGCGGTTGATTCACAGAAAACCCTTGTGGAGGTAGCGTCTTCCTTTGTCTCCGATGCGCTGTTACTCGACGCAACCGATGAAGCGGAGCTGGCACGGCTTGAACCGGGAAAACGCGATATCGCCGTGTGCGCAATCGGTGAAGAGTCAAAGGAGGCTTCTATCATTTGCACAGCATTGCTTAGACAAATGGGGGTACCGCTGATTATTGCCCGGGCAAACGATAAGCTGCATCATCGAATATTAAAACTGGTCGGCGCGCATCAGATCATAAATCCCGAGGAGGAAATCGGAAAACGCATAGCAAATAGGCTCCTATACCGTCATGTCGTCGTGGACACTACTCTTGGAGAAGATCTGCATCTTACAGAAATTAGCATCCAATCATCCATGGTTGGAAAAAGACTCATCGATCTTGATCTGCCGAAACGATACGGTGTAATGGTAGTCGGAATCAGGAGTGGAGATTCCGGAAAGGTACACCAGCCCACGCCCAGCGAAATGCTGAAAGAGGAAGACAACCTCATCACTGTTTCGAGTGAAGCCGCGATATCAAAGTTTTTAAAAGGAGTTAAAGCATGAAACTTACGCAATCGGTAAAACTGGGGGCTTGGTTTCTTATCGGCCTCACCATGCTTATGGCGCTGGGTTCTATCTGGGTGTTTGTAAGAATGTCGCCGGCTATCGAGGATATCATTACCCGAAACGAACATTCCCTTCAGGCCTGCGAAGAAATGCTTGCGGCGTTAGCATTGGTTCACAGATCTGGCGCCAATGACGAATCCTTGCATGAGAGGTTTGCAAACACATTTGAAAAGGCGCAGAACAATATTACTGAAAAGGGCGAAAACGAGGTGATCGAGGAGATCGGCAAATCCTATCAAAGCGCCTTTGAGGGAGATTATTACAGCCTTGAAAGAACCGTTTCGGCAATCAGCCGTCTCGGTGAAATCAATCGCGAGGCGATGTTAGAGGCGGACAGAAAAGCCAAACAGCTCGGGAACGCCGGCGCATGGGGTGTCGTCTTTATGGCCTCGCTCGTATTTTTTGTGGGTATACAGTTCATACGAAGATTATCGCAGAGGCTTGTAAAGCCGTTCGAGGAAATTCATGCGGTGATTTCGGCAAACCTGAAAGACGATCAGATGCGCCGCTGCACTGTATCGCCAAATCTCCCGCACGATATTCAGATTGTGTATAACGAACTGAACGAGTTACTTGATAAAACCGAGTTATAAAATCAATCCGTAATTATTCCTTCGTTTCGACCGCTCCCATATCGGGACCCGCACCGTAAAACGGCCATGCCGAATTTTTGTCGTTAAAATTATACAGTATAAGACCGTCGTCATGACCCGGAGAATCCGTCCTGAGCTTATCGGTGCCCACAATATATAACGGTATGCCCTCTATGCCGTGTGCCTCATGCCCTTCTGGTATGCTGCCGTTGTATAGGTCGTAATCGAAATCGCTTAGAGGCATGGTTTCCGCCGCATCGGGGCGGATACTGGTTCTTCGGACATGAAGCACATTGTTCCGGCTGGTGACATTATACTGGCGCTTTGCATTTGTCGAGGGTTGAATACCGCAGTCGACACCGTGCGGCTGGTACGAGGAATTATGGTAGATATATATTTTCCCTTTGTACCACTGAGAGTTTTTCTCACTTTCATCGAGACCGAGCTTGAACAGGCTCCACCCGTATTTATAAGCGATTTTTGCCTGCATCCACCGGCTTGTATTCCTAAACACATAAAGCGGCCCAACCGATGTTGTCGCCAGGCCAAATGCTATGTTTGATAAATCGATATGATTGTCCCAAACCCGTACATTCATGTTCGCCCCCTCGACCTCGATCCCGTCATCCCAGACATGCGTAACTGTATTGCCGTAAATGTCACTGTCGCGTATCGGAAAGCCGTCATAGGAAAAATTGTGGTCCGCGCCCATACCGTCATTGAACATGTGTTCGGTGTCGGAAAAAATTCTGTTGTTGCGGATAACATGATTGGCCTCAGGAAATCCCTCGCATTCGAACGCAATACCGTTCGCGCCCAGCGGATGGCCGGTATCCCAACTATTTGAAGTATACCGGGGATGATGGATATCGCAGTTCTGAACCGTGATACGCGCAAGGCCGCAGGCGTTCGACCATATCCCGCAATCGTCCTCTGTCTGCAGATTTTCCTTGCGTGAAGTCCCCCAAACGCTGATGTCGCAGTTATCGATAACAACATCGTGAACATTACCCAGTTCAATGCCGTATTTACCCACATCGGTCACAGTCAGATTTCGGAGTATAACATAAGAGGCGCCGATAGAGACACCCGGTTCGCTGCCGCCTGAAATTTCAGCACTTGTGCCGTCATAGACAATATATCCCATCTGACTCCCTCCTTTGTCGATAACATACCCGCTCTTCTGCGACCGGACTATGACCGTCTCTGCAACCGGAAGGTTTTCGACCTCGGTCCAAGTAGTCACGCTGATAATCTCTTCCTCACCGGAAGACAGCCGGAGCCGGACGTGATATGCTGTTTCCGGATTGAGTCCTACAATACTTCCGCGGTATTCTCCGCCGTGCCAATCGCCGGACGGCCGGGTATCGTACCACAGATTCTGTGCGCGTTTCCAGTCGGTTTCTCCATCGGCACGATATTCGGCCGTGCAATCGATACCCTCCCCGCCGACACCATCCCAGTACAGACCGATACAGCTATATGTCGGCACACCGTACGGGGAATCGGCTAATACATTTGCGGCGAACAAAATCAGAGAAAGCACACCGATCGATATGCTCAGCATAATTTTTAAGACACAATACATGGTGACCTCGATTGTTATTGTTGTATTTCAACTTTTAACTTTTCGGCAATATACTGAAAATGAATCAGGGAATCATAAAAAACAATCAGGTTATGATTCCGGCCGGGAAATAACAAAAAAAACTAATAGGTGTGAGCAATGATATATATTACTATGTAACATAGTAACATATATTATGCGAACGATGCTATCATAAATCCGGCAGCTTTTTAATCGAAAGAACCAAATGAGAAAAGAATGGAGAGGAAAAAAACAAATGATATCGACGCCAGCAGGAATAAAAAAGCCGAGAGCAGGCCAAACGATGATGTTTGACTGATACCGCAGAAAGTATCCAGGCAAGCCCCCGCTCTCAGCGATAAAAATGCATTATTCGAGGATATTTATTCATAGTAATCGAGCTGATCGTCATAATCCATATCGTCCGAATCGTATCCGTTGTTAATATCAAGCAGATTAATATAATCGTCGTGAATGTGGTCGTCACAATATGCTGTTTTCTCACCGCACCTCGAGCATTCCACCATATGGTTTTTGATTGCGGTTTTCATTGAGAATTCATAACCGCAATTATCACATATATAGATATATTTTTTTTCATTGCTTTTCATTGATATGCCTTTTGAATAATATATGATTAAAATAACAGTTTTTTTCTTTCCGGGTATCCAGTTAAATAAGCTTGTAATCATGGAAGCCACAGAAG
>CAZCDQ010000007.1:0-39851 GCA_964497605.1 uncultured bacterium
GGCATGGAAGTCGATGTGGTATACAAATCCCACAGTATCGGAACGCTCATTCTGGGAACAACCTCGATGGTTTTCATTTTCCTACTTTCGCTGATTGTGATGGGTTGATTGGCAGAATGTTCCTTTTTGCGGGTCGATGAATCGAGTAGGATATTGGTACGTTTTAACTATCCCAGAAAGTATTTCAGCAGCCAGTCGAGACGGCCTCGTTTCACGTAATGCATCCCCGAGAATTTCATGACCTCTCTGATCTGTTTACGGTAGGCGGGCTTATAGCAGTGGGTTGTGCAGTCCTTGCATTTCGGTTTTGGGTCATAGGGGCATTTCTCGAGCCGTTGCCGCGCATAATCGCGGAGTTCCGCACATTCGGGACAGAGCGTATTGCGATAGGGATTGTGATGATGTTTGCAGTAGACTTCGATGAATTTTGTAAGGATTTTGAACTGTTTTTCCTTTGAGGGGGCCATTTGGATACTCCAAAAGTGAAAATATGATCAGAAAGCGGGGGAACATCTTCAGGCATTAAAAAAAGAGCAAAGGTAATAACCTCGTCATATAAAACCTGTGTAATATAATATTTTCACGAGGTATGTAAAGACTGAAAGGATTTCAGTAGAATAATGGCGTCCCCTAGGAGAATCGAACTCCTGTTGCCAGGATGAAAACCTGGAGTCCTGGGCCACTAGACGAAGGGGACGTCGATTACAGACTTGTAAAATACAAAAATGAATCGGGCAAGTCAATAATAAATGTAGCGATTTACCGTACCGTTTGAAAAATTATTCGACTTGTTGGCGGCGGTTCAGCCATTTGGCGGCATCCGCGTTTCCCGGATCGAGCGCAACGACCGCTTCCATCTGTGTCCACGCCTGTTCGATATCTCCGTATTCGGTGAGAGTGATACCGTACGCATATCGATATTCGGCATTGTCCGGCGCTAACGCCACAGCTTTTTTGAGATAATAAACTGATTCGGCATATTTCCCGAGCATATGGTTCGCAAGCCCATAATTGTAGAGCGCATCAGGATGATAGCCGGATTTTGCAATATCTGCAAGAATATCCACCGCAGCAACATATTCGCCTGATTTAATCAGCATTGACGACAGATTCAGTTTTGCCGCAGTATCTCCCGGTTGCAGCACAAGATAATTTTTGAGAAGTTTCGCTGCCGTATCTAACTGTCCCAAGGCGATAAAAGCCTCCGCGCTGTTATAAACGCTTTCGGAGGCAAATGCTGAATCGTCCGAGATTCTCGTATACATCCGAACCGCTTCTGCAGCTCTCCCCTCGAGAAGCAGCAGGTTCGCGGTGTGAAAGAGTATACTGTCGGCGATTCCGGCCGTATCGTTTTCCGGAGGAATGTCTGCCGCCCGAATTAGAATATCCAGCGCCTCGGAATTTCTCCCCTCATAATAGAGCGCCATGCCGTATTTGTAAAGGGCGGTCCGGTCACCGCTGAGGGA
Organism: uncultured bacterium; assembly: GCA_964497605.1. Classification (GTDB taxonomy): domain Bacteria; phylum Latescibacterota; class Latescibacteria; order Latescibacterales; family Latescibacteraceae; genus Latescibacter. The sequence continues at coordinate 1,467 of CAZCDQ010000007.1, forward strand.
GCCGGCTTTCCCGAATGCAGAAACTGATCCGTCATAATCGCCGCGGTCGAACATTATCAGTCCGAGATATTTCTGTGCCGTCCCCGATTGTAAAAGTTCCGGATTGCTTGTGAGCATTTTTTCCGCCTCTACGATACTGCCGGTATGATACAGCGCGATCCCTTTCTTGAGCGCGTAATCCGTTGTCGGTTGCAGTTTACGGCGTTCCGCTTCGTCGAAATTAGATAAACAGTCTCTGTATTTCCCCGCGTCGAAATTGAGAAGCCCCAGGAAATAATAGGGTTCCGGCTTTTCGGGGTATTCGGTGATTAGTGCTATGATATCCGCTTTTGCGGTTTCGTAATCCCTTTCTGCGATGCTGTCCTGCAACATCGATACTTTCATCGCGTAATTTGATCCGCTACATCCGATGCAGAGTATAAGCATCGCTGCGATCGCCGCTGACTTTTTCATGATATTCACCTCGTATGACCGTTAAATATCGATCTCTTCGATAAAAAACTTTTTATACATGTTAAGGTTGTCAAGAATTCTGCCCGCCCCCTCGACTGTCGCCGTCTTTGCATTATGAGCGATGGTGACTTTGATGCCGGTGCGTTCGGTGATAAGCTTATCGAATCCCATTAAAAAGGCGCAGCCGCCGGTTAGTACCATGCCTCTGTCTACAAGGTCTGCGGAAAGCTCGGGCGGAACTTTCTCAAGAAGATCGCGGATGACTTTAATCATCCGTTCCACCGGTTTCGATATTGCCTCACGGATTTCCGCGGTGTTTATCGACATGGCAAGCGGAATTCCCTGCTCGATGTCCTGTCCGCGGACCTTGAAAATGGAATCACGTTTAATTTTCAACGCCTGTCCAAAATTGATTTTAATCCATTCAGCCGTTTGATCGCCGATGACGAAATTGTGTTTATCACGGAGATACCGTGTGATGCTTGAATCAATATATTTGCCGCCAACACGTTCCGAGGCGATTGCGACAATGCCGCTGATGGATATCACAATCGCAGTTATCGAGCCGCCGCCGATATTGACCAGCATGCTCGCTTTCGGAATGTCGACCGGAAGCCCGGCGCCGATTGCGGAAGCGAGCGGCTCGTAAATGAGATGAACCTCACGGGCGCCGATGCCTTTGACAAATTCTGAGAACGCGCGTTTTTCAACGCTTGTCAGATTCGGTTTGATGGTGAGTACGACGGTTGGACGGATAAAGATCGCCGATTTTTTCGCGAGCTTGATAAACTCGAGAATCATCTTTTTAACATCGGTATAGTCCTGAATGGCGCCGTGCTCTAACGGCGAGACTATTTTAATGCCGGAATGAACGCGTCCGGTCATTGCTTTCGCTTCGCTGCCCAGCGCAACAATTTTTCCCGTGTGTTCCTCGAGACTCATGATGGAGGGTTCGTTCAGAATAATGCCGCGCCCTTTTACATAGATCAGCGTATTCGACGTTCCCAAGTCGATGGCGATATTAGACCAAGACGCGGGCTTGAGCATTTTAAAAAAGTCGCTTGATTCGTCAACCGCTTTCAATTCCCCCGTATTTCTGATTTTGTCGACCGCGTAAATGGACGGATCGACTTCAAGGTTGGCATGCTCGACAATGCGCTGCGTATATGTTTTGCGGGCGCTGGTGAGTTCCCGCTGAATCGTCTCTTTCATAAACGATCTGGACGAGGAGGAATCGCCGATGATTTTCGGGACAATAGAGGCGATTTCAACGGAAGATACCGCTTTCGGAGCGTTGATGATATGCGGCACACCAGCCGATAAAGAATCGCGTATCTCATTATCGTATGAGATGCCGCCGGCATAGGTGACATCGATATCGAGGTAACGTTTTACTACTTCTTGGATACCGAACCCGAGTTTGTGTTCTGATTTTTTGAGAATCATATTAACCACAAGCGTCGGTTTGAAATGCTTTTGAAATTCCTTGAATCTCGACACCCCATCTGGATCGATAGCGTTCAATTCCTCGAGAACGGTCTGAATTTTTATATTCACACCATTGGGCGTAGGGACTTTCGCCCGTTCGAGTATCTCGCTCGTTTTCCAGTTATTGCGGAAAAGCGAATGCAGTTTCCTGAAAACGCAGATTCGTAAGAAATTGTATATACTCTGGAGCGAGATTGTATCGGGTGTTGTCACCACAATGTTATCTGTGGCGGCAAGGAAGAAATCGACAGTGTTATAGGAGGTTCCGGCGCCGAGGTCGACAACGACATTATCGACGTGAAGATTTTCGAGATACCTGATAAGTTTCAGTTTCTGGGCGTGGACAGGATTCGCCGAGCCGACAATTCCGCTTGATCCGCAGATGAGTTTCAGATTAAAAATCGGCGTGTCGATGATGATTTCATTTAAATCTTTTATCCTCCCTGTCACGAAATCAACAAGCGATTTCTGAGGATACTTGATGCCCAGAAACGTGTGCATGTTTGCGTTTCCAAGATCGAGATCGACGCCGACAACGCTTTGATCGAGATTTGCGAGAAGAATTGCCAGATTTGCTGAAAACAGGCTTTTCCCGACACCGCCTTTTCCGCTTCCAACCGCCCATATTCGCTGACGGTTATCTGGTATTTTTTTATTTTTTTGATTCATGGATTATTCCAAACAGGTTCTAGTACGATAACTAATATTTATTATGAATATTAACAAATATTTAAAAATAATCAACACCTATTTTCACGAACAACGGTTCTGTGGTACAAATGAATGCAGGAGAAATCTGGCGGTTGCGCGGGCTACATTCACATGGAGTTTGGCTGTGAACGATGATGGTTTCCGGCGGGATGCCATACCGCGCGGGCAGAAAAGTAATGAATCATTGGGTTCGCGGTGAGCGGCCGGGATACGTTTTAATATGCGTTTAGCTGAGAAGTTTCACAAATTTTGCAAAGTACACGGGATCGAAATCGCGGAACATTTCCTCTTTCATAATTTTAAGAGCGCCGAATGTCGAGTTTTCTTTTTTGTATGGACGGTACGAAGTGAGCGCGTCGAACGTGTCGGCAATGGAGCATATCTTGCTGTAGACGTGAATTTTACCGCCGCGAAGACCTAACGGGTAGCCGCTGCCGTTATGACGTTCATGGTGCTGAATAATGATCGTCTTTATTTCGTCGGAGGATTCCTCGAAATCCTCGAGGATGCGAATGCCCTCCTCGGGATGTTTTTTAATAAGCTCCCAGTCTGCTTTTGTGAGTTTGCTTTTTTTGTTGAGGATGTCGTATGAGACGGATGTTTTGCCGATATCGTGAAGAAAGAATCCGGCAGTGATTTCCTCGAACGACTCATCCGAGATGCTTTCAAGAAGCTCGCGGGCGAGCCCGACACTGAAAATACCCACATTGATGCTGTGATTGGATATTGAGAAATCGAACGAGGTATGTTTCACCAGTTTTTTCAGGGAATTGTTGTCATTGAGAATGAACTGAGCGAGACTGAACGCAGCCTGCTTGAACCGTCTGACCAGCTCCGGTGAGGGCTTCAGAAACAGGTCGTCGGCGATGTTTTTAATCACCATATGGAAAGTTTTGGCCTTTTGGTCGGTATCGATAGAATAATCGTATACGACCGAATCGAGTATTTCCTCGAGATAGAGGAAATAGCTGTTTTTGTCGCGCGGATGAATGTAAAGCTTCGAAACATTGTTTTGCTTGAATTCACGGATTGTATGTTCATCGACTGTCTGACCGCTTTGAATACCGATATTGCGCAGGTTTTTGTTCGAAAAAACCTCGAACGTCAACAACGTATCGGGAATGATTGTAAACGTGTCGATCGGTATTTGTTCGGGAGGCATGATGTACCCTGTATAACATGGAAAAATGGAATAAAAAACAGTGTTTCGGGCCGGATAGTAGATTATAATAAAAATCCGGCGTTTGTGCAATTACTTTAAAGAAGTATGAAATAATTATTTGCTGTAACCAACACGCTGTGCTGCCATTATTTTTCCATGATTTCGCCGCCGCCAACAATGCCACCTTTGTAGAATTCCGCGCTCTAAACGGGAGTAACCGTGTTCCGGAGATTGTCGAACGTTATAAGCGTATAAAGTTGTTTATTGAGAACTCTCCTCAAGATCAAGTATCTTTGTAATTAATGGAATGTCATGTTCGTAATCATAGTATGTTTCAAACATTAAAACTAATAGTGATTCTCTGTATCCAAGATAGGCATCAAGCCGGTTGATCTCGCTATCCCGGTGGCTGTTCATGATGGTAAGAAGATCGGTTATTGAAATCTCACCGGCACGGTATCGATCGAGGCTGATATCAGCCAGTTTCCGTGACATGTCGAGATTTTTGATCATTCCAAGTACGCGTGTCTGATATTCTTCTAAGTCATCAATAGCATTTTCGATATCAACGACAATATCATGACGTTCTTCTTCAATATCGAGATCAGTTCTCTTAATACTAATTTCTTCAGCTTTAATCCGTTCTTTACGCTCTCCCCAGTCCCAGATAGGCACATAAGCATTTACTGAAACCGAATAACTGTTATCTTGTTCTTCCCAGAGTTCTCGATAATTTTTGTCGTTTTTTTCTTGTCCATAGGTCATTTGCAAATTCACGCGGAATGAATCTCTGGCTTTTGTTTCTTCGTACCATATTTCATGACGTCTTCGATCAATTTGACGTTGCTGCAGATATGGCTGGAATTTCAATCCGTATTCTATTGCCTGCTCTCTATTAACGGTGAAAGGGACTATTTCTTGTATTCTCGCTTCAACATCCAGTGAATCAGTATCACTCAATCGAAGACGTTGCTTCATGCCGGTCAATTCACGCCTTAAGTTAATTTGAGTTTCATTAAGCTGTTCACGGCTATTGGCAAGTTCAACTTCAACCTGCATGATATCCGGTGACGATTCTCCTGAAGAAATGTCTTTTATTAATTTTGCCAGCTCAGAAAGATTTTGCACGTGATCACGATAAATTCTTATCCTGTTCTTTACTGAAAATATATCGTAATAGTCGTCTGAAATATCATCGAGCATACCAGCGATGTTTCTCATGAAGTCAAGTTCATTACGTTCGACATTAAGTTCGGCTTCTTCTATATCATTCTTAAGATAATTTGGTAAAAAAAGCGGTTGTTCGAATTTTATGAAATAGCGGTTATAGTAATCGATTTCCTTTTTACCGTCAGCTTGAAGAAAACGGTACATTCGATTGTTCAGAGAAAGGTAACCGTTTGTAGGATGGCCGAATAAAATTACTGGCTGACGGATTGATAAATCTGTCTGCCAACGCCGTGTATCCTCTCGAATGATTTCTTCTTTTCCTATAACCGAATTCCATTTATAATCAGAGATAGAATTAATCTCAGGTGCTCGGAGATTCATATAAACTTTTGATTTTAAGCTTGCTTGTCGTGATTTAAGTTCATGACGTCTTCGCTCAATTTCCATACGCAATTCACGAACCCGATAACTGTTTTCCATGGCAATGCGGACCGCCGAATCAAGGTTCAGATTGATGATATTTCGATTTTGTGGGAAAAGAATGCTGCAATTAAAGAAAATAAAAACGATAAACGTTGATAATAAAAATTTACATACCCGCATAGCAGTAATCTCCTTTCATTTTTTTATGTTGTTATTTGCGAACACAAGATAAAATATGTTCTGTCATTAATCAGAACATGACAGGAGTATTACTTTTTGGTAATGTGATTTGTAAGAAGATAAGAAGAGTTATTGTTTCAGAGGCAATGTGATGGTAAAACAGCTTCCAGTATCTTTTTCGCTTGTAACGATAATATTTCCGCTGTGAGCATGTATAATTGAGTTCGCGAGACTCAGGCCAAGACCGTTTCCCGTTTCGGAACGGCTTTTATCCTCACGGTAAAAACGATCAAAAATATGGTATATATTCTCGGCAGAAATTCCAATACCTGTATCGGCAATTTCAATATGAATTGATTCCTCATTTTCAGTAATAGTAATCGATACGCTGCCGCCATCGGGCGTAAATTTAATTGCGTTATCGATAATATTTGCAATAGACCGCTGTAGACGATGTTCGTTTCCTGTCGTGAAAAGCTGTTTATCCGGAGCTGAAAATGTCATTTCAATTCCTTTATCCTCAGCAACCGGAGAAAAGAGCTCGAAAGCGTTTCTCGAAAGGGCGATCATATCGATATCTGTCATTTCATATTCTTTTACACCAGCTTCGGTCATGGCGATCTCAAGCATCGTATTTATCATTTCAATAAGCCGATCGCATTCTTCAACAATTACGCCGCTCATTTCCTGATAATCACTTATATCAGCAGAGCCGGTTAATGTTGTTTCGGTAATGCCGCGTATTCTGGTGACAGGACTGCGGAGGTCGTGAGCAATATTATTTGTTACTTCTTTCATTTCCCTGACCAGTTTTTGAATTCTTTCGAGCATATCATTAAATGCAACAACTAAACGTTCAATTTCAAGGCCTTCTTTCCCAACAGCAACGCGGGAACTTAGATCACCGTGACCAATCTGGGCCGCCGTCTTAGTAACACGTTCGACCCCCGCCATGGAGCGACGAGCAAGCACATATCCAAATAATCCGCCAAAAAGAAATAGAATCGAAAAGACACTCCAGTATATTTTTCGATAAGCATTTATGAAATCTTCATAATCATCAAGAAGAATGCCTGTTTCGAGAAACATTCCGTCTTCTGATTTTTCATAAATAACCCTCACATGATGATTTCGGCCGGGGACAGGGAGTGTTTTATAAATCTCATCATTTTTTTCCAGGCTATCCAGTTCTGCGAATTTAAAGGGAATTCCACGCCAGTCTTTCAGGTCTGAAGTGATGATTTCTTCCTGATTCTTGGACAAAAACACCAGAAATCGTTTCTTTTTTGTTTCTTCTGAACCCATATCTCGACTGATTCTTGTCCGTATATTATCCCGATCTCTAAGATTTCGAACGATAAAAGGAACCATCTCATTCGAATATTGAAGTAAATCGTTATCAATAGTTTTCATCAAATTCACCGAGAGTCTGTTTTGAACAACAAAAAACAAGGCAAGTGACAAAACTGAAAAAAGCAGCATAAACAAAATCGTCAACTTGAATGTAACTGTTTTTATCATCTAATACCTTTCCTCAACTACATATCCTACGCCTCGAATCGTATGAATGAGTTTTTCTTTGAAAGGACGGTCAATTTTTTCACGGAGTCTGCAGATTCTTGCCTCAACAACATTTGTTTGCGGATCAAAATTATATTCCCATACATGTTCCATAATCATTGTCTTCGATACAACTCTGCCTTTGTTTTGTATCAGATATGCTAAAAGCGCGAATTCGCGCGGCTGTAAATAGATTTCAGTACTACCTCGAAATACTTTTCGGTTGAGCGTATTCAACGTTAAATCGCCAACATAAAAATTTGACGGATCTTTTAAAGATTGAGTTCTTCTGATAAGCGCATTTATTCGAGCGAGAAGTTCAGAAAATGCAAATGGTTTAACTAAATAGTCATCGCTGCCGCTTTCAAGTCCTTTTATGCGGTCATCAAGAGAGCTTTTAGCGCTCAGAACAATCACCGGCGTTTTTATTTGTTCAACGCGCATTTCTTCAATTAACGAGAGCCCGTCACGTTTTGGAAGCATTATATCTATGATTGCAACATCATAAGGATTCGTGAAAATCATATCATGGCCAATATCACCGTCAACAGCGTGATCAACAATAAATCCCGCCTGATTCAACCCCTTGACAATAAACAAAGCAATTCGTTCATCATCTTCAACTAAAAGTACTTTCATTCAATAAATGCTCCTAACGTAAATAATAAATCTTCAACATCGTATGTTGATCGAATTAGTAATATAATATATTTTTTGAAGATAACTGACGGCTTGCCAAAATATTACTATTTGGTAATGTTCTTGAAATATCATGTTCTAACGCATTATAAGTAAAATATTATCATTTTTCAATGATTCCACCGCCGATAACAATATCGCCGTCGTAGAATACCACGCTCTGCCCGGGAGTAACCGCGTTTTGAGGTTCGTTGAACATAACCACCGCACCGCCGGGTGTAACCGTTACAGTCGAACAGGCGCCCGGGTGGCCGTACCGAATCCGCGTTGTACAGGCGAACGTTGTATCTTTCGGGTATCCGCCAAACCAGTTCAGGTCTTTGACCGTAAGCGAAGAACTTAGCAAATCTTCACGTTTGCCGACAACGACTGTGTTTGTTTCGGTGTCAAGTTCAGTGACATACATGGGATGACCGAGGGCGATCCCGATCCCCCTGCGCTGACCGATGGTATAGAACGCCGTGCCGGGATGAGTGCCGAGCCTGTTACCAGCCGTATCGACAATTGCGCCCTCGGACATGGTGGACGGCTTATCTTTGCCGGTACGCCGCTGGATGAAACCGCGGTAGTCGTTGTCGGGGATAAAGCAGATTTCCTGACTGTCGGCGCGGTGAGCGTTGGTAAGGTTCAGTTCGCGTGCTTTGCTGCGTGTTTCGGATTTCGTGATGGATCCGAGCGGGAACAATGTGGTTGCGAGGCGGTCCTGGGGTATAGACCATAAAAAATACGATTGATCCTTGGAACGGTCGAGTCCGGTGAGAAGAACATGGGTGTTGTCGTCGTTACGGCCGATCCTGGCGTAATGACCGGTCGCAAGAAGATCATACCCGATGCTGCGGGCTTTTTCCCGAAGCATGTTCCATTTGATTACGCTGTTGCAAAGCACACAGGGGTTCGGTGTTTTTCCCGAAACGTATTCGGAGTAAAAATTTTCAATTACCTTGTGCTCGAATTCCTCGTGAAGATCGACCGTAAAATGGGGAATACCGGCGTTTCCAGCGACTTTTTTTGCATCCATAACAGTGGAAATCCCGCAGCAGCCTTTATCGTCGCTTTCGCCGCCGAACCGCTCACGGCTCCAGAGTCGCATGGTCAGGCCAACAACGTCGAATCCCGCCTGTTTGAGAAGAATCGCAGCAAGAGAACTGTCCACACCGCCGCTCATTCCCACCGCAATCTTACGGGACTGGTAATCGTCCGGATTCAGTGAGGTTACTATTTCCATGGTTACCTTATCAGAGGAATCTCATTGTTTTTTCTGCTGTTTCTTTTTGTAATCCTCAATGGCTTTATGGAGCGCGTCCGCGGCGAGATTCGAGCAGTGCATCTTCGCCGGCGGGAGACCGTCCAGCGCTTCCGCGACAGCCTTTTTGCTGATCTGTTCGGCTTCATCGAGTGTTTTACCCTCGACCATCTCGGTAATCATCGAGGAGGTCGCGATAGCCGCGCAGCATCCGAATGTTTGAAATTGGGCTTTTTTAACAATATTATCCTCGATCTTAATGGCGAGTTCCATAACATCGCCGCATACCGGATTTCCCTCTTTTCCGACACCATCCGGATTTTCCATTTTTCCAACGTTCCGCGGATTCTGAAAATGATCCATTACTTTTTCCGAATACATGATATGTCTCCTGTTTATTTGGGATCTATATTTTTGCTTTTTCGCATAATTTTAGTTACCGTTTTTGCCGGAAATCGTTTTGAGTCGATCGACAATGCGGGGCAGAACGGCGATAACATGATCGATATCCTCGTCGGTATTACCGTATCCCAGACTGAACCGGAGGGAACTTTGCGCCACATTGGGTGGTATTCCCATCGCAACCAGCACATGGGAGGGTTCGATCTCGCCGGAAGTGCATGCCGATCCTGTCGATACCGCGATACCTTCGATGTCCAGGCTGAACAGAAGCGCCTCACCGTCCACATTAGGGAACGAAATATTTGTGGTTCCCGGCAGCCGTTCGGCAGTCCTGCCGTTGAACAGCACATTGGGAATCCGCTTTTCAATTTCCTTTTCAAGCCGGTCGCGAAGGGCGGAAAGCCGCGCCGTCTTCTCCTCACGCTCGCGGACCTGAATTTCCAGCGCCGCTGCGAATCCGACAATCCCCGCAATATTCTCAGTCCCGGGACGAATCCCGCGTTCATGGCTCCCGCCGAATGTGAGCGGTTCCACTTCGACGCCTTTCCTTATATAAAGCGCGCCGACTCCTTTCAACGCGTTTATTTTGTGTGCTGACATTGACAGCATATCGATATCCATCTCTTTTACATCGATATGAATCTTCCCCGCCGACTGTACCGCATCGGTGTGAAAAACAGCTCCCTTAGCATGCGCAATTTCCGCCGCCTCGCGTATTGGCTGGAGTACACCGGTCTCGTTGTTCGCATGCATGACACTGACCAACGCCGTTTCGCCGTCGACTTCATCTCTAAGTCTATCGAGATTGATTATGCCCCTGTTGTCGACATTGATATATGACACATCGGTTCCGCGGTGATTAAGCCGTTCGGCAGTTTTAAGAATGGCACTGTGCTCGACCGCGGTTGTCACCATGCCTTTTCTGTCAGAGGCGGACAGATATCCCGCAAGCGCGATATTATCCGATTCGGTTCCGCATCCGGTAAAGAATACCTCATTGGAATCGGCGCCGATTATCCCGGCGATTTTGTCGCGGCTCGTCTCAAGAGCATTTTTTGCGGACTGTCCATACCAGTGAATGCTCGATGCATTTCCGAACATTTCGTTCATATACGGCATCATTGCCTCGAGAACCTCCGGCCGCATCGGCGTTGTAGCATTATGGTCAAGATAATATTTATTATCCATATCGTAATCTTTCATTTTAAAAGTCAGCAGGTGCCGACATACACTTCATCGATTCGTTCGTCCGCTAGTTCGCGCAGTGTCACCGAATCGAACGCCTCCTCGACCTTTTGACCAAGCATCCGGTATAGTCCTGAGGTCACACAATGCGACTCTTTCTCGCGTTCGGCACCCTCGTCCATTTTCAGCAAACAGTCGCAAAGCGCGATAGGGCCCTCGAGCGCGCGGATAACATCGCCGATAGTGATGTTTCCAGGATCATCGGACAGCACATATCCGCCGTTGACTCCGCGGCGGCTTTTCACAATCCCCTCAATTTTGAGCTGGTGCAGCACCTGTTCAAGAAACGGAACCGGCAATCCCTGACGGCGGGATATCTCTTTTATGGTCATCGGCGCATTTCCGTAATTACGTGCCAGCACATACAACGCTTTAACACCGTATAAACCTTTATTTGATAGTTTCATCATCTCGCAGATCTCCATTGTATATTCATTATAATATACAATACTTGACAATATTAGTCAAGTATTAAAATGATTCTTTATATCTATGTATGTGTTTTAATAATGTCATTTTTAATGCTGAGGGCACAGAGTAGAAATCGGAGCTTTTTTTGCTTCCGTACTACACCGGAGGGAATATACGGGTACGGATAATTGATATGCAATTAAGATTTTTCACGGTAAAGATGAGTTTTGGTCGAAAGGCGGCAGGATATTAAGTATCTGCTAAGTATCTGCCAGAAACTTAATTATTTCAACCAATTCACTTCACTGTATTACAGTCCAAAATATCACCTTTTATTCTTCCAAAATGACGTTTTTGAAATAATTTATTGTATGCTTAAAGCCTTCTTCGACCGTGGTCGTAGGCTGCCAACCGAGCATTTTTTCAGCGAGAGTATTGTCGGGTTGACGGCGTATGGGATCGTTTTGCGGGAGTTCATGAAACGTGATTTTTGATTTTGAGTCTGTCATCCCGATTATTTTTTCGGCGATTTCGAGGATGGTCATTTCCTCGCGGGAACCGAGGTTAACCGGCCCGATAAAATCGTCTGGACCGCTCATCATTTTCATTATACCGTCAATGAGATCGTCGACATAGCAGAACGACCGTGTCTGTTTCCCGTCGCCGTATATGGTAATATCGTTGTCGAGCAGTGCCTGCATGATGAAATTAGAGACCACCCGGCCGTCGTCGGCGCTCATTTTTGGGCCGTATGTGTTGAATATCCTCACAACACGGATATTGACACGGTTCTGAATATAATAGTCGAAAAACAATGTTTCAGCGCACCGTTTGCCCTCGTCGTAGCACGACCGCGGCCCGATGGGATTTACCCGTCCCCAATAGCTTTCCGTTTGCGGATGCTCCTCCGGATCGCCGTAGACCTCGCTGGTCGAGGCCTGCAGGATTTTAGCGCCGACTCGTTTCGCAAGTCCGAGCATATTTATAGCGCCGAGCACATTCACCTTCGTGGTTTGAATCGGATCCTTCTGGTAGTACACTGGCGAGGCAGGGCAAGCCAGATTATAGATTTCATCGACTTCAAGATAGATTGGGAATGTGACATCGTGACGGATGAGTTCAAAATTCGGTTCGTCGAGCAGATGGTAAATGTTTTTTTTGGTGCCGGTGAAAAAGTTGTCCAGACATATCACATCACTGCCCTGATTAACCAGTCTGTTGCAAAGATGAGAACCGAGAAATCCGGCGCCTCCGGTGACAAGAATCCGTTTCTGACGCATCATTACCCCTTGGAAAATATTGAAACGAGAAGAGTATAGCTGTTTAAAACTATAAACGATTTTCGTCCGTAAGATAGTATCATTCCACACATTTGTACAGAATTATTTGTCCGCTATATAGAAACCGATACAGCGTATATGAAATTATGTTCTTTGTTTCTAACGAATTTATTGTTATTTTTTTTTAGAAAAGGCATAATGGTAAATGAAATATTGGCCAAACCGGCATTGTTTGCGATTACCATAATGGCACGTCTCCGAATGCATGAATATGCGGACATTTAACGAAACGGTGAATAGAATTGAGATTCGGATTTTACAAACTCGATAGCGGTAAGGACACCCTTAGGGGCGAATCGAAAAGTACAGCATCGATGGAATCTGATCTGTCGAAACTTTTTCTTCTGTCGTTCATGGCAGTTGCAATGATTATCGGATATTTGGTGAGCAAATCGGCGGATGAACCCTCGAAAGCGCTGCAGAATTCGATAGAGATCACTCTCGAACGGTCATTCATGACCAGTCTCGAGGGATCGGTGTCGCTCGGAAAAGAGGTGTTGGAATCCTACCGAAGTCGTTACCGCTACAATTCCGAGCGCGGAATGATGTAGATTTCTTCGGACCGGTCGACTGCACCCCCGCCGGTTGATCCTCTCGAAGCTCTCGAGTGGATAAAAGAGACCGAATCGATCACTGAGCATCCAATGGAGGATATGTATGGTCACGGTACCGAACATTTTTCGGGTCCCCTGTCCATCAAGGGAAATTCCGAAAACATTGCGGCGGTTTTTAACTACTGGATTGATATGAAAACCCATGAGGCGGTTCGATTGACCATCTCGAAAGTGGAGCGCGGTATTGTCACATCCGAAAATTCTGACCCGCTGTCCCGTGTAACATATATCAACATCCGGTTTTTTTAAATTTCGATAGCATTGATAATCGAACCGAAATTTGAGAAAAATGTTTTATTAACGTTATTATCAACTATATTGTTTCATTAGTCATCTCTCGATATTCCGGAAAAAATAAGGAATATTTATAAAAAATCATAATAATGCAGGCTGCTCGATATGAGAGAACTTAGACGATCAGGTTTCGACCGCCGCCGCGGCGATTTAGAGAGCGAAAAGGTATGCCGCAATCGGGGTAAAGACAGACGTGCGCTGAACAACAATTACTATCAATTTATCAAAATTCTTAAAAAGATTCCGATATTCAATAACCTTCGGGTGGATCAGTTTCAGCATATTCTCAATATTTGTGCAAAACAGGCGTTCAATGAAGGCGAAACAATTTTTTTCGAAGGCGAGGAGTCTCTCGAGATGTATATCCTCATTAACGGCAACCTGAAAATTACGTTTCTCGACGGAAAGGAATTGTCTCTTATTAAACCGGTTGGCATTGTTGGTGAAATGGGGATTTTTACCGGCGAGCCGCGGTCTGCATCGGTTGCCGCAGCCACCGACTGTCTGCTTTTGACCATTCACCGCAAGGAATTGTTCAAAGTGTTCGAGAAAGACAGTTTTCTTGCTATACAGATTCTCATGAATGTCATAAAGGATTTGGCGCATAAACTGCGCAACAATAATGTCATTATCGACGAATTAAGGCAGGTGGCGTTTCCCGGCGATTATTCGAAAGTACTTTCAAAAACATTTATAGACGGCGATGCGTGAAAGAAAACAGAAAAGTTTTCCGTACAAGAACCTGGGAAAAAAGTTGTGAAAAACAATCAAGATAATACCAAAGAAAATGAGCAGAACATACCGCAAGACAATGCGCAAGACAATGGGGAAGATAATAAAAATGATGAGACTGAATCTTAACGTTGTTATCTGTTAACCATGGCCGTTATATATCCACATTCCCAAAATGCCCGCCGAAATAGTCATCCAAAAGGCTGAGCAGATACCGTCCGTATCTGTTTTATCCAATTTTTCCGAAGGTCTACGCGGCGTCGAATATTGTGCCGGTGATGACCTCGATCAGTTTACTCTGGCCGTGGGTGATTTGATAATGCAACCCCCGAACGCCTTTTTTCGAATGTTTGAAATGTTAAATTTTTATAAGAAGAAAAAAAATGACTGAACGGCGGCGGAAAAAAGATTATATTATTTTAAAAGTGTGAGCGTTGATCGCCTGACACAGATTACCGGTACACCCGAATTTGTCAGGTGAAAATTGTGATACCCGCAATAATTGTAGGAGTGCAATATGAACATTGTTATGATCGGCACCGGATATGTAGGCCTTGTTTCGGGCGCTTGTTTTGCGGAAATGGGCAACCATGTAACCTGTATCGATATTGATAAAGGGAAAATAAAAAAACTGCAGAAAGGTCATGTGCCGATTTACGAACCCGGCCTTGAGAATATGATAAAACATAATAGCAGCGAAAAACGTCTGTTTTTCGAGCTTGATCCGCATACATGCCTTGCTTCGGCGGATATCGTATTTCTTTGTGTGGGAACACCGCCTGGTATAGACGGTTCTGCGGATCTAAGTTTTGTGTGGGACGCCGCAAAAACGGTCGGACAGAATATTGAGGGCTATACGGTTGTCGTTACAAAATCCACAGTCCCGGTCGGCACAACCGGCCGGGTCGCTGTGCTGATAAGGGAGGAGATCGTACAGCGCGCAAACGGCGCAACGTTCGATATGGTTAACAATCCCGAGTTTCTTAAAGAGGGGCATGCAATCGCGGATTTCATGGGTCCCGACCGTGTTGTCATCGGAACCACATCGGACAGGGCGAGAAAAATTATGAAGAAGATATACTTTCCGTTTTTCCGTACCGACGAGAGGATTATTAATATGTCGATTCAATCGTCCGAAATGACAAAATACGCCTCGAACACAATGCTTGCCTCCCGAATATCGTTTATGAACGAGATGGCGCAGCTGGCGGAGAAAGTCGGCGCCGATATCGAGGAAATCCGTCAGGGGATGGCCCACGACAAACGTATCGGCAAATTTTTTCTTTATGCCGGTGCGGGGTACGGCGGCGCATGTTTTCCGAAAGACGTGTCAGCGCTTATAAAGACCGGACAAGCTGTCGGATGCGACATGCGGATCGCTATGGCGGTAAATGAAACAAATGACAGACAAAAACATGTCGTAACTGAAAAAGTGCTCAGGTTTTTCAACGGTAATGTCCGCGGAAAAAAAATTGCCATGTGGGGCGTTGCGTTTAAGGCGGAAACAGACGATGTCCGTGAGGCGCCCTCGCTTGTCGTAATAAATGAACTCAGAGAAGCCGGGGCATCGTTTGCCGTGCATGATCCGAAAGCACTCGAAAATGCCGAAATTCTACTCGGCAGCGAATCGGTTGTTTATCACGACGATTCGTATAAAGCGCTCGAGGGAGCCGAAATACTTATCATTATGACTGAATGGAAAGAATACCGCACACCGGACTGGGGCAGAGTAAAATCACTTCTCAAAAATCATGTTGTGTTTGACGGCCGCAATCTTTATAATCCTTTAGAAATGAAAGAGCTTGACATAAGGTATTTCGGTATCGGATACGGCGAAAAGATATAAAACAGCCGAGTCGAAACATTCCGAATCATGCTATCATCGAAAGGTGTTGCTATGTCATTTGCATTTTTAAGGGATATACATCCGGTTATACAAGCGCTGCTCGGCACTTTGTTTACCTATGCGATGACAGCGGCCGGTTCGGCGACTGTCTTTGCGAAACGAGACATGAGTCGCCGTATGCTGGACGGGTTTCTCGGTTTTGCAGCGGGAGTGATGATTGCCGCAAGTTACTGGTCGCTTTTGTCTCCTGCAATTGAAATGTCGGAGGAACTCGCCCTGCCGGACTGGTTGCCTGCTGCAATAGGATTTTTGACCGGCGCGGGCTTTCTTTGGCTGATCGATAAAATTCTTCCGCATCTCCATATCGGATTTGACGTGGAGGAAGCCGAGGGAATCAAAACAAATTGGCAGCGGAGCGTTCTTTTCGTACTCGCCATCACACTTCATAACATTCCCGAGGGACTCGCGGTCGGTGTGGCATTCGGCGCGGTTGCGTCGAATATTCCGTCCGCAAACCTTGCCGGTGCGGTCGCACTTGCAATCGGTATCGGGATTCAGAACTTCCCCGAGGGACTCGCTGTTTCTATCCCGCTCAGACGGGAGGGTATGTCTCAGTTCAAGAGTTTCTGGTACGGTCAGCTTTCGGGATTGGTTGAGCCGATTGCCGGCGTGATTGGCGCTGCGCTGGTGATACTCATGCGGCCGCTTTTGCCGTATGCGCTGGCATTTGCGGCAGGTGCGATGATTTTTGTTGTTGTGGAGGAGGTTATACCAGAGTCGCAGCGGCACGGCAACACCGATTTCGCAACTGTTGGGGCCATATTGGGTTTTACTGTGATGATGACGCTCGATGTTGCTTTGGGGTAATAAGAAAAAAGTAATTTCTTACACGCTTTGATACAATTGATTATTGTGCAGGGCAACTTATGAGGTTGCCCTGTTCTTTGAAATTCAAAATAATTTGTCAGATGAAAACACTGCTTTTAATCAATAAAAAACGTTACCACGTCCGTATTTTTAAATATTCCTGAATCTGTTCTTTTGCGACCGGCAATTCATCGATATGATCATTTAACCAATGTGAAAAATCTTTTTCCATTTCATCTGACCACCGCCGGTCAATTTCTCCTGGAGTGTATTTCCCCTCTTTAAGTCGTTGATGTCCAAACATATCCCTCAGGCGTACAATTTCCGAGGTTTTTACGACCTGTTCTGCCAGATGCGGCGGAATAAAAATAACACCTTCACGTCCTCCAAGAACAACATCTCCCGGCATTACCGTAACAGGACCGATACGTATTGGAGTATTGATTCCCATGAGAGTAACATCGTCAATGCCGCCGGGATTCCAAAACTTGCAAAATGTATTAAAGTTTGGGATTTCATAAATCCCATCCATATCGCGGTTGCCGCCATAGATAACCATACCGGTTCCGGTTTTCGCTGCTATTGAATTTGCGAGATTATCACCGGCGAAATTTGTGCTCATAAACATGTCGACGACGATAAGATCGTTTTCGACGAGCGTATCAATAACCCATGAGTTTTGACCGCCGATACAGCCTTGTTCTTCACCCCGTTTTTCGGTTTCATTTTGCAGATCAGGACGCGTGGGCATAAAATACGCAGTAACCGCCCGTCCGACAATAACGCGGTCCGGATGCATGTTTTGCCAGTCACCCTCGAATTGCAGTCTGTAGCCTGCTCCACGGCAAACGCTCCACGCTTCCTCAATAGATACCTTTTTCATTCGTTCAAGAATTTCATCGGATACTTTGGGACGACCGTCCGGGAAACGTTCTCCGGTCCAGTCGCGGGTAAAATCGATACGGTCTTGTCTTTTCATAACACCGAACTGTGCGTTGACAACCGTCGATAAGGCAATCAGACACGTTGCAATAAACAGTGCGAAAACGGGAATACGTCTTTTCATGAAACAGGTCTCCTCGGCAATTTGTGTATTAAAAAAAGCTTGATATATAAATTATGCTTGCATTAACTATATATACATTTATACTAAGTATCAAGCATTTTTTTTAAAGCGTTTGCGCGAATATTTAACGAATCAGTTTTCAGTATGTGTATCACCGGATTTTCAGATTCCGGTTTATCATCTCAAACATAGGAATACAATAAAATAGGAGTTATGGTAGATATGGAGAAAATTATGAAACGACGTGTCTTTATTAAAAAAACCGCAACCACTTCGCTTGTTAGCGGGGTCGGCCTTAATCAGTTAAATATTGAAAACAATTCCTTTGCGGCAGAGGAAATACTCTCCAATGAAAGGCCGCTTGTGACAATTGCCGCGTCAAATGAACCGGAGCTTCGCAATCCTGCTCCTCTTAATGTCCAACTTACATACGAACAGGTGCGTGATATAGTGTGGCTTGCCCTGGACCGTGATACATCGCCACGGAGCCTGCTTAATATTGTGAACAAGAATAACTGGGTTGTAATCAAAACAAATATCGTTCGAGTAGCCTGGCTTTCCGGTGAAGCATATAAATTCGTTGGTGGGCTTGCACCTGATTTTGAAAGAGATGAGGACGCTCATTCACTCGTAACTGATCTAAGAGTTGTGAAAGCAATAACCGAATATCTCATCGAGAAAATAGCGCCGCGCCGCATAACCATAGCAGAAGGTCCGGCATCATGGTATAATTCCAAAGGTAAAATCAAACCGGGAAACTATATCGACGGCTGGCATTACGAGTTTGAGGGATTCGATAATCTTTCGTATGCAAAAATTGTGGATCAGCTGAATGGTAAAAACAACACTATTGTCGATATAGTTGATCTCAATGAAGATGAGGCGGTTTATGTGACCGATTTCGACCCCTATAAAACCGGGATGAATGCTCTTCAGTTCCTCCCGCCAGACAACATTGATGGAACATCCGACAAAAAACCTTCTCGCCGAAAGGGACTCTTTATGCCAAAAACTGTTATTGGAAAAGATGTCCTGATCACGGTACCTGTATTGAAAACCCACGGAACCGTTGGCACCACTCTTTTTATGAAAAACTTCATCGGTTGCGTTCATTCGGTCTCTTATGATCCCACTAGAATTCATAAGGCAGTAATTCATCAGGGTAGAAGCGATTTTAACCTTATTCGCGGTATAGTGGACCTGACCTGTGCCATCAAGCCCGATTACGGTGTCGGAGAGGGATTCTGGGCATGTATGAGTCATCACAGCGGCCAGAAAGGTATCGGATTCAATCACAATATCGTTATAGCTGGCGGTGATATTGTCGCCGCTGAGGCGGTCGCCAACATGGCGATGGGATTCAATCCGCTTGATTTTGATATCCTGCGCCTCGCTCACATGAAAAAACTCGGCGAATGGCGGCCCGACCGTTTCAGCATCGCCGGTCCGCCGGTCAAATCCATCAGTGTCAATTATTCAAGAGCATCGGATCGATATATGTCGCGCAAATACGTAGCGCGCGGTATTCGTAAGTGGCTCATCTTAGGACCGGTTCAGAAACCGCTCGAAGAACCCGCTAAGCTCAAACCAAAAGCTGGTGAACGGCTTGCCGGTAATGAGTGGAAACAGCTCGACGGCGATGCTGTTATTGACAACGAACACTTGGTGGAACAGTTAATTTTTAAAGAATGTCTACTGTATCCGATACCCGGAAGTGACAATGCCAAGGAAAACTCACTGTATTATCTCTTTCTCAAAATAAACGGTATGAGGAAAGGGCTTCTCGGTCAGCTTCTTGTCGGTGCCGCCGGATGTGAATTCAGGTTTTTTATTAACGGCGTTGAAAGACCATATACAACAGATTCTCTCACATACGATCCAACGCCGTCAAAATTCATCACACTGCGCAAGGGTGAAAATACTCTTATGCTGGAAGTAAAGAAAACCAATGAAAGGAATCAGCCGGTGAAAATAGCCGCTAATATCTGCGATCTCGACGGCGACAGATTGGAAGATATAATATTCGATCCGGCTGGAGAAGGATAAGTGTATAATCATAAATGCTTTTATACGGAATCTTCTCAGCTTTTAACATAATAATAATCCAGAAATTAAAATCATTAGAGGGTAATGAATATGAACATCAATCGGCGTAAATCACTAAAAACCATTGGAACTCTCGGTTTGACTGGCACATACTTTACAGGACAAGCGTTAGGGCAAACAAAAAAAGCCACTGCGTTTGCGCTCCTCGGCGATAACTCTCATCCATTCGATATGGTCAAAACCGCTCTTGATAACAATATTGTCCGTCAAGCCGGTATTACAATCGACTACAGCCGCGATCCTGCGCTTTTAAAAACAGAGTATCTCAAAGACTATAAAATGCTCATATTCGCTCGCGGATACATCCGTGAAATGACCTCCGAAATGGAACAAGTGGTGCAGTCATTCGTACTTAACGGCGGCGGAGCTTTGTTCCTTCACAACAGCACAGGTCTCGCCCGTCCCCCCGAAAGACCTATTCTCCGTGATGTCATTGGCGGATACTGGCTTCAGCATTCGGGAAACCTGGGGGAATCTGTGTCGGTGCGACCATATCGTGTGACTGTCGCAAACAATCAACACCCTATCACGCAGGGAGTGAACGACTTCGTGACTACCGGAGAACATCATTACAATCAGTATGACAAAGACCCCAAATATGTAATTCTGCGGAATGAAACTATTGATGGCTGGTCGTATAATAACATCAAAGGGGACCCACATTACGATGAGAGGCTCGGCGAACGTGGTTTCGGGCCATCATGCGCTTCAGGCTGGGCATACGATTACGGCGCCGGAAGAGTGTGTTTCATGGCGCAGGGGCATACGCTCGAAGAGTATTTACACGAAGAGATAAGGAAACTCCACAAAAACGCTGCTCTTTGGTTGATGAAGAAAATTTAAGGCAGAAATAGAATGTTTTTGTATCCGTTGTTATTATATAATTTGTAACATGTTACAGGTTTGACTTGTGTCAATTTCATTCAGAAAGGAGCAAAAAAATGTCTAAATTTTCACGCGGTCTGTCAAGACGAAACTTCCTGAAAAAATCTTATGCGGCAACAGCGGCGGTCGGCGCGGGAAGTCTGGTCACTAACGCCGATCTTGATTCGATTTCCGCGCAGGTTAATACCAATTCGAGTCCCACAGACCTGAAAATTACCGATATGCGCCTCGCACGGTTCGGCAACTGGCGGCAATATATTTTACGGCTGGATACTAATCAGGGAATTTCAGGATACGGTGAATTGCATGCAAGCTCGAGCAAAAATTATGCGCTCATGCTCAAAAGACGGATTCTTGGCATGAATCCGTGTAATGTCGACCAGATTTTCCGCAAAATTAAACAGTTCGGCGGTGTGTCCCGTCAGGGCGCGGGTGTATCATCCGTTGAAATGGCATGTTGGGACCTCGCTGGAAAAGCCTGGAACGTTCCTGTTTGGCAGATGCTCGGCGGAAAATTTCGCGACAAGGTTCTCATCTACGCCGATACCGATAGTTCGCATGATCCGGTAGAAATGGCAAACAGACTAAAAGAACGCATGAATCAGGGATTTAAGTTCTTAAAAATGGACCTTCCGGTACACCGTCTCCTGCGCAACATCGAGGGTACTATGACTGCACCTCCGGGAATGATCGAGTCATGGAATATTCCGCATCCGTTTACCGGTATGACCATTACCGATAAGGGTTTGAAACTCACCCAGGAATATGTCGCCGCTGTGCGCGATATTATCGGCTGGGAAATACCGGTTGCCACCGATCATTACGGCCATTTTGTCATCGAAAGCTGCATCAAGCTCGCCAAAGCGCTCGATCCATTTAATCTGGCGTGGCTCGAGGATATGGTGCCGTGGCAGCTTACAGACCAGTATGTCAGGCTAAAAAATTCCTGCGAAACGCCTATCCTGACCGGCGAGGATATCCACTTGAAAGAAGGATTCATGGATCTGTTCGAAAAGAAAGCGATCGCGATCTGCCACCCCGATACCGGCCCGGTCGGCGGTATTCTCGAAACGAAGAAAGTCGGCGATCTTGCTCAGGAACATGGTATCGCTATGGCGATTCACAATGCCGGATTACCCCCGATGATGATGGCAAGTGTTCATGCCGCGGCCGCAACCGAGAATTTCATGTGCTGCGAGCATCATCATGTCGAGGATGCGGAAGATTGGTATGACGATCTGTATGCAAATATCGAAAATCCCCTGGTGAGAGACGGATATATCGATGTACCGAACGGTCCGGGGCTTGGATTCGAGCTTGACGAAGAGGCGTTGCGGAAAGTACTGATTGAAGAAGAAGGCTGGTTCTTGCCGACAGACGAGTGGAACGACGGACAAACGAACGACCGTTTGTGGAGCCGGTATCACGGTACGAAAAAAACAGCGTCCGTATAAAACGAGATGCGAGACGGAATTAAAGGAACTGAAGAATCATCCAGAATTCCGTTAAGCCGTTACATAAAAAAGTCCCATATTCCCTGCCCTCATTTCGGGGGAATGAATTAAAAGGGCAGGGAAATGGGATTAAAACTAAAAAATATGTTACTAACGAATCTTAATTTTCAAAATAGAAGATTGTTCCATATATTTCGGTGATACTCGTCACAAAATGGCGTATTTATTGAAAAAAATACTGAAAAAAGGGACAACAGCAAAAAAAATACTCTCGAAATACGAATAATATAAACAATTTCAATATTTATGAAAGCACTTTCATCTGGAATTTTAATAATAACCACATCGTTTTATGCATTTCGTGAGATGTGCTGCTGAATAAATATCCCCGCAATAATGAAAAAGAGACCGATGACAGTCGAAAAACAAATTTTTTCGTCGAGAACAAGAGCAATGACAATCAGCGACAAAAACGGAGCCAGGTAGATGATATTCCCCACGAGCGCGGTCGTTTCGGAGAGTTTCAGCGCTTTCATCCACACAACGAATGTCAGTCCCATTTCGAACAGCCCCACATATACCGCGCCGACAATTCCCCGAATTTTCGGAAATTCGATTGTGGCGAAACAAATCAACATCAAAAATGTATAGACGGTACCGAACGCGAAATTCAAAAACAGTTTCACAGTTCCGTCGCGACGGTCTCTTATGTTGTATATCCAATACAACGCCCACACGATCGAGCTTCCCAGCGCCAACATAACGCCGAGCTGGTTTGAGATATTCAGGCTCATGATATGCCCCTGAGTCGAGATTATCAGCACACCGGTAAAACTCACAGTTATGGCAGTGATATTTTTCATGCCAATCTTTTGTTTCAAAAGCGGTGCGGATAGTATGACAAGCATAAGCGGCCAGGTCCAGTTCAACGGCTGCGCGGTCTGGGCGGGAAGAATCGAATATGCTTTGAATAATACAGTATAATATAGAAAGGGATTCAGGAACCCGAGCGCTGCGGAAACGATATAGTCCCTTATTGAACAGGCCCATAGTAATTTTAGTTTCCGTTCGACGGCGAGAACAATGAACAGGAAAATGCTCGAAACGAGGGAAGAGTACAGCACAAGATCAAAATAAGAAATATAAAGTAATGAGAGTTTGAATGCTGTCGTAACAGTTGACCAGAAGAGGATCGCAAATACGGCATATACATATGCCCGATTCTGTGTATTCATTGCCGGTTGCTTTCAATGTTGTTTTTTTTTCAGAATCTGTCCTTTATTTTTATAATAGAGAATGATTGCCAGTTAGAAAAGAGATATTTTCGGTATATCGCCGTTAAGCGTTATTAATGCCGGAATAAACCGATATGTCCGCAAAAACAGGGATAATTATGTATCGAAATAATCGATAACATTGAAAATATGCTTGCAGAAGATTTTCAAATAACGTATTATCATTCAAAGGTTTCAACCGATAGAACAGCATTTCAATCGTGAATTGGGGGAATTACGAAAAAATGTTAGAAAGAATATTTGCCGGAATGAAAAAACGTCCTGTTATGATAATGGTCATAGAGGGATTATTTTTCGGATATTTTATCGTTTCTCCGGCGTTAATGGTTATTTCAGACAGGATTCATAAGTATTTATATAATTATGAGATGCAACTGATGATAGATTCCGAATTGATCAGTGTCACGAAAGTATTCAGGCTGGAATTTCTGCCATGGTCGTTGACTTTTACACTTCTTTCGGGGATTATCGCCGGATTTATCGGACATTATACAGTCAGAATAAATACAATAAGAGATATGGAAACAAAGAAGCTGATCTATCAGGCAACGCACGATAAATTGACCGATTTGTATAACCGCGAGGCATTTGTTAATCAGTTGGATTTTCAGCTTCATCAGCGTGTCAACGAGACCGCCCTTTTTTTTATCGATCTGGACGGTTTCAAACAGGCGAACGACCGTTACGGTCACGAAGCAGGTGACGAAGTATTAAATGAAACTGCCAGCCGGCTTCGTAAGATTCTTCGTAAATCGGATTTTATCGGAAGATACGGCGGTGACGAATTTGTCGTTATCGTTGGAAAGGATGAAAGCAAAGATTACAAAACGCTTGCAAATCGTATCCTCAAATCTATTGCAAAACCATACTATAATAATAAAATCGACTTTATTACCTGTAGCGTCGGCATCGCGATATCCGAAGACGGCGAATCGGTGGACACATTGATTAAAAAAGCTGATTTTGCCATGTATTCGGCGAAAAGTGAGGGAAAAAACAGATATAAATTCGGCCCGATGTCAACATAATATCTGCGTTTTTCATGTATACAACAATTGTTTTCTCAATCAATCAATCGATTTGTACTACCCACCGAAATTTCGAAGGATGCATCATGAACAGATCATTCAGGATAATTATTGCAAGTATATTTTGTGCGGCTGTCATATCCGGATGCGGATTGTTTTCAAGAGAACGCTCCGTAGTTATTGTTTCTCCGGTCGATGCCTCGCCCCGTGAAAGGCTTGCCGCCCGTGAGATAAGACGATATGTATACCTCCGGTCCGGCCGCCTTTTGGATATTATTTCCGATGAGCTTGAACTTCCTAAACGGGAAGATATGATTGTGGTCGCGGAAAAAGACCGTCCTGTCATGCGCTCAATAGCCCGGGAGGCCGGATTAAACACGCTCCTCAATATTCTGACAGCCGACCATTATCTGCTGAAAACGATTACACGGGGAAAACAGCGTGTTCTTCTGGTTACCGGCGACGGGACCGGAACATTGTACGCTGCCTACCGGTTTGCCGAAAACCTTGGTGTAAGGTTTTACCTCCATGGCGATATTATCCCGGGAAATAAAGTTGTATTCGAGCTGACCGATCTCAATCAGGATGACAAACCGCTTTTTGAGCTGCGGGGTATTCAATCTGTATACGAGTATCCCGATGACCCGGATATATGGAGCGAGAACGATTATATGGCGGCGCTGTCCCAGCTTCCTAAGCTCGGGATGAACTATTTCGGGCTTTACAGCAGCGGCAGCGAAAAACTTTTGTTCGACGGGGACAGCATGACCATCAACCTATTCGCATATGCGCGTGATCTTGGTATAAAAACCGGACTTGGCATCGATATGCAAAAGGCGGAATCCGGACGTCTCGGCGAACAGTACGCTGATTTGTTCGTCCGAATAGGAGAAACATACAATCCCGATTATTTTGTGATGCTGACACCGTATGAGCGGGGAATGACCGTGAATAATCCGGTGGATATACCATCCATCCTGCGTGCGGCAGCCGGGGTAATGGAAGATACCGATGTCTCGTTCACGCTCGCAGCAGGCGGGGTTTCGTTCTGGCCGGAACTCGATAAGGAGTTGAACCGCGATATCGCGGCGGTGTCTGTTACCGGCAGTCACAGACAATCTTCCACCGATGATGCGCTCGGACGGATATATTCCCGCGACAAATGGGTGATCGCACTTCCGGACGACAGCGACAGTACGACGGCCCCGCAGTTTCAGGCGGACAGAATACGTGAAAATGCGTCAAACTCCCTGAAAAACGAATGCACCGCTCTGATCGGCATGGTACAGAGCGAGAGTATAACCGATCTGAGTGTGTTGGCGCTTGCGCGGGCGGCATGGGATATTAGTACATACGGTGGTGAACTGCCTGCTGATACGGTCCCGTCAACGGAGTACACCGACAGCCCGCGGCTGATCGTGCCGACAGTCCGCACGTCCATCATGGCAAGCGAGCCGCTTCGGCTGAAAGTCATCGTGCTCGATAACGAACAGCTCTCACAAGCCGATCTGTATTGGCGTCCCCTCGGTATCGGTGAATTCACCCCAGTGCCGCTTACCCATGTGAACCGGGGCATTTACTCGGCGGAACTTTCGGTAAGTGTTGTTGCCGGAAACGATATCGAATACTATGTGAAAGCTATCGCTGCGGACGGAACGGAAATGCATTTCCCGGCGACTGCGCCGGAGCTGAATCAGACGGTTGTTATGTTTTAAGGGGATTTAATCGGCGGACAGGAATCGCTAAAATAAAAGCCATGTGTATAATTATACACATGGCTTTTTTCCGCATGAAGACGGCGGATTACATCGGCATCGTTTTAATGCCCGAGAAATCGCCGGTCAGCGCGGCGTGCAGCACCGGTTTCATGTATGTATCCACATCGCCTTTGGATGGATCCATCGGCGTGGGCATGTTCATAAGTTTTGAGGCGAGCTGC
This sequence comes from uncultured bacterium, assembly GCA_964497605.1. GTDB lineage: Bacteria > Latescibacterota > Latescibacteria > Latescibacterales > Latescibacteraceae > Latescibacter. The sequence continues at coordinate 28,080 of CAZCDQ010000007.1, forward strand.
GGATTTTTCGCCGCGGTGATCATACGGTCGATATGCTGTTCGGTTGCGCCCACCTCGGCGAGTGTTGACGGGAAATCGATGCTTTTCGAGAACGCAATCATACCGTTTGCCACCGCCAGACCGAGCGACTTGCCCTCGAGCGCATCAAGGTCATCGGTAATGAATCCGGCCTCTTTGAATACCGCGCCGACCGCCCGAAGCTGTTGCTGGATTGCGGATGAGAACAGCACCGTATAATATGGGTTCAGAAGCGCGCATGCACGGCCGTGTGAGGTGACATCCACGAGCGAGAACGAGCCGAGATGTCCGCCGTTTGTCCCGCCGACCATGATAGCATAACCGCCGAGATCGGTACCCGCTCCGAGCGCCACGCGGGCGTTTACATCCATGGGGTCTTTGATTGCTTTCGGGAGATTCTCGACAATGAGCGAGATGCCCTCGACTGCGATTTCCTCGACTTTATCATAATAACCTTTGCCGGTTGCGCCCATAAGTACTTCCCACATATGTGCGATACCGTCCAGACCGCCGTCCATGGTTAATGATGTCGGCGCGCCGACCGTGACGCTGTAATCGAATACTGCTTTTTCCGGTACGACCGCCATATCGATAATCAGCTTTTTCTGGCCGGTCATGGGATCGGTTATGTTTGCGTATTTCGTAAGATGTGCACCCGAAGATGAAATCGTTTCTACTGCCACAACGGGAATCGGTGCAACACCGGACGCTTCTTTGATTTTGGTCACATTGCCCATGCCGAAGAACGGCTCGACTGTCGAAGCCAGCGCGAGCGATGCGTCAAGATGCTCCATGTTCTGTTCGACTGTGTACGCGGCGATCACACTTGCGTATTTTGCAGCGTCGATAGTGCTTCCGCCGCCGACTGCAACGATGCAGTCCGGACGAAGTTTGGAAATTTCGTTGGCAATACGGTATACATCCTTATGGGGCGCATTCGGTTCGGCGCCTGCGATTGCCGTGTATGATACATTGTTGGCATCGAGTGAGGCTGTTATAGCCGGGTATATGTTTTCAATCCAGTCGAGACCGAGTCCGGCGACAACCAGGAGCGCTGTCGAACCATAGGACGCTGCGAATTCGCCGGTTTTACCGATTACACCGTTGCCGTGAGCATAATTTTCACCTTTCCAATCATCGAGGATGGAGAGTGCTTTGTTGATATTGGATGTCATAGTTTTTCTCCGGTTAATGGTTAAAGATTTTTGTTAATACTAATATTTAAACTGTTTAATTCTTATAAACTGATATATAAAAATACTTTACCGGCTTTTCAGTTACATTAATATTTGAATGGGGGGTAAAGTTTGTTTGCGGAATCTTATATGCTGTTCCCGGATACTGCCAACGTATTTCTTTCCCGAGAAATGCGATACCTTTACCTTTGACTACTAACCAAATCTCCTCAATATCCTCGCCATGGCTGTGAGGATGACCAATGGTCATAGCATTAAAGGTGATAAGGTTAATTGCATTCAGTGTTGATAGACCCTTCCGCCTGTTGAAAATATTTTTCCCGTTATGGCTCCAATGGGTTTTAAGAATCCCTTCATCTCTGAATGGTATGGCTTTTTCATTTACGACCGTCATTTTTTTATTTGGCTGAAAACCATCGCTGACTTTTTCGCTGACAAGATATAGCTCTAAAATTTCATCTTCGGTGTTGATAATAGTAAATTCAAGTCTTTCCGGTATCAGGATGAGGATGCCATCGTATACGGACACCGTTTCGCCCCCGGCAGTGACTATTCCTTCCCCTGAGATGAAATACAGGACTTCCTGCTCGCCGTTGAGTGTGACCGGTGTTGTCGAGGCATGCGGGTCAAGCGTCGCACGTGAAAACCGGTTAATATTTCGAAGCACCGCGCCACGTTGGGTTGGGCGGAGATGATCTTCGTCTGTGAGCGGTTTGAGAATTGCACGTTCGACCAGTGAGCCGTGTGTATTAAACGGAATTGATTCCTGCCAACTCCCCATGAACATGTCGATATCGGGGTCGATATCGGGATTTAGCGGCCGCCCGTCAAGCTGATTCTGCGCAGATACCGTTGTTGCAAAACATGTAATAATCGTAATTACCAAAAGAAATGTGCGGGACAACCTATGCCTCCAAGCAGAAAAAAGAAGATTATCCGGTAACCGAAAAGTGTACTATCATTATAATACATTTTACGCAAATTTTTAAGAAAAAAGTCTGTTGATTCCTTTCAATCTTTCTTTAAAAGAATATACACCGAGGGCAATTCGGCATGTATGTCGATTTTTTCAGGCCGTTTCAATTGTCCCGAGTTTCCGAATGTTCCGTAAAGCTCCATTTCATGATCATCGGTGAACCGGATAATGCCGTAAAACATATTGCCTGCAATGGCATCGGCTCTCACATCGTAAAAATCAAGTGTGCCGGGATTTTTCGATATATCGGCTCTATAATATCCGCTGAACCAATAATCGACATAATTCGGCAGGACTTTGAAATCGACCATTGAAAATTCCTGAAACTCGATCACAACCTCGGCGCCCGACGAATGAATCCCTAGCCACGTACCGATCAATACATCCCGGTCCCGATTTTTTAAAATGCTGCAGCCGGTTACGAACATAAGAAAAAAGGTAACATATATCAAAAATGGTTTTTTCATGACAGGTGATTTCCGGTGATGAGAATTGTGATGATAACGTTAGAAATATTGTTGATGCATAAATAGTTCTATTCCCGTACTTTATGATTGCCGTATCGAGCGACATGGAACATTTTCACCGGTTGATCGGATGTGTTGATCGTCGCATGCGGTGTGTTGCCGTCCACCGGAATCAGAAACGCTGTACCAGGCGGTTGATACCGGAGCTGTTTCCCGAAAAGTAAATACGCGTTTTCAGTCAACGCCATCCATGTCTCCTCGGTGCCCGGCGTATGACTGTGCGGATGCGCAATCGTTTTCGGCGCGAATATGACCGTGATGATCGACTGAATGTGATATAATCCGTCTGAAGTGCTGAAAAGCTGTTTGAATGTCATAACCCAGTGAACGTCGGAACGGGAATACGGCAATGTGTTCTCATCGCGCACAAGGATTTCGGTGTTCGTCCTAAAATCGTCCGGGACTGGTTCCGAGACAAGATACATCTCCAGCGGCTCATTACCTGTGTTCGTGATAGTAAATTCGATATCCGGCGGAACAAGCACGGCAATACCCTTATAAAGGTTGGCGGTAATATCTACGGTTTTCATGATACCGTTTCCGGAAAGAAAATAAAATACTTCCTGCTTGCCGTCAAGCGTCACCGGTTTTGTGGATGACCCCTCATCGAGCGTTGAATAAGAATAGCTGTCCATATAGGTGAGCACCGCGCCTTTTCGCGGCGGGTGAAGCGGATCGCCCTTGGTGAAAACGTCACGTTCGATCAGAGAGCCGTGGGAGTGACGGGGCATTGAATTCCGCCAGTTGTTCATGAACATGTCGATATCGCTGTCAATTCCCGGCTGGTAGGGTTTTGGGTCGAGCATGCTGTAGTCCTGCGCAGCGGCTGCCGAGGATAAAAGCAGAACGCATATAAAAATCACGATTTGTTTTAACATAATTCCTCCTATTGTTGAAAGGTGCTTTTATTACCGTTCCTGTCTGCCGTCCAGCCGTATCCGCGGATCGATCCAGGCATACGATATATCCACGAGCAGATTTACCATCACAAACATAAACGCCAGAAATATTACACATCCCTCGACAACCGGCAGATCGCGGACACGGATAGCGTCCACTGTGGCACGACCGAGTCCCGGCCAGGCGAACACGGTTTCGGTGGCGACAGCGCCGCCGAGGAGTCCGGCGAAATTTATCCCGATGATTGTAATCACCGGAATGAATGCATTTCGAAGCGCATGGCCGATAATCACCGTCCGTTCGGAGAGCCCTTTCGCCCGTGCGGTGCGGATATAATCCTTGCCGATGACCTCGAGCATGCTCGACCGCATCATACGTGCGATGTACCCAACAAATACCGCCGACAATGATAATGCGGGAAGCAGGATATGACGGAGATCGCCCGATTGTCCGTATCCTCCCACCGGAAGCCAGCCGAGGCCTGACGCGAATATAAGTATCAGCATCATGCCGAGCCAGAACACCGGCATGGATATCCCCGAGAGCGACAGCACCATAACCAGCATATCCCAGAACTTGTTGCGGTAGACTGCCGCGATTATTCCCGCCGAAATCCCGATTACGATTGAAATGATCATACTCACCACCGCGAGTTTCGCTGTGGCCGGAAACCGTTCACGGATGATTTCAGTGACCGGACGTTTTTGACGGTACGACGTGCCGAGATCGCCTTTCGCTAGTTTACCTATATATCGGGCGTACTGAATATAAACCGGTTTGTCTAATCCCAGTTCGCGCCGAATGTTTTCAAGGACTTTCTCATCGCCGTGCTGTCCCATGAGCAGCCGCGCCGGATCGCCGGGTACCAGAAACATGAGTGCAAAAATGATGGTGGCGACGCCGAGCAGAATCGGAACGACCATGAGCAGCCGCTTGAGAATATACTCGGTCATTGCACGGTTCCTTTAGGGCACAGCCGTTCGATGGGGATTCTGAAATCGCCCTGCGCCGGCAGTACCAGCCCCTCGTAATTGGGATTAAACAGTATGCGTTGGGTGGAATACATGATATGAATCCAGCAGGCATCTTCGGTCGCGAGACGGTCTGCTTTTCGGTAGAACTCGATACGTTTTTCGGGATCGGTAATAATCCGCGCCTCGTTGGTAAGACGGTCGAATTCTGGATTAGAATAGCCGGAATAATTACCGGGCGGCCCAATCTGCGCCGAATTCAGCAGAATATACAGAAAATTGTCGGCATCGGGAATATCCGCGACCCATCCGAGCCGGTACATGTCGGGTTCGTGGTTTTCGCACGCTTTCAGGTACGCCGGCCAGTCGAGGCTTTTCAGCCGAACGTTCACTCCAATCTTTTTGAATGTGGACTGGATAAACTGGACATTCTGCTGATGCATTTCGTTGTTGTTGTACCAGAGCGTTAGTTCCGAAAGACCCTCGCCTCCGGGATAGCCCGCCTCTGCAAGAAGCTGCGCGGCTTTGTCGAGGTCGAATCCGTAAATATCGATGGTATCGTCCCGCTCTTTCATGCCGGGAGGAAGCACGCAGTTCGCAGGCGTTGCGGCGCCTTCGTAAAGTTCCTCCACAATACTTTCACGGTCGACCGCCCAGGAGAGCGCCTGACGGAGTTTTAGATTATCCTTAAACGGCGGACGCGTGTGATTGAATCCGATATATTCGTTGCGGAGAAACGGCCACATTTTCACCGAGTCGGGGAGCCGTTCAGATATGAACCTGAGCTGTCCGGGCGGGATTTCGTTCACCAGATCGAGTTCTCCGGCAAGGAATTTCTGATACGCCACACCGACATCGGGCACGATCTCGTAATCGACCCGTTTGATCGCAGGCACATCGCCGTGATAGCCCTCGTACGCCTCGAGGCTCACCCGGATATCGTGCTGCCAGTCGATGAATTTATAAGGCCCGGTACCGATGGGGACATATCCTTTAGCGGTTTCGCTTTCACGGGCCGATACGCGCGCGGCCTCCATGCATATGTACGATAGGAACGGCGCAAACGGTTTTTCCAATCTCAAAATCACTGTGTAGTCGTCAGGCGTTTCCATCCCGGTAAGCGTGTCGGCATTACCTGCAAGCATATCCTCCGCGCCCTTGATTGGTGCAAGCACCCAGCTCCGCTCGGAGATGTTCTCCGGCGTGAGGCAGCGCTCGAAACTGTAACGAAAATCCGCTGATGTAACCTCGCGGCCGTTGTGAAATGTCACGCCACGTTTCAGATGGAAGATATAGGTCATGCCGTTCTCCGAAATCTCCCACCGCTCGGCGATGGCGGGCACAACCTCGAGGGTGACCGGGTCGAGATCGACCAGGCCCTCGAAAATGCGGAATACAATGGTTGCCGAGGAGGTGTCGGTCGTGTGGATAGGATCGATACTCGGCGGATCTGTCGCGAGTCGGTACCGGAATGTCTGAATGCCGTCGTCTGTGCCGCTTCCGCATCCGGTAAGCGTTACCATGAGCAACGCCATAAGAATCAAGGTTGTATAGTGAAATCGTGTATTCAAAAAAAATCTCCCTGCTATTAATTCTTCAATTCATTATAAATCGTTTCAATAAGCGTTGCTTCGTTCTCTGCGAATTCGTTTTGAATTTGCGCAAGCGTCCTATTTTGCGACATAAGTGATCTGACTTTTGCCTGACGCTGTTTCATTTGCTCGAGGTGCGCTCTGATCTGGGAACGGTTTACGATGCTGCTGTGGCCGGTGACAAATTTATCGGCATCGACCGATGCGAGCATGTTGGTCACCGTCTCTACATATTTTAAACTGTTGCCGTCCTTATATGAATGAATGAGCTGCGGCCGTTCGAGAAACACCATGTCGCCGATGAATGCGGTTTTCTCTTCCGCGAAAAACACGACCGCGTCGCCGGTCGTGTGTCCGACACCGTGATAAGACAACGCAACCTTCTGTCCGCCGGGATAAACCGCCATCTTATCGGTGAATGTTACCGAAGGCACAAACGGCATGAGTTCGGTATTTGTCCATTGGGATCCTTCGCCGTTTCTGCCCGGCCCGAGGATTTCCGTCCGGCAGTTTTCGTGCGAAATGATGGTCACCGATTTCGGGACATATTGATTGCCGTTGATATGGTCGCCATCGCTGTGGGTATTGATAAGGTATTTAATCGGTTTATCGGTCATATCTGCGATTTTGTCAAGTATCGCCTGTTGCGAGGCTTCATCCATTTTGGCGTCGATGAGGATCACGCTGTCGTCGCCGATATACGCTCCCGATGCCGCGCCGGAACCACCCTGAATTTCGTAGAGACAATCGGAGATTTTGTTAAATGTGACCGGCGGCGTCTGCCCACGCTGGGTGAAGGCGGGGGATGCGGCGATCAGCAGCAAACCGGTTAGAAGAACAGATAAATATCTGCTTTTCATTGGATTACCTTTCGTAAGACGGTCGATTGACGGATAATATTTGTGATAAGGGGTATCGTTTAAAGTTAACGGGAAAATGCGTGGAACTGCAAATGGTTTTTTTTGGGAGGGGTTATTTGGGTGTAACCATCGCATGTAGGGGCAGACCTACGTGTCTGACCTGATAATATTATCGCCAATGTAGGTTAAGGGCAAGAATGTTAAGGATTTTCGTTGTCCAATTCCCATTGGAGGGGATTGTTTACAATGTATTCGCGGATTCTCGATAGATCGATTTCATTTCGGATGATATGATCCCAATAATTTCGTTGCCATAAGGACCCGTGAAATGCGGGCCAATTGTAGTGTTTAACACCTCGCAAATATTCGTTGGTTGTCATTGTTTTGAACCATTGCATGATTTTCTGTAGTAGGGGCGAACCTATGTGTTCGCCCTTGTTGTTTTTGCCGTTTTGTATGGTATTCATATCATGTGTGTTGTTGGCATTTTGATCAGGGCAGACACGCAGGTCTGCCCCTACATTAAGGATGATTGCATGAAAATGATTTGGCATGATAACATATTCACCGCATTTAATGTCCGGGAATTTATGTGCCAACTCGAAATACCATTTTTCAACCATTTTCCCGGCATCATTCAATACCATTTCCCCGTCCGCAATATCTCCGAATAAACATTCCCTGTGTTGGGTTACAACGGTGACAAAATATCCGCCGGGCGTGGAATAATCGTATCCTGATAAGCGGGTCGATTGGCGGTGATGGATGTCGGGATTGTAGGGAATAATTTTAAGGTCGTTTTATTTGTTTGAAATAATAAATGTTTAATACTTTATGGTAGAATTTATAAAAATAATATTTAGAGTTTGATATTACTTAAAAACTCTATTCACCAATATTAGTTGAATTTTCAATATCTTTCAACCATATACGCGGTCTCTCGATACCATGTTTCAGATAAGCATCAACGATCTCCTTAGACTTCCTTTTCCCGTTTGATCCTAAAGATATCAAATTATTAAATATTTGACGTATAGATTCTTCAGGATAATCATAATTGTATGAAACAAGCATTTTAAGCCAAATATTTTGCACTTTTAGTGGTTGTTTTTCGCTTATCCGGGCTAGTTCTTTTAATAAAATAGGCCCATTGTAATCCTCAGAAGCATATGGTGCAATTTTAAGAAGCCAGTTTTCAGTTATATCATCAACCAGTTCTACGAATATTGACCAACAACATAATGAAGATGCAATTTTTCGACCTTCTTGGGTTGATAAATTAATATTTTCAAGTAAACGGGGCCATAATGTAAATACTTTTTTTGTCAATTCATTAATATTTTTCTCTCTTAAAGTCCAGACAAACCAAATTAAATGATGAAGTTCTTCATAAATATTTCGTTTAATTAAAACTGAAATAAGTTTATTACCATCATTTTCTTCTTTTTCATAATCCCAAATAAAAGATAAAACAATATTTTGTATAATTTTTTCTTTAATGTTTTTTAAATTATTATCATCAAGAGCTTTTATTAAATCATCATTTTCTTTTAGATGTTTGTAAACTTTTGAATAAATTATTCTTACATAAGCGTATCCCTGCATTGCGCAAAGCCATTTTTGATAATCATTATGGTTGAATATATTAGAAAGATTTGAAATTATCCATTTTTCTGACATATAAAGAAAATTTGGTAAATACATTGTTACAAGAGTTGCAAACTCATATTCGTTATGTTCATTTTTTTTCAACTCTGAATTATATATTGGTTCATATTCAGCCCATGCTTTATTATGGTCATCATTTCCCTTATCTGCGATCCTGCATTTTCTGAGTGAATGGTTTATTAAAGCTTCTAGACAACATCCGCGTGGACTATTAATTGCAAATATTCCTGCGTCACTTTTTTTACTAAATTTTTCACCTTTTTGTCGCTCAAGAATAAAGAGTAAAATATTTTTCGCTATTGGAAGTAATTTTTGGTCAAAGGCATGCTCATCATGCTTTGTGCCATTTTCAATTAATTTACTTATAGATTTTACAATCCAATGCCTATTTGCAACAAAACTCTCTCTTTTTTCAGCATTTTCCTCATTCCAAAAATTTTCTTTTTTTATTAACTTTTCACAAAAATCAAGTAATAAAGGCCAAATTGAATTCCAAGGTATTTGCTTTTTTTCTTTCCATAAATCATTATATGATTCAATTATTGGGTATATATAAGCAAGATCACAATCAATAAATTTTTCCAAATCCAAATAAAATTTATCCGCTTTTGTTTTTATAACTTCTTTAAAAGCTCTAGATAAACCTTCTATGTCAGACTTATTAAATTCTCTATAATCTTTATAAGAGTTAATAGTATTTATTAGTTCATCAGTATTTAATTCAATTAAATTATTATGAGATATAGGTGATTCATATCCAGCCCATCCAGATGAAATATAAAATGAAAAATCGGGATGTTCTGGCTCAATTTTAGTTATTTCAATATACTTTTTATAAAGCTTTAAAGCTTTCTTGTCATTATCTTTTATTGCTGAAAGCCAAATTGAACGTTTATAAGCAATTTGGTTTTTATCATCTTTTTCGATTTTATTATTAATCACAATATCTTCAATAATTTTAAATACTTTTTCTTTTTGTTCTTTAGAAAGAATTTGAAAATGTTGATAAAGGAAATTCCACATTTCGTGTCTATATTGGTCAGAAAAAAATTCATCATCAATTAATATATCAACGATATCTATAAGTTCACCATATCTTTGGTTAATTGTATATATTGCAACACGTTTAAATGTCTCATATTTTCTATTAAATAATTTTTTTAAATATCTTATAGATGAATTTTTATCTTTGTCTACAAATCCTAATAGACTATCACGATAACCAGATAACAAAATATCTTCAACATTAGATTTGTATTTATTTTGCTCATGTTCTTCTATTGCATTTCGCCAAATTGATGACCATTGATCTTTGTTTGTTTTTTTTTGAAATATTTTAATTAGTTTATTTTCAAATATTTTTACTGCATCAATACCAATTTTTTCACCACAAATTAGTGCTAATTTTCTTTCATTATTTATTAACAACTTTCTTGCATGGTGATGATCAAATCTAAGAAAAAAAGTAATACCATTCGAAGCACCAATATTCTTTTTTTCAGGTTTAATTTTATACAATTTATCAATCAATTTTAAAGCTAAATTTGTATTATGGGTATCAGCATTATCAAGAAGGATAAATAACCATTTATCTCCTAATTCCTCTGCAATAAGTATTTTGTCAAATGGATCATCTAACCAATAATCTATTAAAACTAAATCATCAATATTAATATATTGAGACGGTATATGTTTTAATGTTTTTGAAAGTTGCCACCATGTTAGATAATTACTGTATTTATTTTTTTTTGCATAAGCTGTTATATCCCGAATAATATTTAGAAATTTTTCAATATATTCTTTGTTTTTAGGAAAAGACAATTCTTCACTTGTATTTACTAAATAATTCAATACAGGCCAATTGGGAATTTCAAAGCCTCCTTTTTCAGATTGTATAGGTTTCTTATTATTAATAGGAGAAAAATAGCCATTTTTTTGTAAAGGATCAAACCAACGAATACCTTTAATCTTACGAAAGAAAAATGGTTCAAGGTCTTTTTTCTTTTTTACTCTACGAAGAAGATCATTTTCATTGACACTCAATTTACTAAACATTTAATGTTTTCTCCATAAAATCTAAGTCTTCAGATAAAGCAGGATCATTTACTTCGATCTTATTTGACCAATTTATAATTATATCGTCTAATTGTTTATATTTTTTAAAATCTTTAATGAAACCAATTAGATTAACTCCGAAGGATTTCAAATAATATTCATGCAGTTTCAGGTATAACGGTTCTTCACTTTTAAAGAAACCTTGTAATGAATATAATGTTCCTTGTACCATTTTACCTGCATGACCTCTTCTCAATATATGTTCAAGTATTTCAACCTCTTCAAGACCATATCCTATAAAAAGAACTGATTTTTGTTCAAAAAGATTTCTTAAAAAAGTTTGTACATTATCGTTATCATAATGTTCTAAATAATCTTTTGTTGTTACTATCATAGTTGATGGTTCTTGTATTGAGCCATGTAAATGTATAACAGTACCGGGTGTATTCAATTCGCCAACATAAAAATCGTTTTTATTTGAAATTCTTCTTACAAATGGTTTGGTTGTGGTTGCATCATGAGTACTATTAAAACATGGAGCTAATAGTAAATCATAATTTGTTGTAACACAAGCACAACCAATTCGATTAAGATATTTATAAATTCCTTTATTTTCCTCTTCAGTTTCTAGATATCTTATTAAATCTTGTTCTCTGCTATTCTCATGTGCGATAAGTTTCGCAATTGATAATTGTTTTTTTGGGTCAAGCTTATTTAATTGATCCATTTCAGAATAATTCATTAAATCTAATTCACACAGTTCTTCGAGAGCAAGTGTGGCAAGTTTTGCCCAAGAAGGAAGACCAACATTATATGAAACACCTGCCCCCACAAAGATAACTAGATGACCATCTAAAGCAGCATCCCTAATCTCTTCCGGGAGGTCTGGTATTTCTCTTAAATCTTTTGCCTTTGCCATGCTTAATATTAAACCTTTTTCATTAAAATTTTAAACAAATGAGCCAATTGCAAAAGTCAAACTTCGACCGATTTCTAAATATATTCCCCT